>JBDSAP010000318.1:0-35899 GCA_039922055.1 Ferruginibacter sp.
TGACCGACGGGTCTATGCAACTGTCTGGCACGGTAAAGGGAACAAAAAAAACGTTTAATCCCTCAATGGTGATAGACAGTGACGAAAAAATAAGGTCTGCCCATTGTGATTGCAGCCATTATATAGAACACAAATTATATAAGGGGCCCTGTGAACACATGCTGGCTGTCAGGCAAGCATTTAATAAAACAAGGGTTGTTGTGGAGGGTTGAAGGTTCAAGGTTTGTGGTTCAAGGTTCGTGGTTGGTTCTGTTGATATTGGTCGCTCTTTCCTACTTTTTGAGGCAAATTAAAATCAGCAGCTTATATTTGCTAACAGCAATTCATGTTCTTTGACAGGGGGAAAATAAAACGTGTGCACCTTGCTTCCCGGAAGGGAAAGAGCGATGTTTCGTCGCTCATGCAACATGAGTTTATCATGCATCACCAAATATAATCTTTACTATGGCATACGGGTGCTATATCACTATTTACAGTGAAGGCCCCGTGTGCCCAAATAGTGATATAGCACCCGTATGCCTGGCGTTGATTAATCTGGTCGCCGGCGGGCACGAAGGCAGCATCTACTTTTACTTTGTCAAACCATGAATATTTTTCTTCCTACTATGGCCGACATCAAGCTTACCCGTCAACAGATTTACGATCGCATCAGGGAAACTTCCAAAGAGGAATTTATATTGGTGGAAATGAAACGCCTTGGCTTTTGGGGTAAAAAAGATGGCGAACCCGGCGTACCCGAATTGCTGATTAGAAAGGAAACGGAATTACAAAAGGAACTTAATAAACTTGGGGAAGAAAAAAGAAAGTACCAGAACAGGGAAGCGGTATTGAAAGAAATGCGCATGAAACGCATGGTGGAGGCAAAGGCAAAACGGGAAGTAAATAAAAAGAAAAAAGAGCAGCAGCGATTTGATAAAGCCGAATCCTGGAAAAATAAAAAGGCAACAGAAATCATTTACCTCGGCGAAAATGTTTCACTCGGTCTTAACCATGCCGAAAATAATATCGCCGCTCTTCAAAAGCACAACCTGCCTGTCTTCGCCAATGAAACAGAACTGGCAACAGCCATGGGTATTGATTTAAAAGAATTACGCTTTCTAGCCTTCAATCGAAAAGTATCGGAAGTAAATCATTACCGGAAATTTTATTTGCCTAAAAAGTCAGGCGGTCGGCGGTTAATATCTGCACCCATGCCGCGGCTAAAAAAAGTACAATATTGGATATTGGAAAATCTCCTTAATAAGGTTCCACTGCACCATGCTGCGAATGGATTTGTTTCCAACCGATCCATTGTTACTAATGCACAACCACACGTTGGGAAGAATCTTGTACTAAATGTGGATGTGAAAGATTTTTTTCCGAGTGTTCATTTTAAAAGAGTAAAAGGTTTGTTGCAGCAATTGGGTTATTCAGAAAAAATTGCGACGATACTTTCCCTTATTTGCACAGAAGCAGTAACAGATGAAGTGGAGATCGACGGAAAAAATTATTTTGTCCAAAAGGGAAATCGTGTACTGCCACAGGGGGCACCTACCAGTCCGGCCATTACCAATATCCTTTGTTTTTCATTGGACAATCGCTTACAGGGTCTGGCTAATAAACTTAATTGTAATTATACCCGCTATGCAGATGATGTAACCTTTTCCGGTGGCGAAGAAATTAATGCCCAGCAACTGGTATGGCGCATCAAAAGAATCTTGCAGGATGAGGGCTTTACGGTGCATCCTGACAAAATCCGCATTATGCGTAAAGGCACACAGCAGGAGGTTACCGGTGTGGTAGTAAACCAACAACTCAGCGTAAACCGGAAGGACCTGCGGCAATTCAGAGCCCTCTTACACAACCTAAAAAAGGGGAATAACAGTATTATACAAAACCATCCTGCAAATTTATCCAGCTACATTATTGGCTATGCCAATTTTGTAAAAATGGTAAATCCGGTGAAGGGTAACCAATTAAAGCAATCAATTGTTGCACTATTTCAAAACAATAGTTTGCAACTGCCATTAGGCGAAACCGCTTCATCTCAAACTAAACCCATAATCCCAACTACAGAAAATAAGCCGCCTGAAAAAGATAGTGACGATAAACCGTGGTGGAATGTGGTGTAAAATTTTTAGGATGGCAGAATGCGTTTCCATATAGTACGCTTGTCAAATTCCTGAAGTTTTTCAAACCAGGCGTAGCGAAATCTAACTGGAAATTAGGGCAGGCGAAATTCAAATAATTTATCTTGCGACTGTATTGGGTTAAATAAATTTGCCATGATAAAAGTTGCTGTTGATGCGGTCGTTTTTGGCTACTCAAAAAATGAAGGAGTTTCTGTTTTATTAATTAAACGAAAGTACCCGCCGTATAAAAATAGCTGGGCAATCCCCGGTGGATTTATACTGGAAGAAGAAAGCCTTGAGGCAGCAGTTAAGAGAGAATTATCGGAGGAGACAGGCATCAAGGTTAACTACCTGGAGCAACTTTATACATTCGGCGCACCCAAAAGAGACCCCCGTCAGCGCATCATCTCTATCGCCTATTTCGCCCTGGTAAAGAGCAGCATGTTCCAGCAATTGAAAGCCAGCACGGATGCCGCCGACGCACAGTGGTTCAATATCAATAAGCTACCTACATTGGCATTTGACCATAAAGAAATTCTACAAACTGCTATTGAAAGGATCCGTGCTAAAATTCGTTACCAGCCTATCGGTTTTGAACTGCTCGACAAAAACTTCCCCTTTGTAGATTTAGAAAAATTATACAGCACCTTGCTGAACCGGCAGATTGATAGAAGAAATTTTACCAAGAAGATTTTATCGCTCGGGTTGTTGGAAGATACCGGGCAACTCTCTGTCGGCGCAGGAGCTGGCAGGCCGAGTAAAATTTATCGATTTAATAAAAATCGTTACCAGGAATTGCTAAATGAAGGGATGCATTTTGAGATATAAATTTTATCCAGCGCTTTCAAAAGTATTAATGGCCTGGTTATTAAAGTTACCCTCTTTTGTTATTTACCTTGATACATGGCGATAAAATAATTTGCGTAAAAATTACGCAAAATAAAATAAAATCCTATATTTGCTTCATTAAAAATAAATGGAGCAATGAAAATAATTAATCTTAACACCGGCGAAGGAATACAGATCACCATCTTTCCCGATGGCCAGCCACACGTAAATATCCAGGACGTTACCGAAGGTGATGAAGTAAAACTCATTTGTTCGCTTACCGATACCAGTAAGTTGCTACAGCTGTTAGAAGCGGCCAATGCGATCGATAACCTGTTTGCAAAAAAGAAAGTTTTGGTGATACCTTACCTGATGGCTGCCCGGTACGACCGGCTGATGCAGCATGGCGACAGCATAGACCTTAAAGTAGTGGCGGACCTGGTAAATATGTGTGGTTTTGAAAAAGTATTTCTCTACGATGTGCATTCTGAAGTTTCGTTGATGCTTATCAAAAATGCAGTTGCCATTACGAATGAAGCCCTCGTAAAAGCTTATGACAAAGCTGATGGTGTATTGATCTGCCCGGATGCAGGCGCCGCAAAAAAAGTAGGCAAATACTTTGGCTGGAACAGCAATATCAAAAGCATTGTGTATTGCAGTAAAAACAGGGATTTGTCGAACGGCAACATTACACTGGAGGTATTAGAGCCGGAAGAATGTGCTGGCAAAAACTGTGTGATTATTGATGACCTCTGCGATGGCGGTGGCACTTTCCTTGCCATAGCGGAAAAAATTAAGCCTGCACATTTAACACTGATTGTTACTCATGGTATTTTTTCAAAAGGCTTTAGTGCATTGGAAAAGTATTTTCAACAGATCATTGTTTCTGACAGCTTATATAAAACATACGAATCACCAATTGTTATCACCCTAAAACATTTTCAATAATATTATGAAAACGAATCCATTTTTACTAACCGATTATTACAAAGTAGGCCATGTGTTTCAATACCCGGCGAAAACTGAACTGGTATATAGCAACCTTACTCCAAGAAGCAGCCGCTTAAAAGATATCGATGAAATGGTTTTCTTTGGTATGCAGTACTTCATTAAAAAATACCTGCTAAACTATTTCAACGAGAATTTTTTTTATCAGCCAAAAGAGAAAATTATTCGGGAGTATAAAAGAAGAATTAATACTTCACTTGGAACCGGCTTACCAACCTATGAACATTTAGAGCGGCTGCACGACCTGGGTTACCTGCCAATTGAAATAAAAGCATTGCCAGAAGGAAGTAAAGTTCCAATGAAAGTGCCTTGTATCACCATTGTAAATACGATACCTGAATTTTACTGGATCACAAATTTTTTAGAAACATTATTGAGCGCTATCATCTGGCAGCCCTGCACCAGCGCCACCATCGCACATGCCTACAGGAAACTGTTGAATAAGTATGCTGCCGAAACGGGCATGCCACAAGAGTTTGTACAATGGCAGGGGCATGATTTTTCTTTCAGGGGAATGAGTTCTTTAGAGACTGCAATCCTGAGTGGCATGGGGCATCTGCTAAGTTTCACCGGTACAGATACCATTCCTGCAATTGATGCCCTGGAACAATATTACAACGCCGATGCGGATATAGAACTGATTGGTGGCAGCGTGGCTGCAACGGAACATAGCGTAATGTGCAGTGGCAGCAAAGATGGCGAACTGGAAACCTTTCATAGGTTGATTTCTGAAGTGTATCCCAATGGAATTGTAAGCATCGTAAGTGATACCTGGGATCTTTGGAAAGTTTGTACCGAATACCTGCCGGCACTAAAAACGGTTATACTTCAACGCGAGGGTAAAGTTGTAATTCGTCCTGATAGTGGCGATCCGATAAAAATTATCTGCGGCGATCCTGATGCAAACAACATCGCAGCGAAAAAGGGAGTGGTTGAATTGCTGTGGGATGTTTTTGGCGGAACCATTACGGCACAGGGTTATAAACTATTGGATCCACATATCGGCGCTATATATGGTGACAGCATCAATTTGGAAAGGGCAGCGCAGATCTGTGATGGATTGAAAGAAAAAGGTTTCGCCACACAGGTTGTTTTTGGCATCGGAAGTTATACTTATCAATACAATACCCGCGACACTTTTGGAACGGCCATGAAAGCCACCTACGTAGTGATAGATGGTGAGGGCAGGGAGATCTTTAAAAATCCCATCACGGACGACGGCACAAAAAAATCAGCCACTGGTTTACTCAATGTACAAAAGGAAAATAACCACTTCGTATTATATGATAAGGTAAGTTGGGAAGAGGAAGCAACAAGCGAATTAAAAACCGTTTTTAAAGATGGCAAAATCACGAAAGAATTTACACTTGCGGAAATCAGAGCAACCTTAGCAGAGCAGGTTTTGGTGACCAGCAGTAGTTCCCTGGTTTAGCTTCAGTGGCGACAGTCTATCCCGTATGCTTCATCGGGACTCCATTCAACTGGCTGCTGCTATTAAGCTTCGGCCTTATAACTTGAGGCTGCTTTTGAAACAGGAAGTGGGTGCTTAAATAAATTAAAATGAAAACAGAAAAATATATAGAACAAATAAAAAGGTTGCCAAAATCGGGTCAGCAAATCATAGCGAATAAAGATGGAGATAATATTGTTGTTTACCAGGCATTTAATCCGCAGATTGCAAATTATGCTGTAGCCAACCAACATTTTGGCGGAAATGCATATAGCTTTAATCGCATGAGTTGGATCAAGCCAGGTTTTTTATGGATGATGCACAGGGCAGGATGGGCGACAAAAGAGCAGCAGGAAAATATCCTGGCCGTCCATCTGCCTATTGTTCATTTCAAAACAATTTTACAGCAAGCAACAATATCTTCTTATAAGAAAGAAATATTTGCCACAGAAAATGAATGGAAGGAACAACTCAATAAAACCGAAGTAAGATTGCAATGGGATCCTGACCACGATCCTTATGGGAACAAAGAGGAACGCAAGGCAATACAACTTGGTATGAAAGGAGAACTCCTTAAAAATTTTTGTACAGAATGGATTGTAAAAATTGAAGACATGACAGGCTTTGTAAAAGAAGAATATCAAAAGGTTGTGGATAAAAATATAAATGAGTTGATTGTTCCTTTTGAAGAGGTTATTGCCTTGAATGATATTGAGCTTGAGCAAAGAATCGGAATAAGCAAATCAAGATTGTAAATGTTCAATTATTACTTATGAAATTAATCACACTTTATCGTCCTGTTGGTCAAAAAGAATTGGATTTAATAAAAGAATCAGGTTATACAAAATTTCCGGCGAGACTCGAGTGGCAGCCAATTTTTTACCCCGTTATGAACCAGGCTTATGCAGAACAAATTGCTTTTGAATGGAACACTAAAGATGAATTTTCCGGGTATGCGGGGTATGTAACTGCCTTCGATCTTCCCGAACATTACCTGCAACAATTTCCTGTTCAAAATGTGGGCGGAGAAATTCATAATGAATTGTGGGTTCTTGCGGAACAATTGGAAACGTTTAATAATAATATTGTTGGAGCAATTCGGCTGGTGAAGACATTTTATGGCGAAAAATATATCACACAATGAACTACTCGATCAATTGGCTAAAGGAACAAATAGAAAATGGGGCTCGTCCTGACTATTTATTTTTTTGGGGTCATACACAAAAAATAGTGGGCGTTACTGATAAGTCCTGTTTCAGCCAATGGTGGCCCTCGTCCTTTACAGTTGAAGGGATAACCTTTCCAACAGCAGAGCATTGGATGATGGCAAAGAAAGCATTGCTGTTTGAAGATGAAGAGCAGCATAAAAATATTATAGCAACAGATAGTCCTGCAAAAGCCAAGAAGTTCGGAAGGGCAGTAAAAAGGTTTGATGCGGGGATATGGGACATGACAGCATTTAATTTAGTTGTAGCCGGTAACCTGCATAAGTTTTCGCAAAACGAAGCTTTAAAAACATTTCTGGTGAACACTGGAAAACTAATCATCACGGAAGCAAGCCCCTTTGATAAAATTTGGGGAATCGGAACAAAGATGCAGGAAACCGATCCAACAAAATGGAAAGGATTAAATCTCCTTGGTTTTGCCTTAATGGAAGTAAGAGATCAATTAAAAAAATGAAAATGGAAAAACAATTAAACCATATCAGCAAACTAATGAGCCTTGTACTCCGGCATCAACCAGAGTCAATAGTTTACAGTTAGATGAAAATGGCTGGGCCAATGTGGAGGAGTTGATTCAAAAAATAAATGCATACGGTACTAAAGTTGACATGGCAACAATTATTACCGTGGTAGAAACAAACGATAAAAACCGTTTTAGCTTTAACGAAGACAAAACCCTGGTCCGGGCAAACCAGGGCCACAGTATTGAGGTGAACTTAAATTTGAAGCCCACCATTCCTCCAGACCTCTTATATCATGGGACCGCTGACAGGTTTGTAGAAAGCATTTTAAAAGAAGGATTAATCAAACAGCAACGACAGCAAGTACATTTAAGCCTGGAAGTTGAAACAGCCAAAGCAGTTGGTGCAAGACATGGTAAACCGGTAATTCTGCACATCAATGCCAAAGCAATGCAGAATGACGGATTTGTGTTTTATCTATCAGAAAACAATGTATGGCTGGTGGATACAGTGCCCACGCAATACATAACAATATGAAACGAACTTTGGTAATTGGAGACATTCATGGTGGACTGAAGGCATTACACCAGGTATTTCAAAAAGCAAATATTACTACTGCGGATAAACTCATATTTCTTGGCGACTATGTAGATGGCTGGAGCCAGTCAGCGGCCGTTATAAATTATATACTAAGGTTACAAAATACAAATGAATGCATATTTATAAAAGGCAATCACGACCTCTGGTGCGAAGAATGGTTACGAACCGGCGTGCCTGATACTGCCTGGTTGCAACATGGTGGAAAGGCAACAATGGACAGTTATGCCCAGGCCGGCGCCACAACAAGATTGGAGCACTTGAACTTTTTTGAACGCATGCCTTACTATTCAATCGATGAACAGAACCGGCTATTTATTCATGCAGGCTTTACTTCGATGCACGGGCCTCAAAAAGAGTTTCACCTTTCCAATTTTAGCTGGGACAGAACGCTTTGGGAAATGGCACTCACCATGGACAAAAGGATCAAAAAAGATTCACTATTATTTCCCAAGCGC
The DNA here is from genome assembly GCA_039922055.1 of Ferruginibacter sp. GTDB lineage: Bacteria > Bacteroidota > Bacteroidia > Chitinophagales > Chitinophagaceae > Ferruginibacter. Next base: position 8,137 of record JBDSAP010000318.1, read on the forward strand.
TTAAAACTTTTTAGCGAGATTTATATCGGTCATACCCCTACTCTTTATTATGATGTAGACATTCCAATGCAGGGCTGCAATGTTTGGAACATGGATACCGGTGCTGCTTTCACGGGAAAGTTAACCGTAATGGACATTGATACAAAGCAATACTGGCAAAGCGACACACTTAAAGATCTATATCCTGAAGAAACGGGTAGAAATAAAATCTAAACCGTTACCGTGTTTGATAAAAATTACTTCAGTACCTTTCAACCTAACCGATAAATATTCATCTCCATAGAATTCCGTAATTGCCATCCTCACTAACTATCATGTTTTTGCATTCGATAGAATATATGCTTTTGTTCGTATGATCAATTGCTAATACGTCAATATCCCTTTGTCTTCCTCAACTTCGTAATGTCTTCCTTTTCATTGTGACATCATAATCGACTACCCCAAAATCCTTTTCATTTTTAAACCAATCTCTACTACTATCTCGAAAGTGCTTTCCTTTTTCGTGTAGTATGCTTGCAATCCGGCTTACCAATACCTTAACTCCCCTTCACGGGACAGCGTGCCAAAAAATAATTAAACGTTTGTTTGATTTTAATTAAACGTTTGTTTAACTTTGCGGCTTCAAACAAAAATTAATGGAGTTTAACGAAAAGCAAATACAGATAATAGAGACTGCTGAAAGGCTTTTTGCAGATGAAGGTTTTAATGGTACTTCCGTGAGGGATATTGCTGATGAAGCTAATATCAATATTGCAATGATCTCCTACTATTTTGGTTCCAAAGAAAAATTGCTGGAAGCAATATTTGAGTTGAGGATCGGCAACCTAAAAACAAGAGTAGAAAGCCTGATAAAAAATGAAACGCTTCGGCCCATTGAAAAGGTAAATATGTTGATAGATGAACATATTGAGCGTGTATTGGAGAAGCCCTTGTTCCATAAAGTAATGGCAGGCGTGCAGCTTACCAACAAAAATCCCGCAATCATTAAAGCCATTACCAGGCTTAAAATAAGCAACGCGGAAGTAGTAGGCGAACTGATAAAAGACGGCCAGAAAAAAGGTGTTTTTAAAAAGAAGGTAGATGTGATACTGATGCTCACTACGATGATTGGTACTGTAAATAATACCATCATGAGCAAAGACTATTACCGCGAATTCAACAAACAGGTAGATCTTCCGGATGAAACATTCAACGAAACTTTTAAGCGGAGACTCAGCATACATATCAAGACATTATTCAAAGCAATTTTAACCAATGAAGCATAAGACAAAATCAATAGCAATATTGCTGCTACTAAGCTTGCAGCATGCAATGGCTCAGGAAACAAGGACCATTACCTTACCCGAAGCAATCAATTTAAGCCTCACAAACAGTCATCAACTTAAGAATAATAAGGCAGTAATAGATGAAGCAACCGCAGCAGTTAAAGAGGCAAACGAAAAGAAGTTGCCTGACTTCAGCGTAGGCGGGTCTTATCTCTACCTGCCTATAAAACCAAATGTTCATTTAAAAACAGATTCTGCGGGGAATGGAAATGGCGGAGGTCCAAAAGTATCGCAGGCAATGTATGGGACAGCAACTGTTTCGTTGCCAATATTCACCGGTGGCAAACTGAACTATGCAATTGAAAGTGCAAAATATTTGGAGCAGGCTGCGAAGCTGGACGCCGAAGAAAACAGGGAAGAAGTGATATTAAACACCATACAGGCATTTAGCAATTTATATAAATCAAAAGCAGCCGTTGCCCTTGTGCAGGAAAACCTGGAGCAAGCCAATCAGCGGGTAAAAGATTTTTCTAACCTTGAAAAGAATGGCTTGCTGGCAAGGAACGATCTGTTGAAAGCAGAACTCCAATCTTCTAACATTGAGCTTTCTCTGTTGGACGCACAGAATAACTGGAAGCTATCAAGCGTGAATATGGCGTTGATGCTGGGTCTGCCGGAGCAAACCACTTTGGTACCTGACTCTTCAAGCCTTCAACAGGTGAGCCAGGTAAAAACATTAGATGACTATGAGCAACTGGCCTTGCTTCAGCGAAAAGATATAGGCGCCTTATCTCTTCGGAAAAAAGCTGCTGATCTTGGTATCAAATCAACGAAGGCTGATTACTATCCAAATCTTGCACTCACAGCAGGATATATCGCTGCTGATATCCCGGGATTCTTTACACTTACCAATGCTGTAAATGTTGGTGTGGGTGTCAAGTATAATGTATCGGCCCTGTGGAAAAATAAGTCAAAGATTGCACAGGCCGAAGCAAGGTCGCAGCAATTGACAGCTAACCAGGATATGCTGAATGATAATATTCGCCTTCAGGTGAACAGGGCTTACCAGGATTATTTATTGAGCCAAAAGAAGATACAGGTTTACCAAAAAGCTGTTGACCAGGCAGCCGAAAACTACCGTATCACTAAGAATAAATACGAAAACGCCCTGGCAACTACCACCGATCTATTGGATGCTGATGTAGCACAATTACAGACCAGGCTAAATGTTACCAATGCAGCGGCAGACGCTGTGGTAGCCTACAACAAGCTGCTGCAAACAGCAGGAATTTTAAATAACTAAACAATCATATTCCAAAACATACAATCATTTTTATGGAACAAACAACAAACGAGGCTCCGGTTCAACCCACACCGGAGATAACAGAAGCGCCACCGAAAAAAAGCAGTAAGGTTTTTATAATAGTATTGGTATTGCTGATAGCTGGCGGCGGTTGGTTTGGCACTACTAAATATATACACGGCAAACACCACGAAGAAACGGATGATGCCCAGGTGGAAGCAAATATAAGCCCGGTAATTCCCCGTGTACCCGGATATGTGAAGCAAGTAAGGGTGGCAGATAACCAGCTCGTAAAAGAAGGCGATACCCTGCTGATACTGGATGACAGGGACCTTGCATTGAAAGTGAAAGAGGCAGAAGCCGCACTCGCAACCGCTGAAAGTAATTTAGCGGCGGCACGTGCCACTACCAGCGCTTCCCGGGCTAATATCACCAGTGCACAGGCAGGCATATCCACAGCAGAGGCGCAGATAGAAGCAGCTAAAGTAAATGTATGGCGTGCTACGCAGGATTATGATCGTTATGCCAACCTTATAAAAGATCATTCAGTTACTCAACAGCAATATGAGCAGGCACTCGCTGGCAAACAAACTGCGGAGCGCCAGTTGCAGATATTAGTGCAGCAAAAGAACCAGGTAGCTCAGCAAACCAATGCGGTTAGTTCGCAAAGCAGCGCCACTTCTTCGCAGATCGGTGTGGCGGCGGCTGTAGTAAAACAACGCCAGGTAGAAGTTGACAATGCAAAGCTGAATCTTTCGTATACGGTGGTGGTGGCGCCCGCCGCAGGATTGGTGTCAAAGGTAAATGTGCATGAAGGACAATTTTTGCAGGCAGGTCAATCGCTGTTTAGCGTGGTGCTGGATAAGGCCGTGTGGGTGGTTGCCAATTTCAAGGAAACACAGTTCGAAAAAATGAGGATCGGGCAAAAAGTAACGGTACATGCAGATGCTTTTCCTGGTCATCCTTTTGAGGCTACGCTCTCTTCATTTTCTCCCGCTACCGGCTCTCGTTTTGCATTGCTGCCGCCCGATAATGCAAGTGGCAACTTTGTAAAAGTGGTGCAACGTTTACCAGTGAAAATAGAATTTAACACACCCGGCGATTCGTTGGTGAAGCAGTTAAGACCAGGAATGAATGTGGCGATAGATGTGCATTTGAATTAAAAAACATTGGTCCGGGCGGTGGCTTTTTATTGCAGCATTCTTGCATCGCCCTCTTGTACGGCATACCAATGGGCAGCAAAAGTATTCGACGCATATCACCTTTTCAATAATAAAAGTGACTGCCTCAAAAGTACACGACATGAACCAGCAAGCTGAAGCTAAATAGTAGCACTGCCGATGAACGTACTGCGACGCAACGATGCTCAACCAGGGATATTAGCCCGGTCAAAGATTATAGATACAATTATTAAAATAGCAACATAAAGAACAGGCATGCAACAGATGGAATCTTTAGTGGAGTATGGTTCAAGAAGGGTGATCATCACGATCACGGCGATCTTTTGCGCATTGCTCGAAATTGTGGATACGACCATTGTGAATGTGGCAATCAATGATATGCGTGGCAACCTCGGCGCTACTTTAACGGAAGTGGGCTGGGTAATTACCGCCTACGCTATCGGTAATGTGATCATTGTACCGATGACAAGCTGGTTATCGCAACAGTTTGGACGCAGGAATTATTTTGCGGCATCCATTATACTTTTTACCGTTTGCTCGTTTTTATGCGGTAATGCTTCCGGCATTTGGGAACTGGTGGCCTTCAGGTTTTTGCAAGGCGTTGGTGGCGGTGCTTTATTGGTAACCTCTCAAACCATTATTACAGAAAGTTACCCGGTGGAAAAACGCGGTATGGCGCAAGCTATTTACGGGCTGGGTGTTATTATCGGACCAACATTAGGGCCACCGCTTGGAGGCTACATCGTAGACCATTCATCGTGGCCATATATTTTTTACATCAATATTCCCATCGGGGTCATTGCTACGTTACTTACACTGCAATTTGTGAGAAGCCCCAAATACGGCGAGAAAAGTACCGGCAGGGATATTGACTGGCTGGGTATCGGATTGCTGGCGGTTACAGTAGGCTCGCTTCAATACGTGTTGGAAAAAGGACAGGATGATGGTTGGTTCAGCAGTTCTAACATCTTGTACCTGGCAGTTGCAGCGGCGCTGGGATTGTTCTTTTTTATATGGCGGGAAACAAGTTTTCGAAATCCCATTGTAGAGCTTAGAGTTTTGAAAAATAGTAACCTGCGGGCGGGAACTATACTTTCCTTTATAATGGGGTTTGGCTTATACGGTTCTACATTTATTATTCCATTATATACACAATCTATTCTTGGCTGGACAGCCCAACAAGCCGGAATGTTGATGGTACCTGCCGCGTTAACAACGGCCTTTATGATGCCCATCATTGGCAAGCTTTTGACGAAAGGCGTGCCACAGCAATACCTTGTAGCAGGAGGAATGGTGCTATTTGCTGTCTTTACCTTCTGGGGTTATTTTATACTTACCCCGGATACAAACTCCGATTCGTTCTTCTGGATGCTGATCGTTCGTGGCTTGGGCATGGGCATGTTGTTCATTCCAATTACCACGCTTTCTCTTTCCACCCTCAAAGGTCAACAAATCGGCCAGGGCGCCGCATTTACAGGTATGATGCGGCAACTCGGAGGTTCATTCGGAATAGCGATGATCACTACTTTTATGTCGCGGCAAAATATGGCCCACCGCAGCGACCTGGTAAGTAAACTGGATGTAAATAATCCCAACGTGCAACAAACGGTACAGGGAATGCAGCACAACTTTATCAACAAAGGATTGAATACCGAAGCAGCCCTTAAAAGCAGCTACCTATCACTTGATCACATGGTAACCAAACAGGCGGCAGTACTTTCCTACATGGATGTTTTTTTCTACCTCGGACTGATATTCCTTATTTGTGTGCCGTTTGTATTAATGGTGAAGGGGAGGAAGAAAAGCCCCCTGTCCCCCGAAGGGGGAACTTAGATTGTTGGTGTATTTGTTTTCTTCAATTGATGTGCTGGACAGTCGTAGCCCCTGTCCCCTGAAGGGGAACTTAGATTGTTAGTGTATTTTTGGTTTCAATGATTAGTCTGGACATGCTTTTCTGGCCTTTATTAGTTCTTACTTTCCGATGGATCAATAAAAAAGAGTTAACAAAATTAAAAGCGCTTTCGTTTTTATTTTACTAACTCATCCTTAGTTCCCCTTTAGGGGACAGGGGTGTATTTGTTTTGTTCAATTGATTTAGCTGAACAGTCGTAGCCCCTGTCCCCTGAAGGGGAACTTAGATTGTTAGTGTATTTTTGGTTTCAAAGATTAGTCTGGACTAACTTTTCTGGTCTTTATTATTTCTTCCTTTCCGATGGATAAATAAAAAAGAGTTAGCAAAATTAAAAGCGCTTTCGTTTTCATTTTACTAACTCGTCCTAAGTTCCCCTTTAGGGGACAGGGGTGCATTTGTTTTGTTCGATTGATTTAGTTGGACATGCTTTTCTGGCCTTTATTATTTCTTATTTTCCGATAGATCAATAAAAAAGAGTTAGTAAAATTAAAAGTGCTATCGTTTTAATTTTACTAACTCGTCCTTAGTTCCCCCTTCGGGGGACAGGGGGCCTTACCCCAACACCGCTTCTCCCGTAATATTTGTATTATACAATTTAGAGATTGGGCAGTTTGCTTTTGCATCTGCTACACTTGCATCAAAGGTGGCCTGGTCGATGCCTGGCACTTTTGCATTTACTGATAAATGTGAACTGGTGATAGCGCCATCCTCGAGCGTAATATCACATTTGGTTACGATCTCATCTGGCGTGAAGCCTGCTGCATTCAATACAAATGTGAGCTTCATGGTGAAGCAACCTGCATGCGCAGCAGCCACCAGTTCTTCAGGATTAGTACCTACGCCATCCGCAAAACGCGAGTTGAAAGAATACTGTGTTTTGTTGAGGACTGTGCTTTGGGTAGTAAGATGGCCGGAACCTTCTTTACCTGTGCCGTTCCAAACGGCTGTTGCGTTACGTTTCATTGTTTTTATTTTTTGTTTGGTAAAATACTTTCACTTAAACCAACGGTTACACGCTCATTCATTTCCACTACAGGCCTTTTAATCAGGCTTGTATATTTCAGCATCAATTCAATGGCTGATCTTTCATCTGTTACTGCTTGCTGTACTGCCGGCGCTAAACTTCTCCAGGTGGTGCTTTTCTTATTCAATACTTTTTCCCAGCCGAGTTGCTTACACCAATATGCCAGCTTATCTTTTTTCAATCCGGATACCTTAAGATCATGGAATTCAACCATCACATTCTTTGCCTTAAATTCTTTTAGCGCCTTCTTTGTATTGTCGCAGCTTTGCAAACCATACACATCAATTATGCTCATATTTAATATTCAGATTGACCTTCAATAATCGACATCACTGCAACCACGGTCATCAAAAAAATAGGTTGAAAAATGACTTCTTTTGAAGGGGCGAAGTTACAATAACATCTAAAAGCGGGAATTGTTATTTGATTAATTTTTCTTAATTGGGAAATTCTGACGCGGATACTTTGAAAATGCTATTGGTTACATTCTTAATTAATTTTTCTTTGAAATCCTGGCTGGTTTCGAAGCCAACACCGTCAATTATTTGTGTTTTGGTCCTTATCTGTACAGGCTTATCCGTGTAGAACTGGTAAACGGGCCTGGCCCTGTCCCAAAATAATTCATTACAATAAAGCGTGTCACCATTTTTTAAGCCGATGAAACGCACGCTGTCTCTTAACAATATTTTGCTTTGCGTTTCTATATACTTTGCGTATTTGGCATCCAGCCTGCTTTCCACAATCTCTTTATCATCATAAAAATCTACATGAATCGTTTTCGGAAATTCCACATAAGGAACGGTATCCTGTACCCGGTACATTATCGGCGCCAACAAATTTGCCTTTTGTACACCTCCCGCCGAGTATCGCATGTTTACATTCTTTGCTACTTCAATCCCTACCGTTTTAGCATCCAAAGCCTTTATGTCCTTTATGCTATTCTCACATCCCAGCGAAAAAAAACAGCCTGTTGAAAAGGCTGCAATTTTTTTTATTAAAGAAGTAGAAACGGTCATGTGAATGAAATTGGTTATTGATACTTGGCCCTGCCAAACCAAAGATCGCTTAATGAAAGTCCCACACTTATACGCAGTGTACTTTCACGGAGGTTTGATTTCTTATCTCCGCGGCTACCGATCTCTATTGAAGTATTTAAAAGCGAGGTCTGGGTTTCGTAGTAACCCTTTCTAAGCTTTAAAGGAAATCCGGCGCCAAATGAAAATCCATACTCCGGAAGATTACTATTTACGTTGATATAATCAGGTCCATAATAGAAGCCAAAGCGGTAGCGTACAAAACTGAAATATTTTTTATAAGGAGTATTTTCTTTTAGTGGCAGGTATTCGGTCCCTAACCTTATTTTCCAGCTATTTTGAACAAGATCGGCCTGGTTGAAAAAACGATAATCCTGCCATTTGGTAGTTTCATAATCTGCGGCAAAAAGCCAGTTAGAAGTTTGATAACTGATACCAGCACCAATTGATGCAGGATACACAACATCGCCTTTAGTACCATTCTCATACACACTATCCACCCTGAACTTATTGCCGGCAGCGTCAAACAAAACAGTCTCAACCGTAACATCTTTGTTGGCTGACAATGTTTGTTTTAGGTTGCCATAGGCGCCGACACGGAGTATACTTATTTTTTTGTCTTTTCCCTTGATCCTTTTTTCAAACTGAATTCCTCCATTAAGAAATAGGCCGCCAAAGTTAGATTTGGTACCGGTATTGGATTGGGAATATTGAACGGTATCGTTCAAAAAGGATAGGTTGGTACTATAATCTTTGTTGCCAAACATGTACCCGCCGTTTACACCAAGGCTAAAATTCTTGATACGCAGCGCCGTTCCCAAATAAGCCTGGTTAACACCGCCACTGCCTTCGTATATACTGCCAAGACTATCGACACCTGTTAAGTATTCCCGTTTGCTGATCTTATAATTTATTCTTGAAACGGGTTTTAAGCCAATATTCATTCCCCAGAAAACACCTTTTTTATTTGCCTTTGGCATCTTTATAGGGAAACCTAATTGCAGGTAAGTAATAACAGCATTGGTAGCGGAAAACCTTGCGGCAGGTGTTGTACTTTTCAAAGTGCGTCTGTCTACTTCCAGGCCGATATCAAAAATGGTACTTTGAAGGTTACCATAGCTGGCAGGATTTGTAAAATTAATGCTGGAATAATCTGAAAATCCGGCTGCAATCCCGCCCATTCCACGACTTACAATATTTGTAGCGGGAACAATATCGCCTAAACCATAACGGGAGTATGGGGAATTTTCCTGTGAGAAAACCGTATGCTGAATGCCACAAGTGAGAAATAGTACGGGTAAAAATTTAGATATTGTTAGTTTCGCTAAGTGCATACAGTCCTTTGAATAAGAAATTAAAGTCCGCAAATATCTTGTTTTTAAACTGACGAGCAAAATAGCCTGCATCACCCCCGGTTAAAACCACGTTAAAGTTCCCGTACTTTTCAGCGTAAAAGTCAACAAAACCAGCTATTTCAAAGGTCATGCCGGCGATTACCCCACTCTGTAAATTTGTTTTCGTATTGTACCCGATCACGGGAAAATTCCAGTCTTTTTGCACCAATGGCAATAACGCTGTATGCTCGTGCATGGATTTAAAACGCATTTCCATTCCGGGGGATATGCCCCCTCCGAGGAACTCATGATATTGGTTAACGAAGTTGTAAGTAATGCAACTGCCAAGCCCAATCACAAGGGTATTTTTTCCGGGGAAATAATGAACCGCTGCCGCAATCAGCGCCAGCCTGTCTGCGCCAATAGTTTCCGGCTTGCCAACAGGTGTAGTAAAATTGATTTGGGTAAGATGTGAGAGTTTATGAAAGCTGGTAGCAGCAGCTAAGATATTTTCTATGCCTGAATTATGCAGGATAACGGATGATAAAATAGATTTCTGCGGCTGGTGTATCTTCAACAACTGTTCGATGGTCGCATTGCTGTCATCTGCTAAAATCATCTCTTCCTTAAAAGAATCATTTTCAAAGATTGCAGCCTTCAGGCGTGTATTTCCAAAATCAAGGCAAAGGGTTTTTATCATTATTAGTTTAGCGTTTATGGTCTATGGTTTAGTGTTGAGTTACTGATAGTTCATGGTTAGTGATCCGCTTTCGAGAATATTTGTATGCCTTCACTACTATAACAGCATTCTTGCATGAACTATGAGCAAGGGCCATGAACCTGATCATAAAATCCGATGAAATAATGCCCTTTTTCCCATGACCATGAACTGAATTACAAATCAAACCCCTCTAAATTCTTAAAATGACCGTTCAACTTGATCTTTTCTTTTAGGCTTTCCATTTGCGTCATTACCGGCAACACTTTCTGCAAATGTTGTTTTAAATACTCCTGGCGTTGCAGTTCATGCATCAGTTGCAGCAGTTCATATTCTTCCGTTAATGACAACCCTGCATGGTGTGCTACCTCATAACTTGTAAGATCTTTTCCCGTTTTACCGAAGTCTTTGGTCACTTTTAAAATTATATGCAACTGGCGTATGCCTGTCATTATTTTTTTCATCAGCGCTTCGTTGCCTTTTGTATGATTATCGGGATAATTTACAATGGCCCCGCTATATAATTTGTCAGGGATCGATTTCACCAGTTCCAGCATCCTAAACACTTTCAGCCCTTTTGTTTTAATATCCATCTCACCATTATCATACACTTTAGATATTTCCACCAGATCTACCAGGGTACCCATTTCATTCACTTTATTGTTGATCACCGCAGGTATGCCAAAAGGTTTTTTACTTTCTTTAATATCTGTTATCAATTGTTTGTACCGGGGCTCAAATATATGAAGGTTCAGTTCCTCACCGGGATACACCACAATGCCTAAAGGGAAAACAGGAATAAAGTTGGTCATTTTTAATCCTAATTTTTTTCGAAGTTAATAATCAAAATTTAAACGATTTATGCGCAAAAAGCGAACCAGCGATGTCGCACAAAATTGTTCTTCCCTGAAACCGTCCCGGGTATAAACTAACAAATGTATTTTTTGGCATTTGGGTTATTAAAAGCAATTTTGTTTAATGTGGCAAGATTACCTGTTTCAAATTCAGCAAGGGAATATCAAGGCCCTGGCCCGCTGTATTTCATTGGTAGAAAACGAAGCGCCGGGATATGAAGAATTGCTTCAATCGTTGCCTTTTTCCAACACACCCATTACTGGTATCACCGGCCCGCCGGGCGCTGGTAAAAGTACGCTCACAGATGCACTGGTTGGACATCTTGTGGCTGAAGGCAACAGAGTTGCTGTGATATGTGTCGATCCCTCCTCTCCATTTAACTTAGGCGCTTTGCTGGGCGACAGGATCAGGATGAGCGATTGGTATACACATCCTGATGTGTTTATCCGTTCACTTGCTACCAGGGGCTCCTTGGGTGGACTACATCCAAAGATCATTGAGATCAGTGACCTTGTGAAGGCTGCGCCTTTTGATCATATTATTATTGAAACGGTCGGCGTTGGCCAGAGCGAAGTAGAAATTGCGGGACTTGCTGACACAACGGTTGTAGTAGTAGTGCCCGAAGCCGGAGACGAAGTACAAACAATGAAAGCTGGACTGATGGAAGTTGCTGATATTTTCGTAGTGAACAAGGCTGACAGGCCGGATGCAGATCTGTTTGTAAAAAATTTGCGGCTGATGCTTGCTCCTGCATTCCATAAAACTACGTTGCCTGTTCCTGTTATAAAAACAACAGCCTCCCAAAAAGAAGGAATAGAAGAATTATACCAGGCTATTTCCGCACATCGCTCCCATGTTACTTCAAACGAAAAGCGTTCATGGCTGTTGGCAGAAAAAGCATTTTATCTTATTCAGCAACGAAAAATGATGGGAATTAGTAAAGCCGAATTGAAAAAGAATATCGAAGAGAACCAGGCGGAATTTAATTTATACCGCTTTATTCGAAAATATTAAAAGAGGAAAGAATCGTTGCAAAGACGAGAATATGGATGGTAGCCTATTGCTGCTCACTTGCTTCTACTTCCTTATTGTTTTTCCACCAGCGGAAGCCGATAAACCCAACTATCACAAAGGGCATAGCCATCAGATATAGGATGCCGCTATTAAGGCCCTGGGCGGGTTTTTCACCAAGTTGCTGGGCTGTTTTTGTACACAGTGAGCACTGAGCACTTGCATCTAATCCCAGGAAAAAAGAGCATTGCATTACAAGAAAAAGTATGACGAGTGTTCTTTTCATTTATGCCACAAAGTTAAGCCTGTTTTGGTTTGTAATTAGCTGCGGAATCCGAAAATTGTTAAATATTGGAGCCTTCTTTAACAGTTTCTCCCATCATATATCAATGTTGGTGAATCCTGATACCTTGATGCAAAGCAATAAAGTAAAAGGCGCAAAGCAGAAGAAATGTACTTTGCGGCTTTGCACCTTTTTATTCTTTGCGTGAAAATTTCTAAAGAGCTAACATCGCATTGTGTGTTCGACAGCACCTATCCAATTCAATATTGCCAAATATTTTTATAACCTATTATCTACCTTTGCCGACATACCACTACATTTCTCATTTATTAAATATATTTTATGCCTGGTTTTGAATTTTTTGGCGACGAAGAACGAAAAGAAGTAAACGATGTGCTGGAAACAGGCATACTGATGCGCTATGGTTTTGATGGCCCACGTAAAGGAATTTGGAAAACGAAGGAACTGGAAGAGGCCATTTGCCAAACCTTTGGTAGCAAATATGCTCAACTGGTAAGCAGTGGCACCGCCGCATTAACAACGGCAATGAGCGCCTTAGGCATTGGTTATGGCGATGAAGTGATCCTTCCGTCATTTACGTTTGTGGCAAGTTTCGAAGCAGTGCTAAGCGTTGGCGCTATTCCTGTGCTGGTTGACGTGGATGATACGCTCACCCTAAATCCGCAAGCTGTTCGCAACGCAATTACTAAAAATACAAAATGCATAATGCCGGTACACATGTGCGGCAGTATGGCCGATATGGATGCCTTGGTAAGCATTTGCAAAGAGCATCAACTTATCTTGCTCGAAGATGCGTGTCAAAGCATTGGCGCATCATACAAAGGAAAAAAACTGGGGACCATCGGTGATGCAGGCACTTTTAGCTTTGATTTTGTAAAAACTATTACCTGCGCCGAAGGTGGTGCTGTGATCACAAATCGTGAAGATGTATTTACCAACAGCGATGGTATCAGCGATCACGGGCATGATCACAAGGGAACAGATCGTGGAGCTGACCTTCATCCTTTTATCGGTTACAATTACCGCATCAGCGAATTACATGCAGCGGTAGGGTTGGCCCAAATAAAAAAGCTGGATACATTTCTGAGCATTCAAAAAAAGAATCATTCAGTTTTAAAAACGGCGCTTGCAGCTATACCTGAAATAACATTTAGAAGGATACCTGATGAGACAGGTGATAGTTGTACTTTTTTAAGCTGGTTCTTACCAACAGAAGAGATCGCAAAAGACGTGGTAACGGAAATGAAAAGCCAGGGGATTATGCCAGGCAATTTTTATTGGTTTGATAATAACTGGCACTATATCCGGCAATGGGATCACCTGAAAAATGCGGTCACATTGAGCAAATTGCATCCTGATCTAAGGGCCGCAGTTGTACATCATGCAACAAAAGATTTTTCCGCAAGCGATGCAATAATCAGCAGGTGTATTTCAACGCTCATCAATCTTTCCTGGACCGAAGAACAGGTTAATACAAAGGCTCAGCAAATTGCAACAGCAGTTCGCAAAGTTTTACAGCAGCATACGGTTACCTACGATCAGTCCTGAAAAATTTGACTCATTAGGTTATTATTGGGACGATTATGGAAAACCGCCTGGGTTTTAGAATTATTTTGCTCAATCCAGAGATATGTCTCGTAGTCGGTATCAACTTTAATTAATTACAGCATTTATTTTTTGCCAAAGGTCATTGTCAAATCCAGAAAGAGCAAAATTTGGATTTGCTGGGTCAGATGCGTTTCCAATTCTGATAATTATCATGTTTTTACCTGGAATTACATAAATGCGCTGATCATCCGCACCCATCGCTGCATACATATCTGCAGGAGCATTCGACACTAAAGTAGTTGGATAGACCGTTTGCCCTCCCGGCACCATATATTTTGATTTGCCATTTAGCCACCATAAATAGCCGTAAGATGGATTTATGTTTTGAGAAGTACTAATGCTTTCAAGAAAAAAAGGTTCGTTTATTATTGTTTCATTTTTCCATTTTCCCCTGTTAAGTGCCAATAGCCCAAAACGTGCCATACTGCGTGTATTACTATTATATATTTTGAATATTAGCCCATTATTCCAGAAACCATCCATTCCTATTTTGTTTTTTAGTTTAGTATTAAAATACGTTTCAAAATCCTGATTACTCGCTTTTGCAACAACGTCCATCAATTTTTGAAAAACATTATGATAAGACCATCTTGTGCCAGCGTCTGCCAGGTAGGTTAAATTCGATTTTATTACGAGTTCACTTGCATCATTTATTCCTGAAGTCATTGTAAGCAAATGTCTTGATGTAATTAAGTTTTCTTTTTCTATTGGCTCACTTGTCCAACCTTCACCTAAATATTGAGATACTTTGTTATTAATATTTATTAGCCCTTCTTGTTGAGCAATACCTGTAGTGGTTGTTACCAATGTTTTACCAGCACTATTCCATTGCCAGGTAGCAGTTAAGGTATGGCCGTTAAAATACTCCTCCATTACAATTCTGCCATTTACAAGAATCATAAACGATTTGGTGTTTTTTTGAATAAGGTAATCTTTTAATGGTTGAACGGCACTTTCGTGCCAACCCAAACTGGAAAGTGTTTTCGTTTCCCAGGTACTACCAGTATTTGAAGGGAAATACAAAGATTCAACTGGGGTGGGTTGTGCATCATCATTTTCTTTATTGCAACCTGCCATTGGAATTAATAGCAATAAAAATAATTTCAAATTTTTCATAAACTAGGTTAAAGTTGATTGCTCTTTTTTTCAATGCAAAGCTTCAGACATTACTATTTTAAAAAGGTTTAATATTCATTTTTGGTTTTCTTAATCATTGTGTGTCGTCCGTTACAATGATCACTAACTCGATGATTGATCTGATAATACACCATGGTACAAAATTTTCGGCATCTGACAATTAATTTGTTTATTGTTATACATTTTGGATGTCGTTAGAACAATCCATTCTATTTCCTCTTTCTTCCATAATTCATCAAAAGGACTGAAATATTTATGAAATTGTTGTTTGCTTACATGTAAGTATCGCTCAGTTGTTTTTATGTTCCGATTCAAATATATGCTCCCGGCTTGTCTCCTTGAACCAGATTGCTGGACATGAAACTTTGATTATCTAAGAGTGGTTCGGTTCTGTTTATTGATCAAACTAAACTAAGCTGTACTTATGGGTAGGGAGAGGATTACAACCTTGCAAAAAAAAGCCACCGTTGTCAAATATAACCTGCACATAACGTTTAGAAAAGTCTCCGCAAAAGCCTCACAAAAAAATACCCCGGTCTAAAAACCGGGGCAACCAAAAACAGATTAGGGCTTTCTATAAAACCTTAATCATAATATTTTTAAAATAGGCTTTATTGCCGTGATCCTGTAATGCTATCAACCCTTTTTTAGCCGAACCATAATCGGGATAGTCTTTCCATTTGCCTTCGGCTTTATCTTTTTTCCACTTATCGTCCCACGCCTGGAACTCTACAATTTTTTCACCATTCAGCCAATGCTCTACATGCCCCTTGTTGAAAACAATGCTGCTCGTATTCCATTCACCAACCGGCTTTACTTTTTTCTTTGAGTTGGCCAGGTTCATGGCATAATCAGCGCCGGTCTTCTGCCATTCTTCCAGCTTTTGGGGAAAGCCAATATCATCTATCATTTGATATTCAGGACCGGTTTCATAAGGAGCTTTGTACTTTTCGCCCTCCATTACATGATACATTACGCCGCTGTTTCCTCCTTTAGAAATTTTCCATTCCCATTTCAATTCAAAATTTTCGTAAGCCTTATCCGTTACTATGTCTCCCCCGTGAGCATCTGCGGCAGCACCAAGACAAACCAGGGCGCCGTCCTCAATCATCCAATTTTTTATTTCGCCGGTCTTATTAAAACCATGCCAGCCGGCAAATGTTTTTCCATCAAAAATTGGTACCCATTCTGCGTGAGGTTCCTTAGTGGTGGTATTGTTTACTTCCATTTTTGGTTCAGTAATATTACCACAGGACATTGCTCCGAAAAGAAACGTCACCATGGCGGCAGTTTTTAAGTGGATTACTTTCATAATTTGTGTACTTATTTTTTAATTAACTGCATTGCGTCTGGGTTCCAATGTATTGCTGTGTCCTGGTTATAACTATCATTACACAAAAGTGCGGGTGCTGCAGCCCGGTAACCGAACACAGCATCTTCCACTACTTTTCCGCCGTTGCGGATAGCGGTAAAGAAATTTACAAAATGATCATAAGGCCCGCCTAAATAATCCTTTTCCGCTGCAAAGGTGTATTCTTCCGGAGGCAATATCTGTTTACGGCTCGAAACCGGTGTACCGGCCTTTTTCATTTGTTCAATATAAAAAGGATCGTCAGATGCGATCGTTTTATTTCTTTTCAGCGTGACTGAATCCCAGGTAATATCCATCGATCCCTCACTACCAACCAGCTTTAAATAAGTGGTGCCACTTGTACCATCTACAAAGTTGCATCGCAGCGAAAGATTGAATGGTGCATGCGCCTGGCTTTGTGGATAATCAAAAGTTCCTAACAATACATCTGGCACTTCACGGCCATCTTTCCAGTAACGCAAACCTCCTGCGGCATATATTTTATTTGGTCCAAGGGAATTGGTAATAAAATGAAGGCTCGAGAAAAGATGAACAAAAAGATCACCTGCCATGCCTGTACCATAGTCCTGGTAATTTCTCCACCGAAAGAAACGCATAGCATCGAAAGGACGTTTTTTTGTGTTACTTATATAAGTATCCCAATCTACATTCTGTGCGGAGGCATCAGCAGGAATGGGATATTGCCATGCACCCGTAGGCGAATGCCTGGCCCAAAAACCTTCTGCATAATTCAACTCGCCTATCGCTCCACTTTTCAGCAACTCTTTTGCCTTTTCATTACCCAGTGATGAAACCCCCTGGCTGCCCACCTGGAATACTTTCCCTGTTTCTTTCTGTGCTTTTATTACAGCAGGGCCTTCTGTTACCGCATGAACCATAGGCTTTTCGCAATACACGTGCTTGCCCGCTTGCATGGCATCAATGGAAATTTGCTGATGCCAATGATCGGGTGTTCCAACAATTACAGCATCAACATCTTTACGGTTCAGTATTTCTTTGTAATGACGGGTCAAAAACAGGTCTGCACCCCAGCGGTCTTTCGCTTCTTTCAACCGGCCATCATAGAGATCGCAAACAGCTACTAGTTTAACGCCCGGTACTTTCAACGCCGTAAGTGTATCCTGTGTACCCATTCCGCCGGCACCTATTAATGCTATATTAATGTTGTCGTTAAAACTTCCCGGCCTACGTTTCAGTGATTCGTAGTACCTGGCTTTTTCTTCTGCTGCAAATACATTAGCTCCCACGGCAATAGCAGCCGATGTAGTTGCAAATTTTTTAATAAAATTTCTTCGGGATGATCCGGCAAAGTTTGTCATAATGATAAATACAGTTATTGTTTAGGAATGTAGTACGCAGTGTTTAGTCAAGTTCCTTTATTTCGATGTTTTTCCATCTTACTTTTATTCCGCCTCCGTCGTGGATCTGCAAAGCAATAAAACCCTCGCCCTTGCCGATCTTTTCATCTGCAAATTGTACAATACGATGGCCGTTTAATATGGAGGTTACAGTATCGCCTTTTACTAATATTTTCATAGTATTCCATTCACCTGTTTTTAGCCATTTTTCATCTTCAGGCTTTGGTTGTATCAGCCAGCCCCGTCCATACGATTCGTATATTCCGCCTGTATGCATACCGGCCGGCGCTACCTCTACCTGCCAGCCATTTATTTTTGTGCCTTCTATAGAGGAGCGAATGAAAACCCCACTGTTACCATTTGCCTCCTGCTTGAACTGTAGAGTCAACTCAAAATTTTTATATGCTTTATTGGTGGAGAGATAGCCATACTGTTTGTCAGGGCCGCTTTCACAAATAAGCTCGCCGTTTGCTACATACCATTTTTCAGTACCGTGTACTGTCCAGCCCTGGAGATCTTTACTGTTAAAAAGGGTGGTAGACTTTTGAGCATGAATGGCTGAAAAAAGAAGTATGCAAATACAGAACGTTAATGAACATTTCATCAAAAAACATTTAAGTGTGTACAATATAAGTAAGCGGGCAGCGGAGAAATTAAAAATGCAATACGAGGTTTTAAAAATAAGGATGTTTTTGCTAATTGCATTCAAAATGAGTACCAAGTTTGGGATTGGTTTTGAGCGATCCTTAAAATGAATTTGATTACGCAGAGCAACATTGAAAAAATAGCGCTTACTTAAATTTTAAAGCATAGGCTGCTAATCAGTTCCTTTTAAATTTTCCTTCCATACGATCACAATCTTCAATAGTTCCTACTCTAAACCTGAATGGTATCCTGGTAGCTTTTTCAAGTTTGATTTCCTGTTTGCAGAAAAAGGGTAATTGCCGTACGTAAAAATCAGGAGGGATAAATTCTTTTATTTGGGGAGAAAAAAGGGGCTGGCTCAGAAATAAATTTTTGTCCGGCAACTTGTAAGAAGATTTTTGCAATAGCAACAGGTGAGCTTGCTTTCCTGGTAATTTTTGTGAAAAAACTGCGCCGGCTACAAAAATCATGCAAAAAAATATAATTTTACCTTTTTTATTCACTCTCCGTAATTGAATGTGTGTAAATTTACGCTTTTTATAAAGTGAGGGTTTCATTTGGCCGTTATTTTTAAAATTGGCCGACAAAAATAAATGCGGAGCGAATAACGTTGATGGAGTGAACAGGTTTGAAAATATTATCATATCAGCGACCCTTTAATAAAATTTGATTAAGAAGTTATGGCGTTAAGTCAAGGTCTATACCAGCGACAATTACAAAAATTATCACCGCAGCAAATTCAGTTGATGAAATTGTTGCAGGTGCCTACTGCACAGCTCGAAGAAAGAATTAAAGAAGAATTGGAAGAAAACCCTGCACTCGAAACAGGTGAAGAAGAAGAGACGGATGAATTTGAGAATGATACCACAGAAGAATTTGAAACCAAGGACGATGAGTTTGATCTTGATGGCAGCAAGGACGAATATGAAAATATTGATATCAGCGATTATGTGCATGATGGCGATGATGATATAGCGGATTATAAAATGAGGGATGAAAATTATCCTGAACAGGATGATAATAAAGTAATTCCTCATAAGGTAGAGACGGGGTTCAATGAGATAATGCTGGAGCAGGTAGGACAGTTAAATCTTGATGAGCACAAGCAGCAGGTGGCGGAACAAATTATTGGCAACCTGGATGATGACGGATATTTGCGCAGAGACATAAGCGCCATTGTTGATGATCTCGCCTTCCGCCAAAATATACAAACAACGGAAGAGGAAATTGCGGAGTTGGTGTTACAAATTCAGCAGTTTGATCCTCCCGGAGTATGTGCCCGCAATTTGCAGGAATGCCTGTTGATACAACTGGAAAGAAGGAGCAATGAAGGCTCGCAGGTTGAAATGGCCATTAAAGTTTTGGATAAATATTTCGAGGAATTTACCAAAAAGCACTACGAAAAAATACAGCGGGGATTAAGTATCACCGACGACCAGTTAAGAGAAATTATCAACCTCATCATCAAGCTAAACCCTAAGCCCGGCGGCAATATTGGAGAAACCGGTAAAGGCGAGGGCTATGTAATTCCCGATTTTTTTATCATCAATAATAACGGCAAACTCGAATTAACGCTCAATAGCAGGAATGCCCCGGATTTAAGGATCAGCGAAGGTTACCGTGATATGTTGAAAGATTATGACCGCGGCACCAAGAAAGATAAAAGGCAAAAAGAAGCAGTCTTGTTTATCAAGCAAAAAATTGATTCTGCCAAGTGGTTCATTGATGCTATCAAGCAGCGGCAGCATACTTTGCTAAGCACCATGGAAGCGATCATGAATTACCAGTATGAGTTTTTTCTTACAGGTGATGAAACCGAAATGCGGCCGATGATCCTGAAAGATATCGCAGAGAAAACCAATCTCGATATCAGTACCGTTAGTCGTGTGGCGAACAGCAAATTTGTTCAAACGGAGTTTGGTACTTACCGGCTTAAGTTCTTCTTCAGCGAAAGCCTGCAAACGGATAGCGGCGAGGAAGTAAGTACCCGTGAAGTGAAAAAAATATTAAGCGACCTGATAGAGGCTGAAAGCAAAAAACATCCATTGAGCGATGAACGCCTTACAGAATTATTGCAGGAGAAAGGCTATAATATTGCACGCAGAACGGTCGCCAAATACAGGGAGCAACTAAATGTGCCCGTTGCAAGATTAAGGAAAGAATTATAGATCTCACAAGCCAATGTTGTGAATTGAAAAGCAGTTGATCCAGGCATTTTTTTTTATTGCATCATCCTTGCATCGCCCTCTTGTACAATGAAAGCTTTGGGCAGCGGGTAAAATCTAAAGCTTATTAAATACATTTAATGTTCCCTTCCGAATCGTCCATACATACCAAGGCGCCCCGGGCCATTATTCCACAACCTGTAGCCGTTCGTAGTTTAGCTCATGTATTTTCGTATGTATTTCATCCGCTTTTTATACCGATGTATGCCACCTGGTTCTTAGCGTTTGTCCACCCCGATTATTTTTCCGGCTTTAGTGTGCAGGGCAAACGGAGGTTATTGATATTGATAATTTTTAATGCCGTTTTATTTCCCGCTGTTACTGTGCTGTTATTAAAAGGTGTCAAGTTTATCGACTCTATTTTTTTACGCACACAAAAAGATCGCATTATCCCATACATAGCCTCCATGACATTTTATTTCTGGACGCAATGGGTACTTAGAGAGCAGATCTATATTCCCCGCATACTCGTCGCTTTTATGTTCGGCGCTTTTATTTCATCCGCGGCAGCGCTCATCGCCAACATCTATTTTAAAGTAAGCATGCATGCCATCGGGATGGGTGGGCTGGTTGGCTTGTTCCTGGTAATAATGCAACAGAATACCATGCTGATGACCTGGCCATTATCGCTTGTGCTTTTGCTGGCCGGTATAGTATGTACCTCAAGAATGATTGTAAGCGATCATCGACCCAAGGAAATTTATACCGGGTTATTTATAGGATTGATATGCCAATTTGTTGGGGGATTTATTTACTTACAATAAGGGTTTCCGCGTTACCTGCTTTTTCAGATCGTTATAATAATCAAGAGGCCCCGTCAAAAAAGCGGGGCCCTCTATCATCTGTCGTGCCTAACAATTAACGTAAGCGTTAGAATAGATGATGGTTCTAACTATAAGAATTTAATTGGGTGAAATTTTTCAGAGAATTATTATATAGGTTTTCTTGTGGTTTTAAGATGCAGTACCGTGATTGAGGTTTCGGCTTATAAATCGTTTAAATCCAAAGTTTATTGTAGTGGCATTAAAAATCAGGTGTAAAAAATTTTCATTTATCTTTATCCTTGCCATGAAAGATTGCATGCCTTTTTAATAACCCATAATTATTTAAGACGCCATGCACCTAACCCCGAGAGAATCCGAAAAGCTCTTACTTTTTTTAGCTGGCGAACTGGCCGAAAAAAGAAAGGCCAGGGGACTAAAACTCAACTATCCCGAAGCAATCGCCCTTATCAGCAGTCATTTGCAGGAAGCAGCACGTGATGGAAAATCTGTCGCAGAATTGATGCAGTATGGCGCTACTATTTTAACAAGAGATGATGTGATGGAAGGCATACCTGAAATGATCCACGAAATTCAAATTGAAGCAACTTTTCCGGACGGTACAAAACTGGTGACAGTGCATGAGCCGATACGGTAGATGGTTTTAGGTTTAAGGTTTTGGGTTTAAGGTTAGATGTATGTTGGGCCTAAGCTTAATTTGTACGCCACCCATACCATATTCTTAAATCCTCAGGTTTTTAAAAAATTCAAAACACTCCAAGCGTGTTCACTAATTCGTTAACTTTGGTTTTGTGAATAGAAAACTATCAACTTATGGAAAGTACTTTATAGAGTTCTACAATAAACTTGATAAAGACTTGCAAGAGAAAATTGATTGGGTATTTGAATTAATAAAGACAGTAAATATTATTCCAGGAAAATATTTTAAACATCTTGAAAACACGGATGGGCTTTTTGAAATTAGAATTGAATACGCGGGTAATATTTACAGAATATTCTGCTTCTTTGACGAGGGAAATTTGGTAATTCTAATAAACGCTTTCCAAAAAAAGACACAGAAGACACCAAAATCTGAGATTGAATTGGCAACGAAGCTTAAAAAGCAATATTTTATTGATAAAAAATTAAATGAAGAAAATGAAAAAGGAAATAGCAAAAAAATCAAAAGATAAAGTGGTTTCCTGGGATAGCCACCTGGATAAAAAATATGGTGTTCATGGAACGTCTTCGCGTTCTGAATTTGAAATGAAAGCTCAAAGTTTTATTTTAGGAGAACTGTTGAGGGGGGAAAGAGAAAAAGCAAATTTAACACAGGCCGAGATGGCAGAAAAAACGGGAACCAAAAAAAGTTATATTTCACGAATTGAAAACGGTAAGGCCGACATTCAACTATCCACTTTGTATAGGCTTATTGAACAAGGTCTAAATAGAAAACTTGAACTTTCCATACACTGAAAAAGGAGAGTGAACGTACCACAAAACTTTGCAAAAATTGGGCGGGCGCAAACCAATCCCCTGAACTTGTATCGTCCTGACATGTTTTGACTCCAAAAAATGGGTAAGTCAACTAACTTGCAAGGGTAAAAAAGTGAAGTCGATTTTATAATAAGGTAATAAGGTTTTTTCTCTGATAAATTTCTATTTCTACTAAGGTTAATTCGCATAATCCATAAAGATTTTTACGCAACCTTATTACCTTAGTAGAAATTATGCTGAAAATATACTCTTAACCTTATTACCTTATTTTTCTGTTTTTCAATACCACTAATTTATCCCTTGCGGAGTATAATTATTACAAATTTTATTTGCCTACATCGACTATCCAACAAAACAATTAGATCACAACCATTACACACAACCCAAAATAAAAAACACAAAACAAAAAACATTCATGATACCCGGAGAATATATTTTAGCAAAAGGTGATATTACCTGCAACGCCGGCCGTCTTACTGCAAAAGTTATTGTGGTAAATACTGGCGACCGGCCCATACAAGTCGGCTCACATTATCACTTTTTCGAAGTAAATAAACAAATGGAATTTGACAGGACAATTGCTTTTGGTATGCGCCTGGATATTGCTGCCGGCACCGCCGTTCGTTTTGAGCCGGGAGAAGAAAAAGAGGTAGAGCTTGTATCTTTTGGAGGAAAAAAAATATTGACAGGCTTTAATAATCTTGCGAATGGCGGTACTTCAATAGCAGCCAATAAAGCAAGCGCAATTCAAAAAGCAAACGCACTACATTTTAAAAATAAACAAGTATGAGTTTAAAAATCAGCAGCGCTAAATACGCCAGTATGTATGGCCCTACAACTGGCGATAAGGTGAGGCTTGGCGATACGGAGTTATTTATCGAAATCGAAAAAGACTTTACTGTTTACGGCGATGAAGCAAAGTTCGGCGGAGGCAAAACGATTCGGGATGGAATGGCGCAATCCGCAACGGCGATCCGTTCTGAAGGTGTGCTTGACCTGGTAATAACAAGTGTAATGATCATTGACCACTGGGGAATTGTAAAAGCAGACATTGGTATCAAAGATGGAAAAATAGTGGGTATTGGTAAAGCTGGTAATCCCGATACGATGGAAGGCATCTCACCGGACATGATCATTGGAGCATCCACCGAAGTGCATGGTGGCGCAGGACTGATAGCAACTGCCGGCGGTGTAGATACACACATACATTTTATTTGCCCGCAACAAATAGATCACGCATTATTCAGCGGCATTACCACCATGATCGGCGGAGGCACAGGCCCTGCGGATGGCACCAATGCAACTACAGTTACTCCAGGCGCATGGAACATCCGAAAGATGCTTGAAGCCGCGGATGGATTCCCTATGAATCTCGGTTTTTTCGGCAAAGGAAATTGTGCAAGCATTGCGCCGCTGGAAGAACAGATTGAAGCAGGTGCACTGGGTTTGAAGATCCACGAAGACTGGGGATCTACGCCGGCTGTAATTGACGCTTCGCTTCAGGTAGCAGATAAACACGATGTGCAGGTTGCCATACATACCGACACATTGAACGAAGCCGGCTTTTTAGAAGATACCATCGCAGCCATCAACGGACGAGTAATACATACTTTTCATACAGAAGGCGCCGGGGGTGGACATGCCCCGGATATCATTAAAGCCGCTATGTATCCCAATATATTACCGTCTTCAACCAACCCAACCAGGCCTTTTACCATAAATACTATTGATGAGCATCTTGATATGCTGATGGTTTGTCACCACCTGGATAAATCAGTTGCTGAAGATGTGGCGTTTGCGGACAGCCGTATACGTCCTGAAACGATTGCAGCCGAGGATATTTTGCAGGATATGGGGGTGTTCAGTATGATGAGCAGCGATTCGCAGGCGATGGGCCGGGTGGCTGAAGTAATTACCCGTACCTGGCAAACGGCGCATAAAATGAAAGTGCAACGTGGAGCCTTAGCCGAAGATGAAGGAACAGCCAATGACAATTACAGGGTTAAGAGATATATTTCCAAGTACACCATTAACCCTGCTATTTCTCATGGAATTTCTTCTTATGTAGGCTCGTTGGAAAGTGGCAAACTGGCTGATATTGTTTTATGGAAGCCTGCATTGTTTGGAGCTAAACCGGAAATGATCATAAAGGGTGGTATGATCATCGGATCCCGGATGGGTGATCCCAATGCATCCATTCCAACACCTCAACCGGTTATGTACCGCCACATGTTTGGAGCTTATGGAAAAGCATTGTTTGGAACCTGTGCCACATTTGTTTCCAAACTTTCGCTGGAAAAAAATGTTGTTCAAAACTATCACCTGCAAAAAATGGTGCTGCCCGTAAAAGATTGTCGCAATATTTCAAAAAAAGACATGGTTCACAATAACGGCACACCGCAAATAGACGTAAATCCTGAAAACTATGAAGTAAAAGTGGATGGGGTACATATTACCTGCGAGCCGCTGGCAACTTTACCCTTGGCGCAGCGATATTTTTTATTTTGATCAAACAAAATATTTGATCCGGGTGTAACTGCTAATGAAATAAACTGATAATGAAAATATGCTGGTTAAGGAGAAAATAGGGAACATAAATTTCTTTGCGATAAGTAACCGGCGGTTAGATTATCTCTTATTGGAATGGTATGAGACCAATAAACGGATCCTACATAAAACAACGGTTGAGGGTGTTGATGTAAGTATGAAGTTTATGAATGGGAACCCGATGCTGAGGGAAGGCGATATTATTTACGAGGATGACTTCAGCATCATCGTGGTGGAGATAAAGGAATGTGATGCACTTATTATCCGCCCTAAAACGATGTTTGAAATGGCCTCGGTTTGTTATGAGATCGGTAATAAACATATCCCATTATTTTACCAGGACGATGAATTATTGATAGCCTTTGAACAGCCACTCTATAAATTATTACTTGCTTCCGGCTTTGAAGTATTAACCGGTAAAAGAAAATTAATTGCTCCACTCAGAACATCCGTTACCCCGCATGGCGCTTCGAATTCAGGTACACTATTTTCACGGATCATGAAACTAACTAACCCTCCTGGATGAATGCTTCTCTCTTAAGTTTACTGCAATTATCAGATCCTGCTTTGCCCATCGGCGGCTACGCTCATTCAGCCGGCCTGGAAACTTACGTGCAACAGGGAGTAGTTTGCAACAAGTTAACAGCCTTAGAATTTATAACTGAAATGCTTAGCAGAAATTTAAAATTTACCGATGCGGCATTTGTTTCATTGGCTTACGATGCGGCTAAGGCAAGTGACTTTTCAAGCATAATGAAATATGATGCAGAATGTTCTGCTGTGAAATTGCCAGCGGAAATGAGAATGGCCAGCCAGAGGTTAGGGGTGCGGCTTATGAAGATCTACCAGCCTCTTTGCAATAATAAAATCGCAGAATTATACAGGCAGAATGTTGACACAAAAGATGCAGCAGGACATTATTGCATCGTTTTTGGTTTATATGCTCATGCATTAAATATCCCGAAACAAGATGCGTTAACTGGTTTTTATTATAACGCGGCAGCAGGTATGGTTACCAATTGTGTAAAGCTGGTGCCACTGGGCCAGCAGGATGGCCAGGAGATATTGTTTTCTTTGCAATCATCAATTCAGCAATTGGTGAATGATACAATGGCCCCAGATCCGGAAATGATTGGATTGTGTTGCGCCGGTTTTGATATCAGGTGTATGCAGCACGAACAACTGTACTCCCGGTTATACATGTCGTAGCCCCGGCTGTGCGATTCAGCACACTAAGGAAGATCTCTTTTCAGCATATTATCCATGTTGGCCATTTCCCAGGCGGTGTGAAAGATCATCTGCACTCTTTTCTGGTACAGATCCCAGTAAATTTTATCTACAGTGTCAGTTGACTTGTGATAATCAGAGAGTAACATCCCATCATAAAAAAATAATATGGGCACGCCTTTGCGGGCAAAGTTGTAATGATCGCTCCGATAGTATATCCTGTTCGGATCTTTTGGATCATCAAATTTGTAATCAAATACAAGGTTAGTATATTTTTGATTTGCACCCTCGTTGATCAGCGCCAGTTCACTACTAAGTTTATCATGCCCAATCACATATACATAGTTGAGGGAATCGCCGGTTTTGCGTTCGGTGTCTATCCTGCCCACCATATCCGTATTCAGATCAACCGTGGTTTTATCCAATGGGAAAACGGGGTGATCGCTATAAAATTCACTGCCCCATAATCCCTTCTCTTCGCCACTCACGGTCATAAAAACTATGCTTCTTCTCGGTCCTTTACCCTCGGCCTTGGCACGGGCAAAAGCTTCAGCCATTTCAATTACCGCCACTGTTCCACTGCCATCATCATCAGCGCCGTAAAAAATTTTTCCGTCGTGTTTTCCTAAGTGGTCGTAATGAGCAGTTAGAAAAACAAACTCATCCTTTTTATCAGATCCTTCCAACACGCCAATCACATTGCTGGCATTGGTTGTGGTACGATATTCTTTGTAATCAAAAGATATCTTGGAATCTTTTACCGGGAAATTATTCACTGTTACCTGTTCTCCGGTCACGATCTTTTTTAATAGTGAATCAAACTGGTTACCGATGAGCCTCTTTGCAAACGCATGTGAAAGCAGTGCGTAGTCAAGGGGCTTTTCTTCAGATGCTATGCTTTTAAATATAATGTTCGTTTTCCTACTGTTCTCCGTAGTTTTTGGTGAAAAGGTCTCCATCGTAGTACCAATAACGAGCGCGCCAATAGCGCCATGCAATTTAGCTACCGCTAATTTTTCAGAGGTTCCGGGATAGGTCCATTTACCGGCTCGCTTAGTTCCTGTAGTGATATATTCTCCATCTTTACGTGGCTCACCGGTAAAGAAAACAACGATCTTGTCTTTAACATCAATGCCGGCGTAGTCATTATAGCTGCTATCATCAATACCGTAGCCAACAAATACGATCTTTTTTCCTTTGAACGTGCCTGTTTCATTGCTTGATGCAGGTGTTATATAATCTTTGCCATATTCAAGCAACACATCGCTTACTTTTAATTCACTGCTTATCAAACTATCCTGATATAGTGGGAATTGTTGCTGGTAACCGTTGAGAGATTCAGCCGATTTTAATCCAAGGGCTTTGAATTGAGCTTCGATATAAGTGGCGGCCTTGCGCTGCCCTTCTGTCCCTGTTTCACGACCTTCCATTTCATCACCGGCAAT
>JBDSAP010000319.1:0-7420 GCA_039922055.1 Ferruginibacter sp.
GTATGCCGCACAAGTGAGTGACACAACAATGCTTAATTGAAATACAACTGCTGGTTACAACATCCTTTACTTTCTTTTTATTCCACCAAATTCGCTTTTCTCTTTCCATTGAGGAAAGTTTTCGGCAGCGGCTACACGCTTACCTACCATGAACAATAACTTGAGGTCGGCAATGGCGCCTTTCATGGTCCAGGTGGCGGGGTCATACTCATCTGAAGGACGGTGATAATGCAGCTTGCGGTACTCATCCCCCCGCTGTTCACCAAACTTTATACCCTTGCCATTTACGTCCACACCCGTCTCGGTGTATAAGGCCGGTATACCAACTTTTGCAAAATTGAAATGATCGCTCCGGTAATAAGAACCCGCCTCGGGATGGGTTTCAAAACTGGTCCAGCGCCCTACCCTTTCTGCCTCTTCTTTTAATACATCTTCCAGGTTGGATTGGCCTTCGCCTACAATCGTAATGTCTTTTGTGGCGGTACTGTTTCCGAGTCCATCCATATTTATATCGCAGGTTGTTTTAGCAGCGGGATATACCGGGTTTTGTGCATACCATGCCGAGCCCCAAAGGCCCTGTTCTTCAGCCGTCACGGCTAAAATAACGATGCTCCTTTCGGGTTTTTCTTTCATGCTTTTGAAAGCACGTGCGAGTTCCAGTAAGCCTGCTGTGCCGCTTGCATTATCCAGCGCACCATTGTAAATAGAATCGCCTGTTTCATCCGCCTTGCCGATACCGAGGTGATCCCAATGGGCGCTGTATATTACCACTTCGTCGGACTTTGTGCTGCCGGTTATTTTGCCGATAACATTGTAAGATTTGTTGTAAGTAGCGCTTACTTTGAGCGAAGTGCTAACCTGCAGGGGCAATGGCACCGCTTTAAAACCTGGAATGTCTGCCTTTTTCAGGATGGTGCTATCCATACCCGCGGCGGCAAGTAACTTTTTTGCAGCGTCTCCTGTTATCCAGCCCACTATGTCGGTATGTTTTATTTCTTTACCCCGATCATCAATGCGGAGTTTGGATGTGTTCCAGCTATTTTGCACCACAGAGAAAGGATAACTCGCCCCCGCCTCATTATGTATAACCAAACATCCCTTAGCACCCTGGCGGGCTGCTTCTTCAAACTTATAGGTCCAGCGGCCAAAGTAAGTCATTGCTTTACCTTTAAACATATTGGTATCACCGGCATTAAAGCCGGGATCGTTCACAAGAACCAATACGATCTTCCCTTTTACATCAATGCTGTCATAATCGTTCCAGCGGTATTCGGATGATACCACGCCGTAGCCGGCAAATACAAGGTCTGCTTTATCGATAGTGATGCTTGAATCTGTTTTGTCGGTCCACAACACATAATCCTCAAAGCCTTTAAGAGAAAAATTTCCTTTAGGAGATTTTACTTCCATCGTTGGTGCGGCTGTGGTGGTAATGTTTACCATCGGCACTTCCTGCAGGTAGCTGTCGCCGTTACCTGGTTCTAACCCGGCGATTGCAAATTGCTGTTGCAGGTAGCGGAGGGTTCTTGTTTCGCCTTCGGTGAAAGGTTTACGTCCGAGCAATGAATCCGAAGCGAGCACCGCAATATGATTGCGCATACTGTCGGCATTCATGGCTTCCTCGCCATCTTCATGCTCACGGGTTTTACTACTTTTACAGGAGGCCAGCAACAGGGTGAACACTGTGCCAATGATCAGAAAGGAATGATTAATACGCATATCTTGGGGATTGTTTTAACTAAGATAAGATATTTCTTTTCGCCCCGGCAGCGGCCATCTATAAATATCACTTCAATCAGCAATAATGACGAATGAGATAAGGGCAATTGGGTACCCGGCAAATGAATTTCATAGCGGCTTCGTTGCGTCGCACTCGTGTACTTTTGAAGCTTTGGGCAGCGATGAGAACACAAGATTTTGGAAGATATTCAAGACAGAATGAAAGCCAGAAAGTGAAATCTTACATCAGAGGAAATTATTGCTCCATCAACCTTATTCCTTTAATTATTGTTGTTTAAAATATGCTAATAAGGTTGCTTTTATATACACCTTTTTCTACTAAGGTTTCAAAAACAGCGAGATGTAATTGAGCACCCATACCAATGATGACAAATCCCGAAGCTTGGTATGTTACTGATGGCCGATAATGAGAACTAAATAACTTCAACCTTAGTAGAATTTTTTTATCCCGGCATCAACCTTATTACCTTTATTATTATTTAAAATGAGGTAATAAGGTTGGTATTACGCCAAAAGCTTTTTCTACTAAGGTTTTAAAGACAGCAGCATAAACCTAAACATTCCCCTGGTGAATGATGAGTACCACAAACTAAGGAAATACCAGTGAAAGACCCGCCTGAGAAATTGACAATAGCACTCATAAATCAAACAAATCAGACATCAGACATACATACATCATACATCACACATCATACATCATACATCATACATCATACATCTATTTAGACCACCAACTTTTCTTCACCTGCACATCCTGCGATGGATGGAATTTCTTTATTAAAAGCAACCCCGCAATAAAACCTCCGATATGAGCAGCGTATGCAATTCCGCTTGCTTCGCTGCCGCCAAGATAGCCGGCGCCATTTGCAAGCTGCAATAATATCCACGAGCCTAAAACAATAAATGCTGGCACACGTATAAACATAAATATAAAAAATACAGTAACCCTTCGGGTAGGGAAAAGTAATAGGTATGCACCCATTATACCGGAGATGGCGCCTGAAGCTCCCAGGCTCGGGATCAAATGATTTTCACCAAAAAGATAATCGGAAAATACATGGGTGAGCGAAGCAAGAACGCCACATAACAGGTAAAAGAAAAGATAGTTCAGGTGCCCCAGGCGGTTTTCAATATTGTCTCCAAATATCCACAGATAAAGCATATTTCCCCCAAGGTGGGCAAAGCCGCCATGCATGAACATGGAAGTAATAAGTGTTAGCCAAACAGGGAAAGCTGTTACCCCAAGCCCTGGTATAACTACTTCCTGGCCGGTGACAGGATCTTGCACCAATACAGGATTTGTAACAATATCGTGACCGGTTAAAATTTCAGCGGGCACTGTGGCATAGCTGTAAGTAAAATCGAGATTGCTTCCGAATTTTTGGTATACAATAAAAACAAGGATGTTGATAGCAATGAGAATATAATTTATATAGGGCGTTCTTACCCGGTCTGAATTGTCGTCGCTGATTGGTAGCATTTAAAAAGTTTTTGTAGTTGCAAGTTAGTGACCATTGACCATTGACCATTGCCCATTGACCATTCACTAATCGGTAACTACAATAGCCATTCCAAAGTTAAAAGATCCCTGTCCGGCATACTACTTTACTTCTAAGGCGAGTCTCTACTCTTGGCCCATGAGCGGGGGCAGGACTCGCCGTGAGTGATTACCTGGCATGATTTGGCGCATCCTAACTAACGCCGGCGAGTCCCGCAACTGAGCACATATCCGTAGCGGAGACTCGCCTGAGAAACTGACACCTACATCAGACATCAGACATCAGACATAAAGCCGTTCCTGCCCCACATACTACTTAATTACCCCCTTTCGTGGTATGGATTGCAATTACCTTCAGCAAAAGACACCATGAAAAAATTGCTACTATTATGTATTTTGTTTTATACGGTCACTGCAAATGCTACCGTTTTTACCGTAACGAATACAAACGACGCCGGCGCAGGCAGCTTACGGCAGGCGATCTCAGATGCAAATGCCGATGCTGCATCGCCGCATACTATTAATATTTCCATTCCTGGTACAATCACCTTAAGCAGTAATCTGCCTGTTATCACCCGCAGTATAACAATAAATGGCTACTCCACCGGCGGCTCGGCGATATCCGGTAGTAATGCCTATAGCATTTTTAATTTTACGGGTACTAATCTCAATCTTCTAAACATATCCCTCAACGACCTTGAATTAAAGAATGCTTTTATAAGCAGCAGCATTTCCGGTGAAGGAGGTAGCGCCATTCATGCCAGCAGCATTGGAAGAATGACCATCAGTCGTTGCTATATTCATCATTGCAGCAATACTGTAAACGGGAGTGGGGCATTCCTCACTATTCATGGTGGGGCCATTTCAGTTGGAGGTACAGGCTTCTGTTCTACTACCAGCGTTTTTTATATGCGGCAGACAACTGTAGCGTACAACCTGCTAATTGGAACCAATGCAACAGGAATCGCCGAAGCTTATGGTGCAGGTTTATTTACAACCGGATTTAATGATACCATTGAAAACTCTACCTTTTATGGAAACAAGGTGCTCGCCACCACTGGCCTTACCACCAGCCAGGCAACAGCCACAGGGGGTGGATTGGCTTTTTATGGCTGTAGTATCAGCATTAATCATACAAGTTTTGTAAGCGATACAGCAAAAGCTGTCAATATAGGTGGGGGTACGGCTACATCAGGCGCAGGAGGAATCAGTACGATTAAGTATCCCATCAATATTAGCAACTCCCTGGCTGATCTTAATGTAGCTAACAATAGCCCAAACATTGGTTCCTTAAGCAACGGGTTAAACGAAATTATATCCGGAGGTAATAATGCAATTGGAACCCTCGGCGGGCCCTGGACTTCTGTTAAAACATCTGACACGGTGAATATAGTAACCGGTGTGCAGGCTTTAAATAGTAATGGAGGTACAAGACCTACCTGCGCTATTTTAGGCGGTAGCCCTGCGGTAAATAAAGTGCTTTCCGGAATTTTATTGCTTACAGACGAACGTAACTATACCAGGGATAATAAGCCTGATGCAGGCGCTTATGAACTGAATGGCTTCGTGTTACCATTGAAACTACTAAACTTTAGCGCAGCCCAATGCAGTGCACAGGTTTGTCTTAAATGGAAAACGGGCGACGAAATTAATACCAGTAATTTCTTTGTGCAAAGAAGCAATGATGGAAGAACATTTAATAATATCAAAACTGTAGATGCTGTTGGAAATGGCGATCAT
Organism: Ferruginibacter sp.; assembly: GCA_039922055.1. GTDB lineage: Bacteria > Bacteroidota > Bacteroidia > Chitinophagales > Chitinophagaceae > Ferruginibacter. The sequence continues at coordinate 4,979 of JBDSAP010000319.1, forward strand.
AATTATAGTGGGGCCGACATGCAACCACTGGATGGTGAAAGTTTTTACCGCCTGCGGATGAATGATAAGGATGGGAAATTTAGTTACAGCCCAATAGTGAATATTAATATAACGCTTGGCAAAAAGACAAGTATTTCACCCAATCCCGCCAGCGATTATTTTATCGTAGGCAACACGGATAAAATTAAAAGTATATCACTGATACAAATGGATGGACGTGTAGTAAAACAATGGTCGCAGGTAAATGTAGCCAGGTATAATATCTCCGGTATTTTGCCTGGAATATATACAGTTAAAATTGAACTTGCTGCTGGTACTACCACCCAAAAGCTTTACATAACCAAATAGGTGTTAGTTAAGTCAGGTCTGCTACACCATAGTATTTTTATTCAATAATCTACTCCTCATGCGAATCGCAGTATTATTTCTTTGGCACTGTTAACATAGTGTTCGCCAAACAAAACAGCATGTACCAGCAGAGGGTAAAGCTGTGTAAGTGCAAGTCTTTGCTGCCAGCCGCTTTCAAGCGGGTATTGCTGCTGATAAGCAATATAAAAGCGCTGGTTGAAGCCGCCGAATAACCTGGTCATACCAATATCCATTTCCCTATTGCCAAAATACACAGCAGGATCGTAGATTGCTGCATGGCCATTTGATGTTATCATAAAATTGCCGCTCCATAAATCTCCGTGTAATAACGAAGGAGGCTCTACCGGAAATAATTGATCCAGTTTCTTACAAAGATTTTCTGCTGCAATGGTATCTTGTTTGGAGAAATGATTTTTATTAAATAATTGTTTCACCAAAGGCATAACCCTGCACTCCGCATAAAATGAATGCCATGATTGATGCACCGTATTAAGCTGATGGAGACTGCCGATATAGTTATCTTCTGGCCAGCCAAAGTATGGTTGACCCTGTTGATGAAGCGTGGCCAACCCTGATCCAAATTTTTCCCAGCAATCATTAGCCGGACTTCCTTTTTCCAACCATTCAAGTAGTAGGTATTGTTGCCGATCTGTTTTGCCATACCTGATTACCGCAGGTATGGTAATATCAATTTTGCTGCGCAATGCATTTAAGCCGCTTGCTTCTTTTTCAAACATATCCGGGTAAACTCTTGCATCATTTACTTTGAGGAAATATTTTGTATCAACCCCATAGAGGCAATACGATTCGCTAATATCTCCGCCATGCAACCGCTCAACACTGGTTACCTTCAATCCGCAATCGTCCAGGATATTTTGCAACTTCATTTTATAAGTTTTTCATTTAAAATTTCATTCAGCCTGCACAGCCTCTCCATGGATGCCTCACTTGCACAAATGAAGTTTCTGAAGCTGCGACATTTAACCTTGAACAACTGCCTTAAATAGACAATGAGGTTTATAATGTATAATAACTTCTATCAATCAAAAAGGTTTATGCAAAGCTGCAAACATATACAATCGATTAAGTGTATTTTAGCGCACGAAAATCAAGATATGAAAAAGCTATTCTTCTTAACGATTATTTTCAGCGCCGCCAGTTTGTTGCAGTCTGGTGTTGTTGCTCAAACAAGAAGCCTTTTTAATGGTAAAGATCTTACAGGCTGGCACGCTGATATACCCGATATGGATACAGTTGAAAATGCCAGGATGCCCTTCATTGTCCGGAACGGAATGTTGGTAAGTCTCGGTACGCCAGGCGGGCATCTCATCAGCGATACTATCTATAAAAATTATCGCCTGAAAGTTGAATATCGTTTTGCTGGCAAGCCGGGCAACTGTGGTGTGCTCGTTCATGCGTCTACCCCAAGGGCACTTTATAAAATGTTCCCAAAATCTGTTGAAGTGCAGATGGAACATAAAAATGCCGGTGATTTTTGGGTGATCGTGGAAGATATAACCGTACCTGACATGGAAAAGAGACGTGGCCCTAAAGCAGAATGGGGCGGCACGGAAGGCAAAAGAAGAAATGTAAAAAATCTTACAGATAATTCCGAAAAGCCCGTTGGCGAATGGAATAGCATGACCATCGAATGTCTCAATAGATCCATTAAAGTTTGGGTGAATGGCGACTTTGTAAACTACGGCTACAACTGCACGGTTGACAAAGGACACATTGCGCTTCAGGCCGAAGGATCGGAAGTAGAATTCAGAAAAGTTGAATTTACGCCTATCACCAGCCTCACCGGTGGCGACACAGAAGACGCGAAATAACACAACGTCCTCCAATAAAATTTAACCTGAATTTTCATCGACCAAAACATTTCGTGCCGGTAAGGTTAATTTATCTGCAAGGCACCCACATCTGTCGGTTCGTTTCGATATCCCGTCTATTATAAAAAATACAACATGGACTGGCCTATAGCTTTACGATTGAAAAACAATTATTCAATCATTAAAGTTATAGTCATGAAAAAGACGAAATTAAATTTACTCTTAATTGCATTCCTGCTTG
>JBDSAP010000320.1:0-4810 GCA_039922055.1 Ferruginibacter sp.
TATACGCCGATCGATCAGCGGCACCAATGCATATTTGCCGTGCAAATGTTTATAGCGCTCATCATCGGGATGCACGCAAATGGCGGTATCGCCCATGATAGTTTCAGGGCGAACAGTAGCTATAATAACACCATCGGCTGCGCCCTCGATCGCATACCGGATATAGTATAATTTCTGTTTGGTTTCTTTCCTTATTACTTCCTCATCACTCAAAGCCGTCAGCGCCTTCACATCCCAGTTGATCATCCTTTTTCCGCGGTAAATAGTTCCTTTTTTATGTAGGTCCACAAATATCTGTATCACGGAACGATGGTAATGTTCATCCATCGTGAAGGATGTCCTGTTCCAATCGAGGCTGCAACCCAATTTTTTTAATTGCTGCAAAATGATGCCGCCATATTTTTCCTTCCATTCCCAGGAATAGCGCAGAAATTCCTCTCTCGTTAATGAAGATTTGGTGACGCCTCTTTCTCTTAGCATAGCTACCACTTTTGCCTCGGTAGCAATAGATGCATGATCTGTACCTGGCACCCAGCAGGCATTCTTTCCATTCATCCTGGCACGGCGAATCAGGATATCCTGTATGGTATTATTTAGGCAGTGACCCATGTGTAAAACACCCGTCACATTTGGCGGAGGGATCACAATGGTGTAAGGTTCCCGCTCATCGGGTGTGCTGTTAAAATATCCTTTATCAAGCCAATGCTGGTACCAGCTCGTCTCTACTTCGTTGGGTATATAATTTTTAGATAGTTCCATTTTGCCGGCTCCTGATAACTTCTTTTATTTAGTTGAATAGTTTATTGTTGCTTCTTTGACTTCTGTAACAAGAGGAATTAAAATGACCTCTTTTATCCAATTATAGTAAACAAGGGATACAATAACGAACAATTTTTTTTGAGCCCAGCAGCAGTTTTTCAATTAAGCTTCATTGGCGTCGCACTCTTGTACATTTTATCAATGAGGAGCAAAAATACCAGGTCACTAATTTATCCTTTGCGGAGTATAAATGGCCGTTCGTAGCTGCTAATCCCCGTGTTACAGAATTTTGCAAATGTACGAACGCCGGTGCATTTTTAATTGGGCTAACCGATCAAATTATTGAAAGTATATTTGCTGCCTTAAATTAATTTTTTGAAAACGGTTCAGCAAAATCTTCGGCTCCAGAAAATAATAACGGGTGTTGGCATCCTGCTTTTCCTCATTAAAGTATTGGCGTGGTATCTCACAGCGTCTGTTGCTATTTTGACAGATGCGCTGGAGAGCACTGTTAACATTATTGCCGGCATTATCGGTGTTTACAGTCTCTTTGTAAGTGCAAAGCCAAAGGACCAGGATCATCCTTATGGGCATGGCAAGGCAGAGTTCCTGTCAGCAGCCATAGAAGGCACATTGGTTGGTGTTGCAGGATTATTCATTATATACCAGGCAGTTTATAGTTTGGTGAATCCGCATGTGGTACAAAAATTAGATTATGGGATAATGCTGGTAGCAGTTACAGGAGTCATCAATTATGTGATGGGTACCATTTGCTACCGAACGGGCGAGCGCACCAATTCCCTTGCCCTTATTGCGAGCGGCCGGCATTTGCAAACGGATACTTATTCAACGCTCGGTATCATCGTAGGGCTCATTCTTTTATATTTTTTAAAATATTGGTGGATAGATAGTGTAGTTGCCATTCTGTTTGCCTTTATCAGTTTGTTTACAGGTTATAAGATTGTCCGTAGCTCGGTAGCCGGCATTATGGATGAAACGGATAGCACACTGATGGAAAAGATGGTATCGATGCTTAACAGTAGTAGGCGACAAAACTGGGTAGACCTTCATAACCTCCGTATCATTAAATATGGCGGCACACTTCATGTAGATTGCCATCTTACTGTGCCCTGGTATTTAAATGTGCTGGAGGCGCATGAGGAAATTGAAGCATTATCTCACCAGGTAAAAAAAGAGTTTGGTGAATCTTTGGAATTGTTTGTGCACAGCGATGCCTGTATGGAATTCAGTTGCCGGATCTGCACCAAACAAGATTGCACGGTTCGCAAACATCCGCTTCAAAAAAAGATCGAATGGACGATGGAGAATATTTCGACCGACAACAAACATCATCTATAACGTGAAGAAGTGCAAATCATGCTGATGATGAACTGTAAAGAATTGCATTTCCGCACTAATGCGGATCAAATAATTTAGCCACACCAAATGCCGCAGCGGCGGCCATAGCGCCGATCAGTGTTACTCTTAAAGCGCCCATCCATGGATTGATGCCCGTGACCCGGCTTTTAAAATATCCAAAAACAAAAAGACATACCAGCGTAGCGACTACTGAAATCTCCAAAGCCTGCAACGAAGTATCTATAAAAAAATAAGGACTTAATGGAATAATGCCGCCTGCAACATAGGAAAGGCCAATATTCAAGGCGCTTTTTGTTGCCCTTTTCGGATCGGGTTTTTCAAGCCCCAATTCATATTTCATCATAAAATCTACCCAGCGGTCCTTGTCTCGTGCGATCTCTTCCGTGGCCTGTTCCTGTAGTTCAGGGCTAAGGCCGATATTAGCGAAAAATTCTTTTGTTTCTGCAATTTCCACCTCACGCAAATTTTCAACCTCATCATATTCCCTTTTGCTTTCGCTGGTATAATGATCCTGTTCTGTTTTGCCAGAAAGGTAGCCACCAAGTCCCATTGCAATACTGCCTGCGCAGATCTCGGCTATACCTGCAATAACAATGATATTGCTGTTAGAAACAGCTCCGCTTAAACCGGCAGCCAATGCAAAAGGTACGGTGAGCCCATCGCTCATTCCAATTACAATATCTCTTAAAAAATCCGTACTCTTTAAATGTGATTCGGAATGGCTGTGATGAAGATGTGAATCCATGTTGATTTATTAAACAGCGATATTAATTCAAATAAAACAAGCAAGGCGCAGAATTAAAGAAAAGTAACGAAAACTTTGCGCCTTTGCTTCTTAGTTTCTTTGCGTGAAAACAAGAAAAAATATTCGTTTTAAAGTGCTTCAAGGCTCGTTTTTATGATGCCTACACATTCCATCACCTGCTCCGCGGTAATCAACAAAGGCGGCGCAAAACGTATTTTATCCCCATGCGTTGGTTTGGCTAACAGGCCATTTTCTTTTATGGTTAAACACAGATCCCATGCAGCCTCTGGATTATCATGTTTAATAACGATTGCATTTAATAAACCCTTTCCTCTTACAAGAGCAACATGAGGGGAATTGAGTTTTCGTAATTCGTTGCGCAACAATTCTCCCATCAATTCTGCATTCTCAGCCATCCGCTCTTCCTTCAATACTTTTAATGACTCTATTGCGATCCGGCAAGCCAAAGGATTTCCTCCATAAGTACTTCCGTGCTGGCCGGGCTGAATGGTCAGCATAATTTCGTCATCGCACAATACGGCACTCACGGGTAAGACGCCACCACTTAATGCTTTGCCTAATATGAGAATATCCGGTCTTACGTTTTCGTGATCGCAGGCAAGCATTTTCCCCGTCCTCGCAAGTCCTGTTTGTATCTCATCAGCGATCATTAATACATTGTATTCGGTACAGAGATTTCGAATGCCGGTTAAATAGCCTTCACCTGGTACCACCACGCCGGCTTCGCCTTGTATAGGTTCAAATAAAAAGCCAGCGACATTTTTATCTTGCAACGATCTTTCAAGCGCTGCCAAATCATTGTATGGGATCAACTCATAACCACCTGGATATGGCCCAAAATTTTTGCGGGCAGATTGGTCAGTGCTGAACGAGATAATGTTAATCGTTCTTCCATGAAAGTTCTCATTGCATACAATAATCTTTGCATGATCCTCTTCAATACCCTTCACTTCATACGCCCATTTACGGCAGAGCTTTAATGCAGTTTCCACAGCCTCAACGCCGGTGTTCATCGGCAATACCTTATCGTAACCAAAATACTCGGTTACAAATTTTTCGTATTCGCCTAACAAATTGCTGTGAAATGCACGGCTGGTCAATGTAAGTTTTTGTGCCTGTTCCATAAGTGCTGCAATAATTCGAGGATGACAATGGCCCTGGTTTACGGCGGAGTAGCCACTCAGGAAATCATAATATCTTTTGCCATCGACATCATATAAAAACACCCCTTCGCCACGTTCTAACACAACAGGCAGTGGATGATAATTATGTGCCCCATGTTGCTCTTCAAGTTCTATAAAATATTGAGTATTGGGTGAAATTGCTACAGTTGATTGCATGATCTGATTATTGGATGGTTGATGATGTGATTGAAAGAGACATGGTCTACATTCAATCCTTTATAAAAAATTCCGGGTGGTTATGGGGAGCAAAAGATAAACTTAGTGATTCAGCAGATCAAGATTATTGCTGAGGAAGAGTTGTATGGTTGAAATTGGTGTGATACCTTAATTTTTGTGCAAGATATATTTTTTTTGGTGATAAAGCCAGCCTGCTGTTCGATGGGCTACTTCTAATGTTGTATTAGTGATCAACAAACGTGTAACTATACGAAGCCTAACAGTAAGCCCGGGTACCACTATTACAGCTGATGCAGGGTTTAATCTCACGGTTCTGCACTAAAAATATCTACTGAAATTCGAATATCAAACGTTCGTTAGTTCCACACATAATAAAAGGCACCCATTACGGATGCCTTTTATTTTTGCCTAATGGTTTAAATTTAAAAAAGTCTACTTTTTCGCCGTGCTATCTTTCATTTTGCTGCCTGTTGAAGGCGGCATCATCTTCATCATATCTTTTGGATCCATATAACTCCAATGTTCCACTGCTTTTCCATCTTTG
>JBDSAP010000321.1:0-3140 GCA_039922055.1 Ferruginibacter sp.
AATCCTGATTTGTTTGAAACTTGCTTGCCAGTTCTAAACCGATGGTTGAATATGGTTCTATATTTAAGACATTCAGTGTACCTTTTTCAGCAACGCAAAAATGCCTCACTTGCGGCTTAATCAAAAAGCCGTGAATGCGTTCGCACAACTGCCCATTAATTGTAGAAGTAAAGGGAGTGTCGTTTGACAATACAATTTGATATGCCGAATGGTGATGAATTTCTACAGTAAGATTGTAGGCTCTTAGGGCAAGGATGAAAGGATTGTTTTCTTGTTTTTTCATTAGCTTTTTAGTTTTATTAAATTGTAGATAGAAGTTAAACTATGTGACAAAAGTAAAAATTTATAACGATAGCAGCTTGTTAGGTTGTCTTTGTGTTGGGGTTTTGTGTGCCTTGCAAATGTGCTGCAATGTGCGGTAGGGTGTCAGGGACTTTGCATTGAAAGTGGAGTCGCTTGAAGGTGAGCGAAATTTCGTTTTAGGGTTGCTGCACAACGTTGAGTATTTGGAAGGCAGGAAATTCATTGCTCGTCTGCCCGGTACAAATGCCCAATTAAAATATTAAGTTGAGGTTACTAACTAACGCTGAAAATTGAATGGCCGGGTAGACCAAAGGCATTTCAGCTTCAGCCGCTCACAGATCCGTACGTGAGAGTCTCCCTTCATACGGCTCTTGTTATTCAATCATGATTTTATTCCCAACCGCCAATGATAACACAATGCCAGTTGTTCTGTCTGTATTGTTTTGTACTTTTCCAATACATGCTTTTTACTTGCAAGCTTGTATTTATTCTTTATCCACTTTCTTATTCATTCGTTTAGGTAACAAAACACATGTAGCATTTCCTGTCTGTTAAACCTTGTGTAGTAATTAACCTATCCTCTTATTTTGGGGTTGAGTATTTAGCAAAACCTTTCATTGTTTGTTGAGACCATCGTGGCAACAGGATTACTTTTATAGCTTCTCTAATGCTCGTTTTGGCTTTACTGCTTATTGCGGCAGCAACTACAATGTTTCAACAAATTTGAACGCGTGTTTGCAAGTATTTGTGGGATATTTAATAGCAGGTCAGCTTTTGAACGAATAATGTTAAACTGTAAATCGCCTGCAAACTTGATTGAATTTATGCCGATTCTTTGCCTTGCAGTCGTTCCATTACCGATTGTTTATACAGTCTCCCGATCGGAATCTGACATTGGCCTATTTGCACACCAAATGCATTAAAACCAGAAATTTTGTGGAAGGAAACAATATACGACCGGTGCACCCGGATAAACTTGTGATCCGACAAAATATTTTCAATTACACTGATGGCACGTTTTACCAGGAAATGTCTGCCTCCTGTAAGAAAAATCTTTACATAATCTTTCCAGCTTTCGATATACTCAATTTCATTCACAAAAACTTTTTTCATATCCCTGTCCACTTTCAAGTAAATAAAAGCAGCCGGGTCAGGCGCTGCATTTATTGTTGTTACAGGCAGTTCACGACCCATCATCCGGTTTAATTTGGTGATGGCTTTAAAAAAACGTTCAAAAGAAACAGGCTTCACCAAATAATCCACTGCATCCAGTTCAAAACCATCAATTGCATATTCCCTGTAAGCCGTAACAAAAATTACTTTCGGAGGATGGGAAAGATTTTTTAAAAATTCAGTACCGATGATGCGGGGCATTTTAATATCGAGAAAAATAACATCAACTGTTTTGTGCCGTAATACGCCTAATGCTTCAATTGCATTTCTGCACTGGCCCACAATTTCCATGTCATTAAAGGTAGAAATATATTTTGCCAGCACTTTCAATGCCGGGGGTTCATCATCTATAAGCAGGCAACGAAGCGTCATGCGGTGATAGTTTGGGCAGTTACTGGATCGGGATGCAGCATTGTGTAAGCAGATATGCTACCGCTCAATTTAACCATTAATGAAACTGCAAAGAAATCTCCTTCATCATTTATCTTTAGTTCATATTTTCCAGGATAAAGAAATTCCAGACGTCTTTTCACATTGTTGATACCAATGCCATCATTGCTCTGCGATAGATTTTCGTTTTTGCTATTAGTGATTTTAAATTTCAACATATTGTTCGCTACGGATATATCCACTCCCATCCAGGGCTTTTCAATTTGCTCCGATGCGCCATGCTTAAAAGCATTTTCCAGAAAAGGAAGCATCAATAAGGGGGATATAAAATTGTCCCTGATATCGCCTTCCACAGTCCACGATATTTCTAGTGTATCGCCATACCGTTCTTTTTCCAGGTCAATATAATCTTTCAGGATCGCCACTTCTTTCTCCAGTCTCACTTCTTCTGCCTTGCAATCATAAAGCATGTAGCTAAGCAACGACGAAAGTTTTAAGATAAGTTCCGGGGTTTTAGGTGATCTATCGAGCGAAAATGAGTAAATATTATTAAGGGTATTAAATAAAAAATGCGGATGCACCTGTGCTTTCAACAGTTGCAGCTCGGCCGTTATTTTTTCCTGTTGCGCCTGCAGAAATTCTCTTTGCTTCAATAACCACTGCTTGCCAAGAGATAAAGAAGAGAAACAAGCTGCCGTGGTCATCACGCAGAGGAAACATTGCCATGCATAACCATCACCACGCGGCATGTTCATCCTATCTAATACAGGAGCGGATACATACCGAAGAAAATAGACGCTCAGGAACCACCCAACTGCAAGCCAGAAAACGAGTGCGCCTATAAATACCAGGTATTTGCCTTTCAACAGCAGCTTTCGAATGCCAATGTATGAAATAGGATAACTGTAGATGATGAAGGCTGGAATCCAAAGTACGATGCGAATAAAATTATCGGTGAATGTTGACCCAATCATTGACAAGAAGCAAGCCCAGCCAAAAAGCCACAACAACCAAAACGAGAGGTGCCGGAGCACCCCATATTTCGGGGAAAAAATAAGGTCGTTTGTTTTGATCGTATTCATGCTGGGAAACTTGCTTTCCACAATTTAAGTAAATACTCTTCCCAATTGCTAACCTGGAAACTAAAATAGACAAACAACCATCAATTGCAGACAAACGACATTTTTCTTTCCTGAAAACCACAAACGGGTTTTTACTGCCTTTTTTCTGAGAAACAAACCTGCTAAGCGATTAGATTTTATTGCAGGCTCAGC
>JBDSAP010000322.1:0-9085 GCA_039922055.1 Ferruginibacter sp.
TTATAGCTGCAATAAAAAAAATGCTCCTGGAGGGAGGTACGGAGAAAGCACTGTCAAACATGAAATTATTTTCAAAAAAACTTGAAATTTACCAGTTGAAGACCTTTTTGCTGCAATGTGGGTTAAAGCCTTATATTGACAAGCATTATAGGACGCTCCCTTCTAAATTGAATACCGTTATTGCCGGCAGCTCAATGGGAGGTTTAATCTCTTATTACGCCGTATTAAAATATCCGGAGCTATTTGGCAAAGCCGGAATATTTTCCCCTTCATTTTGGACCGCTGAAAAAATTAAAGACCTCACGGTAAGCGAGGGAGCCAAGTTAAAAGGAAAGCTTTTTTTTTATATGGGAGGTATGGAAGGTGAAGAGTATGTAAATGACATGAAGGATGTAACTGACGAACTAGGAAAATACTCACCCGCCCTGATATATGCCCTGGTTGATCCGGAAGCCTCGCACAATGAAACGGCCTGGCGCAAATGGTTCCCTGAATTCTATGCCTGGATAATAGCTGATGGTTTTAATAACGTCATCAAAGTAGAAGATTAAATCCTGAAACAGGAACCTTCCACGGCTATCTCTGTATTTTCAAATATCTCCATCGTCTCCGCAAGAAATTCATCCAGCAACTCGTACCTGGACGAGAAGTGCCCGATGAGCAATTTTTTAGCCGCAGCTTTTTTAGCAATAGTACCTGCCTGTTCAGTAGTACAATGAAAACGGGCGGCAGCCTTATCCGAAGCATCTTTTAGGTAAGTAGTTTCGTGGTAAAGAAGATCCACGCCTTGCACCTTCTCACAAATGGTTTCATCAAAAATAGTATCGGCGCAATACGCATAGCTTTTTACCGGCGTATTAGGGTTCGTTACTTCTTCGTTTGGAATAATCGTTCCCTTAGAAGTGATATAGTCATCTCCTTTTTGCAGTCTTTCGTAAAATGAAGCCGGTATTTCGTATGCCTTTACCCTTATTGGATCAATGCTTCGGGGGTTCTTTTTTTGCCGGAATATAAAACCCCAGCACTCGATCCGATGCTGCACACTAAAGCAGTGTACGGTAAATTTATTTTCATCCGCTATAATACCCTCTTCCGTTAACGGATGAAAGTGGAGTTTATAGGAAAGGGTAGTATCAGCCACTTCTAACTGAAAATCGATGATATGCTTTAGGGCGGCAGGCCCGTATAAATGCAAGTCGTGGGTACGGTTCAGCAGGCTCATGCTTGTCAATAAACCTATAAGGCCAAAATAATGATCACCATGCAAGTGAGAAATAAAGATGTTGTTGACTTTACTCCGCCGGATTTTATACTTCGACATTTGTAATTGGGTGCCCTCGCCGCAATCGATCAAAAAATTTTCATCTCCCAATTGAAGCACCTGTGCGGTAGGATTTCTTCCAAATGCTGGTATGGCGGAATTATTACCTAAAATAGTAAGTGCTAACAAAGTAGTTGGATTGATTTTATCAGTAAAATATTGTCTTGTCAGAGTGGTTTTGGGGGTAATATGCTGCACAACGATTGGTACGGTTTCAAAACTAATCTTCGCCTTCCAACAATTCTCTTTCAATTTCTTCCATTTGCACAATGTCCCAGGCTTCGGTTTCCGAAGGTGTAACATTGAGTAGCTCGAGCAATTCTTCCTTGTCCAGCTTTTCTTCCACTTCCTTCTGCAATTCACAAATTACAAAAGAGCAATTCTTTTCGTAAAACTTTTGCTGTATGGCCGCCAGGGTTTCCCCCGTTTTATCATCGATCCCGTTCACGGCATTCATATTAAAAACGATGTGGGGTATGTCTTTTTGTAGGTAAGGAAGCAACATATTAGTAAGTTCCTCTGTCATATTAGCAGTGAGCCGGGGCTCCAACGGCGTAATAACAGTGAATTTTTCTTTGGTATCTGTTTTGACATTCATAGTTAAGATTTTTCGGCAAACAGCCGAACAGATTATAGGACTGGAATTAAAGTTTCAATTAAAAAGTGTCTTTGCTATTTGTAAAGTAAAGAAAAATTTTGTTTTAATACTGCGTAAAAAGTTACCGGTGAAGTAACAGTCGAAGGATTCAAAAATTCAATGTTTAAAATCATCTGTAAAAAGATTGATCTATATTGACTGTACGGGCTGTTATTTGGAAAGCTTTCCTTCCAGATTTTAACTATTCTACTTTTCAACATTTCAACAATTAACCTTTACACGAAACTAATTTTAGTAAATAATCGTTATTATTGTACAAGTTAAATTCAATACAGAATGGACAACAATTTCTCAGCACAAGTAAAAGAAATTATTTCCTACAGCAGGGAAGAAGCCCTCAGGTTAGGAAATGATTTTATCGGCACAGAACATTTAGTATTAGGGTTAATACGGGACGGCGAAAACACTGCCATCAAAATATTAAAATCTTTAAATGTTGATCTTTATGAACTCCGTAAAGAGATAGAAGTAGCCGTGAAAGATAAGACAGGAAAAAACATAGCAAACATCAATTCGCTTCCTTTAACCAAACAGGCAGAAAAAGTGATAAGAATCACTGTGCTGGAGGCTAAAGCACACAAAAGCGTAATGGTGGAAAGTGAGCACCTGATGTTATCAATTTTGAAGAACAAAGAAAATATCGCCACGCAAATTCTCAACCAGTTTGATGTTGATTATGACATCTTCAAGAACGAACTGGGATTTGTAACGAGCAACCCACCCGCAGCAGAATTCTCCGACGAAAATGAAGATGATTTTGACGAAGAAAGGAAACAGTACAGCCAGCAACAGAAAGCACAGAGGGGTGGAGCGGCTAACCAGCCTAAAACAAAAACACCCGTACTGGATAACTTTGGCCGTGATATTACGAGGCTTGCAGAAAACGGTAGCCTCGATCCGATAGTGGGTAGGGAAAATGAGATCGAAAGAGTTTCACAGATCCTATCAAGAAGAAAGAAGAACAATCCAATTCTCATTGGTGAGCCTGGTGTGGGTAAAACAGCAATCGTTGAAGGTCTTGCATTGAGAATAGTGCAGCGTAAAGTAAGCAGGGTTCTGTTCGACAAACGTGTTGTATCACTAGACCTTGCGGCTCTCGTTGCAGGTACTAAATACCGCGGACAGTTCGAAGAAAGAATGAAAGCCATTATGAATGAACTGGAGAAGAATAGGGACGTGATATTGTTTATTGATGAGATTCATACAATTGTTGGTGCAGGTGGGGCGAGTGGTTCCCTTGATGCCAGCAACATTTTTAAACCTGCTTTGGCAAGAGGCGAATTACAATGCATCGGAGCATCTACCCTTGATGAGTACAGGATGCACATTGAAAAGGACGGAGCCCTTGACAGGCGTTTTCAGAAGGTAATTGTAGAACAACCTTCGGTTGAGGAAACCATCCAGATACTTACTAATATCAAAAGTAAATACGAAGACTATCACAACGTAAACTATAGTGAACAGGCGATTGATGCATGCGTTAAGCTAAGTGAACGCTATATGACTGATCGCTTATTGCCGGATAAAGCAATTGACGTGATGGATGAAGTGGGCGCAAGGAAGCACATCAAAAATATCAATGTCCCCGAAGATGTAATTGAATTGGAAAAGAAGATCGAGGACATTAAATTAGAAAAGAATAAAGTAGTAAAGAGCCAACGTTTTGAAGAAGCCGCTTCTTTAAGAGATTCTGAAAAGAGATTACAGGAAGAGCTCGAAAAGGCTAAGAATGATTGGGAAGAAGAGAGTAAAAACAAGCGTTTCCCGATTGAGGAAGAAGATATTGCTGAAGTGATCAGTATGATGACAGGTATACCTGTTAAACGTATGGTGCAGGCAGAAACAGAGAAGCTTCGCCGTATGGGTGATGATCTGAAGGAAGTGGTAGTTGGGCAACAAGATGCCATCTCCAAGGTGGTAAAAGCAATTCAACGTAATCGTGTGGGATTGAAAGATCCGAAAAAACCGATTGGTACTTTTATATTCTTAGGTCCCACTGGTGTTGGTAAAACAGAATTGGCAAGGTCGCTTGCCCGGTACATGTTTGACAATGATGATTCGCTCATCCGCATCGACATGAGTGAGTATATGGAAAAATTTACCGTGAGTCGTTTGATAGGTGCACCTCCGGGATATGTTGGTTATGAAGAAGGTGGTCAGTTAACAGAACGCGTAAGGCGTAAGCCATACAGTGTGATACTGCTGGATGAAATTGAAAAAGCACATCCGGATATTTACAACATCTTGTTGCAGGTATTAGATGATGGACAGCTTACAGATGGTATGGGCAGAAAGATAGACTTTAAGAACACTGTGATCATTATGACATCTAATATTGGTGCACGGCAGTTGAAAGATTTTGGAGAAGGAGTTGGTTTTGCTACGGCTGCAAGAATGCAAAATGCAGATGAGAACAATAAGGCAGTAATTGAAAAAGCGCTAAAACGTACTTTCAGCCCTGAATTCCTGAACCGTATTGATGATGTGGTAATATTTAATTCTCTTTCAAAAGAAAATATTTTTGAGATCATCGATATCCTGATGAAGGGAGTAATGAAACGTCTGGTTAATCTTGGTTTCGCAATGGAACTCACTCCGCAGGCGAAAGACTTTATTGCTGATAAAGGTTACGATGCTCAATTTGGTGCAAGACCTTTACACAGGGCTATCCAGAAATACCTGGAAGATCCATTAGCGGAGGAGATATTGAACATGCAGGTAAAAGAAGGAGATACGCTGATTGCTGATCTTGATACTGCAAAAGAAAAGATACAGTTTACCTTGAAGAATGAAGAAAAGAAAGAAGAGGAAGAAGCCGCATCAAAAGCCTAAACTGAATTTTAAAATAAATAAGAAGCCATCCGGATACCGGGCGGCTTTTTTAGTAAATGCCAATTCTCCCCACCAATAATTTTTATGATTCACAATGGATTTTTATTTAGTTTTTACTTTGACGGTTAAATTTTTTATTTGACTTTTGTGTTGATGGAAAATAAGATCATAACGATTGATGGTTGGTCAGCCTGCGGTAAAAGTACTTTAGCAAAACAACTGGCGAAAGAACTGGGCTACGTGTACATAGATAGCGGCGCAATGTATCGTGCAATCACCTTGTATTTTCTAAGAAATCATATTGACTGGATGGAAGACAGCGAAGTGGAAGAAGCCTTAAAGAACATTCATATCGAATTTAATTTCAACGAAAAATCGCAGCAATCTGAGATTTTTTTAAATGATGAAAATGTTGAGTACGTCATAAGAGACCTGATCGTGGCTGAAAAAGTGAGTGATGTAGCGGCAATCAGAAAGGTTCGGGCCTTTGCCGTGGATCAGCAGCAAAAAATGGGTGAAAAAAAAGGTATAGTAATGGACGGAAGGGATATTGGTACTACAGTTTTTCCGAACGCGGAACTTAAAATATTCATGACTGCGGATAGCTGGATAAGGGTTGAAAGGCGCTTTAGAGAGTTGTTTGAAAAAAATCCCAATATCACTATCGATGAGGTAAAGGCCAACCTTGAAATGAGAGATTATATCGATTCCAACCGGGAAGTAAGTCCGCTGCGCAAAGCAGACGACGCCATCGTACTTGACAATACCAATCTTACGGTTGAAGAGCAATTGGCCTTTGCACTTAACTTAGTAAATAACCATCCTTAGTAGCTCATTCAATGTGTTTTAAGCAAATTCTGCTCCCAGGTCCTCTATTGTTTTCTCTACATTAAAATAGGAAATGATCTTAGCAATTACTCCTTCCACCAATGCATCGGGACAACTTGCTCCACTTGTCAATAAAATCTTTACCGGTGTTTTATCTGGTAAAAAATTGCTGGTCGTTTTTTCAACCTTGTTATGAAAATCGAAATGCTGAACCAGGTTGGCGGAAAATATTTTATCTTCTGAATTGATAAAGTACGTAGGAAATTTTTCTTCGCAAAGTTCAACAAGGTGCGATGTGTTGCTACTATTATAACCTCCGACTACAATGGCAAGATCTGCCGGTGTTTGTAGCAAACCATACACAGCGCTTTGGTTATCGTTGGTTGCATAACATAGCGTATCCCTGGTATCTGCAAACCGGTCAGCTATATTATTTTCATCGAGGTCATATTTTGTTATCATCACCTGTTTCAGGTAATCAGCAATTGCCTGCGTGTCACTTGCAAGCATGGTTGTTTGGTTTACTACTCCAAACCTTTGCAGGTCTTTGTCTGCATCAAACCCATCTGAATAACGGCCCTTGAATTCCTGGTAAAAATTAGCTGAAGGTTGTTCCCCAAGAATATATTTTCCTAAATTGATGGCTTCCCGTATATCATTTATCACAAGCGTTGGGGTATTGACGGCGGCATGGGAAAAGGTGGCCCTTGTTTCTTCATGTGTTGGCTTGCCGTGTACAATTACACTATATTGTTTATTGGCTATTTGCTCACTGCGGTTCCAAACTTTTTCAACAAAGGGGCAGGTAGTGTTATATTTTTCTGTTTGAATGCCAATATCTTTCAAAATTTTTTCAATGGCCAGGGTCGTTCCAAATGCGGGTATAATTACAACATCATCTTTTGAGAGGGTTTCAAAAGGGATGACCTGCTTACCATAAGTATCCTGCAAAAAGCGGGCGCCCCGCTCCTTTAGATCGGCATTCACTTGTGGATTGTGAATCATCTCACTTAATAAAAAAATGTTTTTACCAGGATTCTCATCGATAGTGCGGAATGCAATATCAATAGCGTTTTCTACGCCATAGCAAAAGCCGAAATGCCTCGCAAGGTATATTTGTACAGGACCGAAGTCAAGCAGAGTGGGGGAGAAGTCTTTTTTCATTTTATGCTGCAGCCGGCGCTTGTTTTTGATTGCGGCGATCAACGGGCTGCGGTATAAAATAGGAACATTAAATTGTTTCATGGTCTTGCAGATATGCAGCCGCAAAGGTAACACTTTCAGAAGGTAGAAGGTGTACGGTTTAGGGTTTAAGGTTGGTTGGAGTGCTATTTTTCGGTAATTATTTTTTATGATTTTGGCTATGATATGTTGCATTACAATTTTCTATCTATTGCTATTCTTAATTGCCCGGCTTACCGTGTTTTTAAATATTCCAGCTTACATTTGATTGATTAAAACGATTGCATGAGAATAATAAGTTTATTAATGATCAGCGGCTTTATGTTGGCAGGTTGTAATAACAATTCATCATCCAGTATTAAAGAAGCTAAAAACGAAAGTAAAAAGATGGCATTTAAAAAAGCAGATTGGATAAATAATACAGATGTGTATGAAGTTAATCTTCGGCAATATAGTGAAGAGGGTACGTTCAATGCCTTTCTGAAAGAACTACCCAGGCTGAAGGAAATGGGCGTATCCACTCTGTGGTTTATGCCTATTACCCCTATTGCACAATTGAAGAAAAAAGGGAGCTTAGGTAGCCAGTATGCCTGTAGCGATTATACGTCAGTTAGCCCTGAATTTGGTACACTCGACGATTTTAAAAACTTTGTAAAACAGGCACATTCAATGGGATTCAAAGTGATCATTGATTGGGTGGCGAATCACACCGGGTGGGATCATGTATGGACAAAAACGCATCCTGACTATTTTGAAAAGGACAGCTCCACAAATGATTTTAAAATTGCAAGCGGAATGGATGACATCATCGAACTGGATTATAAAAATCCTGCGTTGCGTAAGGCAATGATCGATGCAATGAAATATTGGGTAACAGAATGTGATATCGATGGTTACAGGTGTGATCTTGCATTTTGGGTGGAACTTGACTTTTGGCTTGAAGCACGGGCTGAACTGGAAAAAACTAAAACATTGTTTTGGCTGGCCGAAAATGACCCTTTAGAAAATCCATCTTATTATGAAGCATTCGATGCATGCTACACCTGGACATGGATGCATAAGACGGAAGAATTTTATAAACATAACCAGGATGTAAATATCCTTGATTCAGTGCTGCACCGCTATGACACTGTCGGTGGAACTGAAGGTATCAAGTTGTGGTTTACCACCAACCATGATGAGAATAGCTGGAATGGTACAGAATCCGAAAAGTATGGTGAGGCTGCAAAGGCCCTTGCAGTGCATAGTTTCACCTGGGAAGGCATTCCGCTTATTTACAGCGGACAGGAATTACCCAATAAAAAACGTCTGCAATTTTTTGAGAAAGATGTAATTGAATGGAACGGCAAATATGAGTTACATGACTTTTATAAAACGCTGTTAGATCTTCGGAAAACCAATCCTGCATTGAGAGCGGGAGATATTGCCGCTACAACCTTTTGGCTAAAGACCAATGTGCAGAATAATATGTTAGCGTATCTGCGGAAAAATGGTGATCGGGAAGTATTAGTATTGTTGAACATGAGTAAGCATCCAGTTTCCTGTTCGATTAACGATGACCGCGTTACCGGCCAATTTAGAGAGGTGTTTAAAAACACGCAGCATCATCTCACTACGGAAAAAGTTTTTGAAATGCAGCCATGGGAATATTTGGTGTTTGAAAAATAATAGGAGTCGTAAGCATTGTGTAATAATATTTTCAGAGAAAAAGCATTCCATCTGGAATGCTTTTTTGGTTTAACAATATCAATGTATACTGCCCAGGAGATAAATTAGTGACCTGGTATTTTGCTCCTCATTGATAAAATGTAAAAGAGTGCGCCAATGAAGCTTAATTGAAAGACTGCCGCTGGGTTCAAAAAAATTGCTCATTATTTTATCCCTTGTTTACTATAATAAAAAAGCGCTCCATGTTTGGAGCGCTCTGTAATAAATATTATTAAAACCCTTACTCTTCAATTGTAAGTGGATAATCGTACAAACCATCATAGCCTGGATAGAAACCACTGATGGTAACTGCCTTTGAAGTTCCTAGCACTTTACCAAGATCTTCCAGGTTTTTGATATCTGTATCATTTACCTTAACGATGATAAATCCATCCCTCATCCTGGTTTGATCACTCAACACGCCAGTACCGATCTTTTTAACGATCACACCACCTGGTACGCCGTATTCTTTTGCTTTCTTTGGATCGAGGTTGGCGAACTCTGCACCTAATTTCGACACGGTAGAATTATCAACTTTTACGATTTCGAAATTTCCG
>JBDSAP010000323.1:0-13674 GCA_039922055.1 Ferruginibacter sp.
TACTCTTTGAAAATACATAGGGCAATTGCCGGTTTTTCTGATGAAGGATACCAGTCACTGTCATCGGGGTTATTGATATGCCACAAATAATCGGCGCCAAATTTTATTCCCGTATGCTCTTCAACCACTTTATACGCCTGCTGAATATAACCCGCGGTTACACTGATATGCTTTGCCTTTTCATTAATGATCATTCCACCGCTTAATACTTCAAAATCAAAGTGGTCTTTAAACTCTTCGGCGATTGTTTTAATTACAGGGCTAAATCCATAGCACCAGCCGCAGTACGCATCATAGCAGTAGATCAATATCGGTTTATTCATCTTGCAAAGTTGGGGCAATTTTGTTTACGCATCTTCATATTTTACCCGGTTGGTTATGAGCATTTAGCTATCCATAAAAATGCCGGCAAAAATTATTGCCGGCCTGGTTCAACAAAGGCGATCTGTACATGATCCTCAAGCTGCTATCGATTCGTTCAAGTATGTATGGCATTCTTCAAAAAAGTCTGCTGGCAAACTCACTCTATTTATTACCCTCCCAACAATATTCCGTTGATTATAGCCTGGGGTCAATAAGAATTTCTTTAGTTCTCTTAATATGGCAACAAGACTGTAAAAGATGAATCCTGCGATCAACGTCATGGCAAATCCTGCCACAATTATTTTTACGAGCCAGCTAATATCTTCCACTGAAAAAGGGAGTTCATAAAAGATCATACGCAAAAATGCATATACGGTTAAAGACAAAACCAGGCTAATTCGAAAGGCTTTTTTAAAGAAAACTGCTGGTCGGGCAGTAGACGACTGTTTCATGTGTTTGTTATTGTTTGTTTTTATGATTGATTAAAATGTAAGGATTCATTCGGTATTTTTCAGGATCATTACCTGCTTATGGTTTTGAGGATTGTACTTCACTCTTAATCTTGCTCCCGGCTGCACACCCGGCAGCTCGGTAAAAGGAACAAGTTCTTTCAGTTCTGTTACAAAATTTTGTCCCCTCGCCGGCACCACCTGCACCTGTATATTCACCTGTGGCTGGTTATTTACAAGTATACCCGTCTGGTGCACCTGTAACACAATCCCTTCCGCATCGCTGCCCCATTGCATTAATATCCGTTTCAGCCTGTTTCGCCGTATTATTGGCCAAACTGTTTGCCGGAGCACTATCAATGCAAGAAGAATGCTGCCCGTTATTATTGAAATAGAAAATACTGTCATTACTTGTTTTGAGTTTTAATGTGGGTTCAGCTTGTAAAATTGCGCAGTATCGCCGATAGCATTGCAATGGAGTTTGCCAAAGGTTAGTTTCAGCTAATGAAAGCGAGGCAATGGCAGATTATTCATCTGTCGGCGTATTGCAATTGAGTATTATTCTCCTAACAGTGTGGAGTATTTGCCGTTTGCTTGTCAAAACTTACCGTTTGCTAAATACTCCCTTTGTGGTATTGCAAATCAAAAAGATCTGTTATACATTCGTCTTGGTTTTTCATAGGATATTGGATTTTAAACGGGACTAGATTTCTATCTTGGTCCTTTTTTTATGCTTATTATTTTCCATCAGTGCTATTAAAGGGCTTTTATCTACCAACCCGGCACAATATTTTCAACCATTTTTAAGTAATGCAACTCGCTTTCATCCCGGAAAATATTTTTTGTCCCAACTTATGTTTTCCATAGCCACATCCTTGCATCGCCCTCTTGTGCAAAGAAAGCCTTGGGCAACATCTTCGATTCCAAACTTGCAGCGCCGTTTACATGAAACCGGGTCTGATAGGTTCAACTTGCAAGTAGCCGATATAATCAGTGCGATCAAAAATATTATGCAAAGAACAAAGAGCAGAGGCCCCAGGGGTTACAATTAATCTCTACTTTCATTTTGTATGTATGGATTAAGCTATTTGCTTAATACCCTTAGTAAACCAGGAACCGCCGCTTACAAGTTCTTGCAGAATAAATTAACTCTTAGCGTCAATATTTATATCTTGGAGTTGTAAACCATTATGCTATACCGCTATCTTCTCTTTATTCTT
This sequence comes from Ferruginibacter sp., assembly GCA_039922055.1. Lineage (GTDB taxonomy): Bacteria > Bacteroidota > Bacteroidia > Chitinophagales > Chitinophagaceae > Ferruginibacter. The sequence continues at coordinate 2,033 of JBDSAP010000323.1, forward strand.
ACTTTCTGCGCACAAACTACTATCGCCCAATCGAGGTACAACTTTTTTACCATAGGCACGGAGCAAGGATTATCAAACCCAAATATATGGTCCATCAACCAGGATAAATATGGTTTTATATGGCTCGCCACTGTGAATGGCCTTAACCGCTATGACGGGCATTCTATGAAGCAATATTTTCACAAAGCGAATGATCCGCAGTCAATTGCCGGCAACACTATTTTCTGGATATTTAAGGACAGCGATGGCGAAATGTGGTTTGCCTGCGGCGCAGATGGCCTGTCAAAATATAACTATGCAAAAGACAATTTCGAATCGCTGTCCGCCTACGACAGCGCCAGGAAGAACAACCGTTACAATTCTCCCGTTTGGCGGTTTGGAGAAGATGCTTCTAAGAGAATTTACCTGAGCTGTGGCGCCGCCTGCTACCGTTATGATAAACGCACTAAAAAGTTTGATGACCTTACCCCGCTTTTTGGCAAAGACTGGGACCACGGCATCGGCCGCTTCTTTATGCAAAATGAGCATACCATGTGGTTACCCACCGATAATGGGTTGTTTCGGTTTGATGTTGCGGCCAATAAAATGCGCAAACTTCCCTTCGACACGCAAAAGATGGGCTTCGGTTCTTCGGCCATGTACGATGCCGAGCTTATCAACGACCATGAATTGCTGATACCCATGGAAAGAGCGGGTTACGTAATATTCAATATCAATACCGAAACATTTAGGCCAGCGAGTGACGAGTTTAACCCGGCAAAAACCGGCAGGTTTACCGAAATGGGAGCGATATTGAAAGACTCAAGAGGGCGGTTTTGGATGGCTAATTCAACGGTTGGTCTCAATGAATATTTTCCTGCCGATGATCACGCCGAATCTGTAAAAAAAGAATTGCTTTACCCATATCCTTACCCGGAGCAGGAAGGCAAGGGCAAGGCTGTATTTGAAGATAAGAATGGTAATATATGGTACGGCACTTCCACGCAGGGAGCCATACGTTTCCAGCCCGATTTTGATTTTATCCGCCTTTATAAAAGAGATTATTCCATGGCTAACTCTTTACCGGATGATAATGTGACGTCCTTTAGTACCAACACAAGTACACCTGGGACGTGGATCGGTACTTTTAAGGGCATTGCAAAGTTTAGTCCTGCTACCAACACTTACAACAGGTACCCTTACGCACCCGATCTTGAAACTGATTTTCCCGGCATGTATATAAGAGCGATGGATAGCGCCGGCGACACGCTATTTATTGGTACGCATCTTGGGTTAAGTATTTACAATCAACGCACCAATATTTTCAAAAGGTATTTAAACAAAACAGACAGCCTATCACCCAACGACTTTTCGATCTTCAATAACAACATACGTTTTCTTTTTCATTCCATGCCGGGCGAACTTATCCTGGTAAATGGCCAGGCCGGCAGGTTCAATATGGCTACCGGCAAATGTTATTACAAACAAAATACACCAGGCGATCCGCTATATGATCTTACAAAAATAGAAGCAGCTACATTTGACAAGCAACGGCATACGCTTTGGCTGGAAGCCAACGGCGGCGAGCTTTATAGCTACAATCTTGTTTCAAAAATTTTAACGCCGCATCTTTATAATCTTAAAAAAGATTCCAATTCGGCATTTGTATGTTATTCATTGAATACGGATGCGGGCGGCACTTTGTGGATGGGTACAAACAAAGGAATCATTCATTACAACTCGTCAGATAATACCAATGAATGGTTTTCTTCTGTATCGGGCAACGTGATCAACATAGCAAGCATCGACAAAGACCGGATCTGGTATTCTACAAGAACCGAAATCGGCCGCCTTGACCGGCAAACAAAAAAAATGGAAACATTTTCTATCAACGCCGTATTACCGAATGCAGCTTTTATCGCCAGGTCGATGAAGGCAGATAATGATGGAAATTTCTGGATTGGGACCGACCAGGGATATTGCATTTTTGACCCTTCAAAATTTAAGAGCAATGCGTCGGGATATTTTCCACGGCTGGTTAGCTTCAAAGTTTTTGATGAGGAAAAACATTTTGATGTTCCAAACGGAGAACTAAAACGCATCGATCTGCGCTACGGAGAAAACTTCTTTTCTTTTAATTTTTCAGCGTTTGATTTTCAAAAAACAACCAGCCCTGTTTATTCCTATAAGCTGGAAAACTTTGATAAGGATTGGAACAATACAACAGAAAATTCAGCCAGCTATACCAACGTTAAACCCGGCACTTATACATTGTTGATCCGTTCGGCAAACAGTCTTGGCGGATGGGATGAAATGCAGCAGCCGATAACGATCCATATTGAATCGCCTTTTTGGCAACAACCCTGGTTCATTGCTCTTTGCATTGCTGCTTTAATTGGTCTCGCTGCTTCGCTTTATTTCAGCCACATAAAAGCCCTGAAGAAGAAGAATATTGAAAAGACCATTGACTATTTTGCCAACTCAGTGTATGGTGAGAATTCGGTCACTGAAATTTGCTGGGATATTGCCCGCAACTGCATATCGCAATTGCAGTTTGAAGATTGCGTTGTTTACTTGCTTAATGAGCAAAAAGATAAACTGGTACAGGTGGCTGCTTATGGTCCAAAAAATCCGAAAGGGCATGAAATTGAAAATCCGTTGGATATAGAAATCGGTAAAGGAATTGTAGGCACAGTTGCTGTGCAGGGAAAACCGATGCTGGTATCTGATACCCGTAAAGACAGCCGCTATATCGTGGATGATGAAATGCGTTTGTCGGAGCTGGCCGTTCCCATTTTGCACAATGGAGAAGTGATCGGTGTGATAGATTCGGAACATAAACACAAGCATTTTTTTACAGAAGCTCAACTGAAAGCAGTTACCACCATCGCTTCTATCAGTGCAAACAAAATTGCCGAAGCAAAAGCCGGAGAACAGGCAAAGAAAAATGCAATAAAGGTGCTGGAGATAAATAAAATGCTGGCCGAAAGTCAGCTCATGGCGCTAAGGGCACAGATGAATCCGCATTTTGTTTTTAACTGCCTCAATAGTATACAGGAATGCATTGTGACAGAAAAATATGGAGAGGCCAGCAAGTACCTGAATAAATTTTCGAAGCTATTTCGAATGGTACTTAATAATTCAGGTAAGAATCTGGTGAACCTGAATGAAGAGAAGGATGTGCTTACATTATACCTTGAACTGGAGCAGATGCGTTTTGAAAAAAGTTTTTCTTTTAATATACTGATGGATGAGGAACTGGATGCGGATGAGATATTAATTCCATCTATGTTGGTGCAGCCTTATGTGGAGAATGCCCTATGGCACGGGCTGATGCACAAGGATGGCAAGAGGGAATTATTGATAGAATTTAAACGCATCAGCGAAGAAGTGTTTGAGTGCGTGATAGAAGACAATGGCATTGGCCGTAAAAGGTCTTTCGAACTAAAGGCATCCCAAAGTAAATCGAAGCGGCACGAATCGAAGGGCTTGAAAATATCGAAAGACAGACTGGATGTATTGCAACAACAGGGCTTTCACTCGACATTGCAAATAATTGACAAGGTTGATGAAGCTCAAAATGCAACTGGTACCAAGGTGATCATTGAGCTGTCTACTGAATTATTAAATTAGAAATTTCACGCAAAGAAAGAAAAGGAGCAAAGCCGCAAAGTATATTTCATCTTCTTTGCGATCTTACCTTGTATTACTTTGCGGCTTTGGGTGAAAATGTGACAAGGCTTAAGTCAACGACAATGAATTAGTATAATCCATTTTTTACAAACCATAAATCAAAAGCAGATGAATACAGTTGATATAACCGCAGTGCCGGCAACGATTAGGGCGTTAATAATAGATGACGAGTTAAAAGCCCGTAACATCCTGCAACACTATATCACCAATTTTATCCCCGAAATAATCGAGTTGCAACAAGCCGAGTCTGTAGATGCTGCTCTTGAGATATTAAAAGTTTATAAACCAGATATCGTTTTTCTTGATGTGGAGATGCCCTATAAAAATGGTTTTGATTTTTTAACTGCTATGAAAAATCCATCTTTTGATGTAATATTCACCACTGCTTATAACCAGTATGCGATACAGGCAATTCGTTTTAGTGCACTTGATTATTTATTAAAACCGGTTGACCCGGACGAACTAAAAGCCGCTGTAGACCGCCACCTGCAAAAGATAAATCCGGAAGAGCAAAAGAAAGAACTGTACAGCAACCTGGTGGATAATATTGAAAAGAAAGATGCAAAGGATTTTCGTATTGCCGTGCCAAGTAACCAGGGCGTTTTCTTTTTTACCATTGATGAAGTGTTACGGATGGAAGCTGATAAAAGTTATACGCATATTCACCTCGTAAATAAAAAGCCTTTCATTGCCAGCAAAACATTAAAGCACTTTGAAGAAATGCTGGAAGACTTTGACTTCATCCGAACACATAAATCACACCTTGTAAATCCACGGCATATTGTACGGGTGAGTAACGATCGGGATGTAATCATATTAACTGATGGCTCTAAAGTGGAGGTATCAAGGAGAAAGAAAGAAGAAGTGCTGCAACAGCTAAAGCTCCGCTCATCCTGAGCATATAGAAAGTTTCATTTAACCCTTCCTGGCGCAGGCAATGCCGGTTATTTCGCCGGAACTACCGTTAACTAATTGCGTTCTTGTTACCGCAAACACTGTGTTACTTTAGCAGTATTAAATTTATAAATGTGAAAAGTAGGATATGTCTGTTGGCGGTTTTGATGATCATTACAGCGATCTGTTTTAGCAAGGGCCATACAGTGAAGTGTGCTGGTTATGATAATGGAATGGAAGAAAAATTATCATTGGGCATTCGCACTTACTAATGCTTATCGCCATTTATGTTTAAAAATATTAGGGGTAATAATCAGTTTAGTCAGTTGGTTTTGGAAAAAAAGAGGTTACCGAGGTGGTAACCTTTTTTTATTACAATACGATCAATTTTTCATCACCATCCTTGATAATGGTTATTGGGGAAACAACGATTTATCAATATTTGGAATGATCCGCAAAGCGTTTTTATAATACACTTTCTTTAAGATATCATCCGGCAAGCCGATGCCATACATTCTCCAGAAAGCATGGTATTTTTTATGATAAGGAAAATATTCGTCGCTGGTTTCCAACACCCGGAAATAGGTTTTGTATTCGTCAGGTACCCAGCTATCTTTTCCAAATAATATCCTTTCCTGGTACTTCGTAAAAAATTGCCTGGCCATGATCGGCTGCCTGCCAAGCTCAGCAATCACAGCGCCAAATTCCACCACCACATTTGGTAAAGAATCCAGCAATGTGCCGAGTTTAGCAAGGTCATTAGGATACCATCCAAAATGAGCGGCAATGAAAGTTGTATTCGGATGTTTCCTAAAGATATGGTGCTGTTCTTCTATCAATTGTTCAAAAGGTTCAGGATTAGTATCTCCACGTTTGCGGCCCGGGTGTGTTACAATTTCGAGCCACCGCTCATTGTGTTCATCCAGTTCATCCCAAAACGGTTTCGGATCGGCGGTATGTATTAAAACAGGTATCTTAAGCTCACCACATTTAGCCCAAATAGCATCCAGCCTCGGATCATCAACAGGCACACGCTTACCATCTTTATCCATTACATTAAAGCCAAGGTTCTTAAATATCTTCAGTCCATTGGCTCCGCTTTTTACATCATCTTCCAATTGCTTCACTGCATTTTCTGTCCAGCCATCATTACCTATTCCCTTGAATTCGATATTAGCAAATACAATAAATCGGTTGGGGTAATTGGTCTTTATATTATTGATGCTGCGTTTGATATAATCGCCACTTCGGCCGCTGAGGTTTACCATCACTTTCATGTTAAGCAGATCCATATCACGGATAAGCGTGGAAAGGTCCTGGCCAGGCATGTCCCATTGGTGATTGTGCACATCAACAAAGGGAAACTTAGATTGTGTAGGTTTATGTTCCGGTACCACCAGGGTGGATGTGGGATCATATTTTTCAAAATCAATCTTTTGAGATGACTGTCCCTCCTGGGCGGAGGAGTTCCCTGTTGCAAGAACCACGGCGATAATTGTTGCTGCTAATTTTAAAGTCATGATAATTTTTATGTTTAGAAAACTGAACCTTTCAATGGTAATTCACCGGAGAATTAATGCGCTACCAACCAATTTTCCCCTACGCCCACCTCAGCCTCTGTAGGAACCTCATTGGGTAATGTCATTGCAGTTTGCATACATTCCAATATAACCGGCTTCACTAATTCTACCTCATCCTTATACACATCAAACACCAATTCATCGTGCACCTGCAACAACATCTTTGATTTAAAATTGCGCTGTTTAAATTCCTTGTGAATCTTTATCATTGCCAGCTTGATCATGTCGGCTGCCGATCCTTGGATGGGAGAATTGATCGCATTGCGTTCCGCAAAACCACGCACCGTAAAGTTTGCTGAATTAATATCCCTCAGCCAACGTTTGCGCCCCATCAGCGTTTCAACATAACCAGTTTCTTTCGCAAAGTTGATCGTGTTATCCATGTATTTTTGGATGTTGGGAAATTGCTTTTTGTAATTGTCGATGATCTCCTTGGCTTCTGATCTTGGTATGCCCAGATTTTCAGCAAGGCCAAATGCGCCCTGTCCATAAATAATTCCGAAGTTTACACTCTTGGCTTTGTAACGCATTTCCTTCGTTACGGCCGATTCTTCTACATTAAATACTTTGGCTGCAGTCGCAGTATGAATATCCTTCCCCGTTTTAAATGCTTCACACATATTAACGTCGCCGCTAATAGCGGCTACAATGCGCAATTCTATCTGTGAGTAATCGGCAGAGATCAGTAAATGATTTTCATCCCTGGGAATAAAAGCCTTTCGTATCTCCCGCCCTCTTTCTGTTCGCACCGGGATATTCTGCAAGTTTGGGTTTGTGCTGCTAAGCCTTCCCGTTACTGCCACTGCCTGGGCATAATTGGTATGTACCCTGCCTGTTCTTTTATTGATCAGTTGAGGCAATGCATCTATATAAGTATTCTTCAATTTTGTAAGTTCCCTGAATGCGAGAATATCGTGGCATATTTTATTTTGCGCAGCAAGTTTTGCCAGCACATCTTCGCCTGTTGCGTATTGACCGCTCTTTGTTTTCTTCGCTTTAGGATCGAGCTTTAATTTTTCAAACAAAACCTCTCCCAGTTGTTTGGGGCTTGCCAGGTTAAACCTAAGCCCTGCGAGTTCGTACACATTGTCTTCACTTATTTTGGCTTCGCCTTCTAATTGCTTACTGTATTCTTGTAAAAATTCCTGGTCTACACGGATACCTTCAAACTCCATATCCATCAACACTTTTACGAGGGGATTTTCTACTTCATAAAAAACCTTTTCTACCGCTTTCTTTTTCAACTCAGGTAAAAACACGTTTCGCAGTTGCAGGGTAATGTCGGCATCTTCCGCAGCGTACTCTTTTACTTTTTCAACTTCCACATCCCTCATAGTTCCCTGTCCCTTTCCTTTTTTACCAATAAGCTCTGTTATGGAAACAGGCTGATAGCCCAGGTATTTTGCGCTCAATGCATCCATGTTACTTTTACCGTCGGGTTCAATTACATAATGCGCAAGCATGGTGTCGAAGGTATTTCCCTTTAACTCAAAGCCGTACCATTTCAGCATCAGCATATCATATTTGATGTTTTGGCCGATCCATGTTTTACTTTCATCATCAAACAACGGTTGAAACATTGCCAGTATTAAAGTACTACCAGCCGTATCAGCAGGACAAGGAACGTAATATCCTTCGCCTGGTGTAAGAGCGAAACTTAAGCCTACCAATTCCGCACAGTTGGCATCAATATGAGTGGTCTCGGTATCAAACGAAATTTCCTGCTCAACGGATAGTTTCGCAATTAATTCATTGATGGCTTCCGGCGTATTTACAAGTGTATAATTGTGCGGTGTATTGTGAATGTTTTTATCAGCTACCAGGTCGTTGGCCGGAGGTGCAAATGACTCGTCTTCCTTTATTTCTGTTTGCGGTTGTTGATCAATCGTATTGCCAAAAAGATCAAGCTGGCTGGAGATTACGACCTCTGTCTTTTGTTGAATTACAATTTCCTGGCCTATCGTTACTACGTCTACCACAGCATCTTCACCCAACACTCTTTTGCTCAGCGCTTTAAATTCCAGTTCCTGGAAAACTACTTTTAGTGCTTCCCTGTTCATTTCCTTAATTCTGAAATCTTCTTCATGAAACTCAGTGGGTACGTTTGTAATAATGGTTGCCAGTTTTTTGCTCATGATGGCCATATCCTTCCCTGCCCGTATCTTTTCGCCGACAGATCCTTTTATGTTATCTGCATTGGCAATAATATTCTCAAGGGTATCATATTCACCCAGCAGTTTGGCGGCCGTTTTTTCACCGATCCCTTTTATGCCGGGAATATTGTCGACTGCATCACCCATCAATCCAAGGATATCGATCACCTGGCTTACATTTTTTATACCCCATTTGGCGCAAACTTCCTCCGGCCCCATTATTTCAATACTACCTCCCTGGTATGGTGGCTTATATATTTTAATGTGCTCCGATACCAACTGACCATAATCTTTATCCGGCGTAACCATATATACTTCGTAACCAACTTTCTCAGCCTGTATGGCCAATGCGCCAATTACATCATCTGCCTCGTATCCGTCAATAGCTACCACCGGAATATTCATGGCCTCAATAATGCGCTTGATATCCGGTACAGCTGACATGATGTCCTCTGGCGTTTCTTGCCGGTTGGCCTTATAATCAGCAAAATCTATATGCCGCTCTGTAAGCGCATGCGTATCAAAACACACCGCCATGTGCGTAGGTTTTTGATTAGTAATGAGATCGACCAGGGTATTGGTAAAACCAAACTGGGCATTGGTATTCCGGCCCTTTGTAGTAATACGTGGATTACGAATAAGTGCATAATAGGCCCTGAAAACAAGGGCGTAGGCATCTAACAGAAATAGCTTTTTTTGCATTCGGTAAAAGTAGGTTTTTATAGTAAAAAGTAAAAAAATGTCGGGCCGCACAATATCAGGTAGCTATTCGTTTAAGATAGCCTTTGATCGTGTAGTGAAAAAATTTATAGGGGCGGTTAGCCTGTGTATAAACGAGACTTTTAACCAAAGTGAATTAGCTTTTACAGCAACAAGAAGCGGTATCAGTTTTCACATATAAGAATAAGTATTTAATGCCAGAAATCTTAATATTTCCTATTGCACGTTCATTTTAGCTTTTTTTGATATAATTTGGCACTCGCCATTGCTTAACGGCTGATCAGGTTATTACTATTCTTGATTTTGTATGTATTCGCATGGATGTGAACCTTCGACTTGTACCCGCCTCCGTTACGGAGCCAAATTGATATGGGTTTTATAATTTTTTAAAAATGAAACAGTCACTTATCGTAAAGTTTTAATAGATGAAGATTCTAACTTCCCTCGCCGAACATCACTACTTCCTCGGATTATCAGCGCTGATAAACTCAGTAGTCAAAAATGGAACTTATGTTGATAAGATTATTATTGGCTATCGTGGCCCTTTACCACGCTGGCTTCCCCCGCTTAAGACCACAGAAAGAGGCCAATCATGTACACTTACAAGTGGCTTGGAAATGGAACTGATAGAAATGAAAAAGAACGTTCACATGGTGCATGAGAAACCAAAATGGTTCCAATACGTTTCTGAAGTGTTAGAGCCGGATGCAAGTGAATTTTTCTTTTTTGATTCCGATATTGTAATATTAAACCGCATGTCGTTTTTCGGCGAATGGGTTGAGGAAGGCGTAGCCCTCTGCGAAGATGTGAATAATGATATGAACCATGATCACCCTATCCGGAAGCAATGGGTTAGCTTGGCACAGCAGGAGGGATGCACTATCACGAACCCGCATATCTGTGGATACTACAACAGCGGCTTTATCGGCTGGACAAGAGAGAACGCTGGGTTTATTGATGATTGGGTAAAATCATTTGATATACTTGCTCAAAAAAGCGGCGATATGAGATGGGCCAGGGTGCAAGACAGAACGCATACTGTTTTAAGCACCAACCAGGATTCATTGAATTTAGCTGCTATGATAACCAGGTATCCTATTTCTACTATTGGTCCGGAAGCCATGGGATTCCGGTTTGGGCTGTCGCTGATGTCACACCCTATCGGTAGTAAACCGTGGAAAAGAAGTTTTGTTAAAGAATTCATGAAAGGAGTGCCACCTCGGGTTTCAGATGTAATATTTTGGGAGAATATTTCCGGTACAGAATTACAACCTTGTAGTATCTCGCAAGCAAAAAGAAGAGCGGTTCTTTGCAAATCATTGCGAGGGATGGCGAGGTTTTACAAAAGAGAATACTCAGCCTAATGTTCTGAACTGGCAGGCAGATTGACACCGCCAACCTTAATAGATTACCGGGCGACAGTCTCTTTTTATCACCTGCTTCATTTAGTGACACCTCTGTAATAAGGCGGAATAAATGGAACCCTTTATATACTTGATTTCTTATCCATAGCATTTATATATTCATTAATAATGCCTTCCAATTCTTTTTTATTCTTTTTAATAGCAGCCATACTATCAAAATAAGTCATTCTCCTGTCTTTATAAACTCCCTCCAATAAAGTAGATTTTATATCAACGATAGCCTGGTTATGGAAAACCAGGTGTACCTGCTTTTGATTGCGAGGGTTAAATGTCACCAAATCTTCTTTGTAATAATAACTGGGTGCATTCCATTTAATGCGTTCCGAAATTTTCTTGTTGGATGTGATAATTGTTCTCACCGCTTCTATCTCGTCTTTCAAGGGATGTTTTAATTGATCCATGTAATCATTCACCAGTTCGGCATCGCTTTTTTTTGTTTTGATATTTTTTGTTGCCATATTGTTTCCCTTAATTTTTAGCGAGTTATTAATGAGATGGAGGATAGGATGTATCAGAAAATAGATGAGGCCTTTTTTAGCAGGATATTTTTCAACTAACTTTAGCCCGTAACGAAGTTCGAACGCAAAATAAAAAATATTAGGATGCTTTCATTAAAAACTTACCTGGTGCACAAGATAAAAACACTTTCACTGACGGCTACCTACATATTTTTTTCCGTCATTTGTAATGCACAGCAAACGGTCGTTCAATACCTTTCCGGTTCAGATAAAGACCACACAGTTGCATGGAATTTTATGTGCACAAAAGGAAGGAACTCCGGTTCGTGGACAACCATCCAGGTACCCTCTAACTGGGAACAACAGGGGTTTGGCTCTTATGCATATTACAAGGATACAACTGATCCCGAAATCGGCTTTTACAAGTATAATTTTAAAGTAGCTCCGGTCTATAAAAACAAAAAAATATTTATTGTATTTGAAGCATCGATGACGGATACAGAAGTAAAGGTAAATGGCAAATCTGCCGGGGAGCTGCACCAGGGCGGCTTCTATGAATTTAAGTACGATATAACTGACCTCATCAATTTTTCCGGCAATAATTTACTTGAAGTGAAAGTAAGCAGGCACTCCGCCAATGAAGGGGTGAACCGTGCAGAGCGCAAGGCAGATTTTTGGCTGTTTGGTGGTATTTTTCGGCCCGTATATTTGGAAATAGTTCCTCCCACTTTCATTGAACGT
>JBDSAP010000324.1:0-22303 GCA_039922055.1 Ferruginibacter sp.
TTCAACCAGTGGTTTCACCGTGACCTGGATATGGGAATCATGAAAGAATTAAAAGATCTCCGTACCCCGGACGGCATTTTTGCCAGCTGGAATCATGCGAATCCTAATGGGTATGATCCTACTAATCCACGTGGTTTTTATGCAGGTAACTATTGGTATAATTTCTACACATGGTTTGATCTCGTAAAGCAAACAACAGCTTATGACCGTTTATATGGAGATTTATCCCTGACTTATAAGATAACCAGTGACATTAAGATAAAAGGTACCTACCGCAAGCAACAGAGAAGCGGATGGAGTGAACAGAAATTCAGTTCAGACCTGGCTACCAGTGGTCTTCAAACTTCAGGAAACTCACCAGAGGCGTTGGGTTACTATGCCTCATTCAATGGGTTCGAAAACAGGGAGAACTTTGAATTATTAGCTTCTTATAGTAAAAAAGTACTGAGTGATTTACAATTAAACCTGAACGTAGGTAGCGATTTCTATAAGTCTGTTGGAAAAAGTAACGGTGGATTTACAAATAATGGCTTAAACGTTCCTAATTTATTTACACTCCAAAATTCAAAAAATCCTTCAACCATTATTAATGGTAGGGTTGAAGAAAAGTATCGTGCTCTTTTTGGACTGGGAAGTATCGGGTATAAGAATTATATTTTTGCTGACTTCTCTTTGCGGAAGGATTGGTACTCTACGCTTCCAACATTCAATAATGATGTATTTTCAAAATCTGTAGGTGCTTCATTTGTGTTTAGCGACCTGATTAAAGTGCCTGCTATTACTTTTGGTAAGATTAGGGCATCCTGGGGCGAAATCCCCCTAGCATTAGGCCTTAATTCTACTACCTTCGGAGCTTACCGGTATCCCGGATTTCTTTATGGTGTTGGTCAAAACCAATGGAATGGTAACATACTAATGACTACGCCCGACATATTGGTAGATTCAGCAATACATGGTGCAGTAAAAAGACAGAAAGAGATAGGTTTGGAAATGAGATTCCTGAAGAACAGGGTTGGTTTCGCACTTACCTATTGGGATGGAACCGTAGTGGACATGCCTACATCAGTCACGCTGAATGGCGCTACCGGTTATAACGAATACCTTACAAACTCTGGTAAAATCAGCAAGAAGGGAATCGATCTGCAATTGACCTTACGTCCTTTGTCAATGAGAAACCTTAAATGGGATATAAGTGCGACATGGGGATACCTTCTTCAAAACCGCGTAGATTCCATTGCACCTGGAATCAGCAGAACTGCAAGCCTGGAAAATGTTTGGCGTACAATGCCAGGTATTGTACATCAGTCAGGTTTACAGTGGGGTCAAATTTTTGGTAATGGAATTAAAAGAATTAATGGTCAACCCGTCATTAACGACGAGGGAGGTTATATTAATGATCCCGAAGTTTATTTCGGAAGCGTATTACCCCGCTATACCGGCGGTATTCAAAACAGCTTTGAAATCATGAACGATTTTGTTGTGAGTGCTAATATAGATTATCAATCCGGGGGTAAATTCGTCTCCCTTTCTGATATGTGGGGTACTTATTCCGGCCTCACTGCCCGCACTGCCACAATCAATGACAAAGGCAATCCAATTCGTGACCCTGTTGCAGATGGTGGTGGAGTACATGTGTTTGGGGTTGATGATACTGGCCATCCGAAGGACGTTTATGTAGAGGGTCAGACTTATTTCCACAACTTATATGAGAGAAATACATTCGATCCCTTCATTTACGACCTTACTTTCGTGAAACTGCGTGAAGTTTCTTTGGGTTACAACATTCCATTGAAAAAAATTGGGATTGACAAATGGATGACTAAAGCAACGTTTTCTATAATCGCTAGAAACCTGCTTTTAATCTATGCTAAAACAAAGGACTTTGATCCATCAGAAATATCAGCCGCTAGTGGTGAATCAGGACAGTTTCCTGGCACCCGTGGATTTGGCTTTAACCTAAGAGTGAGTTTCTGATCTTAAAATTTAAATCAAAATTATTTATATGAATACGCGTAAATATTTATACCTGGTTGTGCTGGCGGTAGTCATCTGCGGTACATCCTGCAATAAGCTTAAAGATTTCGGCGACACCAACGTAAATCCTAACGGGAGTCAAAGTCCTATCTTAGGAGCTATACTTACTAATGTGTTGGCCGGGCTTCCTGCCACGGCGTCTCAAACACGCGGTGGTTTATATGCCCAATACTTTTCAGAAACACAATACACGGACGTTTCCCTGTATAGCACTCCTCAACAGGAGTTTTCTGGAATTTATTCCGGTTCTTTAAATGACCTGCAGAATATTATTAATACGAATGAGAGTAATAATATGAATGCAGTAGCAACAATCCTCAGGTCCTACCTTTTTTGGACGATCACCGATCGTTGGGGAGATGTGCCTTACAGCCAGGCTCTGAAGGGCGGATCGGTACCAACTCCGATATACGATAAACAAGAAGATATCTATAAAGGAATTCTTGCCGATCTGAAGGGTGCAGTTTCCCAGTTTGACGCTACCTCCATTATTAGCGGAGATATCAGCAATTATAAAGGAAGTGTGAGTGGCTGGAAAAAATTTGGAAATTCCCTTAGGCTGCTTATTTCATTGCGTATGTCAAAGAGATATCCTGCAGCCAGTGGCTTAGCCGCAACCGAGTTCAAAGCAGCTCTTGCAGATCCAGGCGGTATTATTACCAGCAATGCGGACAATTTTACGCTTGAATATCCGGGCGGAAATCTTTCCAACCCGTGGTATAATACTTATAACGGACGTAAAGATTTTGGTGAAAGTAATACTATGACGGCGTTAATGACATCACTAGGAGATGCCCGTCAATCTGCTTATGGAACTGATGTAAATGGCGATCCAAGTACCCTGGGCGTACCATACGGATGGACAAGAGCAAAGGTTGATCCGTGGACTCAGGCTAATCCGAAGTGGGCTTATATATTAAAGCCAAGTTTTAAAACGCCAACTGCACCTGTAGTTGTAGTGCCAGCCGCAGTGGTAAGCTTAGCAAGAGCAGAGGCAGCAGATAGGGGTTGGACGGCAGAGAATGCAAAATTATTGTATGAAGGTGGGATTACATTATCTTATGCACAGTGGGGCGTAACCGGACCTTCAGCAGGATACTTTACTCAATCTGCTGTGGCTTTTTCTGCTCCTACCGGTACCGGAGCTAACCTGAAACAAATTGCAACTCAAAGATTTATAGCAACATATCCTGATGGACTTCAGGGATGGAGCGAATGGAGAAGGACAGGTTATCCTGTACTGACACCCGCGCCAGATGCAGTAAATACACCAGGTAAACAAATTCCACGCAGGTATACTTACGGTACAGGAGAATATGGTTCAAATACTGAATCAGTAAGAGCTGCTGCTGCTTTATTAACCGGCGGTGATACACAAGACTCCAAAGTTTGGTGGGATCAATAATTAACCTAATTGAATAAAATTCTTAATTCACTTTTCGATGGGTATGGAGTAAATTAAAAGTCATTTAAAATTGAAAAGCAAAAACACTTAATATGAAACGAAATTTGTTAAAACTCTGGGGGGCTATTGCTGTTTTTTCGGTCTTTTTTACCGGTTGTATAAAAGATGATGATATAGAACTGGTTAACCAGGGATCCACATTTGTGAAAATTCAGGAGGCGCCGGAAAATAAAATGTTTTTTGCGCCCTTCTCAAATATTAAAACAATAGATCTTTTTAGTTTGAGAAAAGATGCTGCTACCAATGCAGATCTTAGTTCCGGCACTGCGGTAAAGGTTGCGTTTAGCTCCGACTACATTGATCGTTATAACAATGACAATGGTACCAGCTATGAAGTGCTTCCAGACAGTCTTTTCACAACAACCGTAACAAAAACAGGAAATGTCTACGACATGAGCCTTGCTCCAGGGCAAGCTGCAAGGGAGTTTACAATTAAACTAAACGGTGCTAAATGGGATGTATCTCATGTTTATGCCATGGCATTCTATGTATCTGATGCAAGTGGCACTAAATTAAACTCTGGCAAGGATACTATTATAGCGCTGATGAGTATAATTAATACGTGGGACGGTGCCTATGAATTGAATGGCACTATGACTGACGGTGTTGTCCCCACTATTACGGGTGACTATCCCGTGGAATACCATATGGTTACAGCAGGTACCACGGACTGTATCGGGTATTATCCTTATTATGCTGATTATTACGTTCCCATTTTAAGCGGCGGATCTAAAAGCGTCTATGGTTCATTTGTTCCCGTTTTTACATTTGATCCCGCGACAAACAAGATTATCCAGGTTGTGAATGGCTACGGCCAACCGGCAGGAAATACAAGAGCTGCAGAACTGGATCCTTCCGGCGAGAACAGTTATGACCCTGACACAAAAACTATAAAAGTTAAGTTTTTCATGACTCAGAAAAGTCTTGTACCTGTAGCACCCTATATTAGATCAAAGTTCGACTGGACCTTGAAATTTTTACATCTCCGGTAATTACTTGTGCATATAGCATTTATTATAAAGCTGCCCTATTAAGGGCAGTTTTGTAATAATGATAGTTTACGACTGGAAGCAGTCGGTTGTCCGGTATTTATTATAACCCGATACATGTTGGATGCGCAATGAATTTCGGTGAAGAAATTTGTAGCTCTGAGATAATACTGAGGATGTGAAAGTTAAAAGTATAATTGATGTATTCTCTTTTTTGAACCGCTACCAGGCATTGTTTTATCTTTATCGGATGAAGAATGTTTTAATTACAACGCTAATTATTTTAAGCCTGGCGAGTTGCAACAACACAAATGAAGAATTAAAAAAGCACATCATTAACTCCGATAGCGTAGCTATAAATTATTTCCCAGGTGATGGAAGCATGGATACAGTTATCGCAGTAAAAATCATACGGGATCAGAAGGATATTCAACAGCTTGCTACTTTTGTTTCGGAACGATCGAACAATCAACAGTATAGTTGCGGAGTTGATGGATCATTGCATTTCTTTAAAATGAATAAGGTTATACAGGATGTAGATTTCAGGATGAATGCTGCCGATTGTATGCACTTTTCTTTTTTACAGCAAGGCGAATTAAAAGCCGGTAAATTATCGAACGAAGCAAAGGAATTCCTGGGATCTTTAAAATCGAAATAAGTATATTATCGAAGGCAATTAATTAGCCAACCAAAAACGATAAACAGCAAACACAAAACTCAATCCTTCTTCGCCTCAAGCGTAAACCCAAACGTTGTTCCTACATCCACAGCGCTCCGCACATGAATGGATTGTTGATGTGCCTCTATAATATGTTTACAAATGGCGAGGCCAAGGCCACTACCGCCCACCTTTCTGCTTCTTGCAAGGTCCGTACGATAAAATCTTTCAAACACTCTTCCAAGATGTTCTTCACCAATGCCCGTGCCATCATCGCTGATTTCTATAAGCACTTTTTTACCATCAATATTATAAGCGCTTGCTTCCAGCACACTGTTATTTTTACCGTATTTAATAGCGTTGTCTATCAGGTTAATTAATACCTGTCTTATTTTTTCTTTATCCGCATAAACGGTCAGCGGAACTTCGCATCCTTTTTTTATCTGGAACCTCAATTGTTTTTCTTCAGCTTTTATCACCAGTGAATCGAATACATCTTTTACAAGATCCTGTATTACGAAGTTTGTTTTTATTAATGCTTGTTCACCACGTTCTAATTTTGATATCTCATCAAGATCATCGAGCAGGTTTACAAGGCGGTCAATGTTGCGTGAAGTGCTTGCAAGAAACTTCCTGTTTACTTCCGGGTTTTCAAGGGCGCCATTTAGCAAAGTATCTACATAACCTTGTATTGCGAAAATGGGGGTCTTTAATTCATGTGATAAATTTTGCAAAAACTCTTTACGGTATTCTTCATTTCTTTTTAACAGCTCGATCTCTGCCTTGCGTTGTTGTGCCCAAGCCTCTACATCTTCGCTTACTTCGTCAATACTTTTTTGCGGTAATAAATTTTTGTAATAGAACTCTTCTTTTTTGTTCGCCTTGGTCTGGTAAATGAGTTTGTAGATCAACTTTATTTTGCGGTACACAAAATTTTGCACCATAAAAAGTATGAGACCATAGCTTCCTAAAAAAATGAGGATGAAAGATGTAAGAGCCGTCCAGATATCTGGTTTTAAAAAGTAAATGCCAAGACCAATGGGTACAGAAATTATCAAAGCGGTGCTCCCGGACAACTGCTGCGGAGAAATATTTTTTGCAGAGAACATAGATTTCGTTGAGTGAGTAATTTATGCATTTTTCACTCCATTTTTGCTTTTCTTTTATACCGCTAACAGAACTGCCGCATAATGGCAAATGGCGGCTGCCAGTACGAACACATGCCATATCACATGATGATAAGTATATTTTTGCCACAGATAAAATATTATCCCAATTGTGTAAAGGATGCCACCTAATGTTACCAGTTCAATGATCATCGGCGGCATATTTTTAAAAAATGTTTTGCTGTCAGCAAACAGGATCCAGCCCATAAAAAGATACACCAGCGTAGATAAGATCTCGAGACTGCCGGTAAAAAATATTTTAAAAATCATGCCCAATAAAGTGAGACTCCACAATATCACCAGCAATGTATTACCAAAGACATTATTTACAAAGATTAAGATAAAGGGAGTGTACGTGCCGGCAATCAAAAAGTAAATACTAATATGATCAATGATCTTCCAGTTTTCTTTTTTACGGGAAGGAGGTAGACCGTGGTAAAGAGTAGATGAAATAAAAACCATCAGGAAACACAACGCATATATAATGGCTCCTGCAACGGTTAGGGATTGTCCATCTTCATCAGCGTTTTTTATTAGAAACGGCATGCTGATAATACCGAATAGTATTCCTATAGCATGTATGTAGCTGTTCACCTTTTCCAGCCGAAGGGTAATGTCCTTGCCGCTTGTTTCCATCTTCAGATTTAACAAGCAAATTTAAAACCTTTTTATGCGCCTTTTTTGGGGAAACGGGAAACGCTATTTATTAACTATAATCAAACTTATAGCCAACTCCTTTTACGGTAGTGATACAATCGAGATTAAGCTTTTGGCGTATTTTGCGGATATGAACATCGATAGTTCGATCTCCTACAATTACCTCTGTGCCCCACACCTGGTTTAATATTTCGTTTCGCAGAAAAACTTTCCCAGGTTTGGAAGCAAGTAACGAAAGCAATTCAAATTCTTTTCGGGCTAAAATGATTTCGTTGCCCTGGTATTTGATCACGTATTTTTCCCGGTCAATAATCAGGTCGCCAACATGTAATACATCGCTTTCCTCCTTATAAATTCTGCGAAATAGTGCATTTACTTTACTCAATAAGATCTTCGGACTGATTGGCTTGGTAAGATAATCATCGGCGCCTGTCTCCAATCCCCTTATTTCTGTGCCCTCATCACTTAACGCAGAAAGAAATACAATCAGGGTTTCATTAAACATCGGCTGCATACGGAGAACATTACATACTTCTATGCCATTCTTGCCGGGCATCATTATATCGAGGATGATCAGGTCTGGTTGATGTTTTTGGGCGGCTTCTATGGCTTCGTTGCCATTTTTGGCTGTAATTACTTCGTAGCCTTCCTGTTGTAAATTAAACTGAATGATTTCGAGGATATCGGGCTCATAATCAGCAATTAAAATTTTTTTAACAATACTCATACTATTTTCGCTGCGCAAAAGTAGTATTTCACCCTGTTGATTGTATCACGTGGCTAGCGTATTTGTATTATCAAATTGTTAACGCAATGCAGCAGGATGAGTCTTTAATCCGTCTTAAGGAGAACGCTTGCCCTGAGCATGGCTTTTTTTCTTCATCTTTGCAACCTCACAAGATAAATATGAAAACAGTTTTACTGTCTCTTTTTTTATTAATTGCTTCAATCAATTTATCAGCAGCGCCGGATTCGGTAGTAATACCTATCAGCCGCCAGCGTTTTCACGACAAAATAGATAATGAACAAAAATTAACTGATAAAGCAGATGGTAAAATTGATGATTTTCTTAGAGTTTCGGGTAATGAGGAAATAAACCTGCAGGTAACGGATGCGCTTACAAGAAGGATTAATGAATTCCAGGATTTTGTTGAAGAAAACAAAAATATTGCCAGCAGCAATGAAAAGATCAGGCAACTGGGCTATATAGAGGAACTAGTACGGGATTTTAGAATAGACTGGAAACTCAGGAGGATCAACCCTGCATGGGCGCCGATCCTGGTAGATAATTTTGAATTAGTATGGCGGGCAAATATGGACAGCTTAAGCATTGCTCCGTACGTGAAGGAGATGCCCTATGATGTTGGGATGCTGCTTACATCCATCTTTACAAAAAATATAGGATATGCTGAGAGTAAGAAAGTGCTTTTCCTAAATTTTTGCACCATGCATCCGGATAAGATATTGAGCAATATCCGGCCTTTTGTATCTGAATCTTTTGCAGACAGTCTTGTGGTAGTCGCCTGTAAAAACGATCCCGAGCAATTGTATGATTATGCTTATTCCACCAAAACTCCTGAAGGCAAGCTTATTCAACGAAATACAAACCCAATGGTAAAGGCCATTGTACAATTAAGTAAGTTGGAGAATGCGTTATTATATTATCCTTTTTTAGACAATATTCTCAACCAGAAAATTACAACTGATGAGATCAAAAAATATATTGGCGATGGAGCCAGGGGATATGACAGTGTTGGTTATTTTAAACTGCTTGTTAAAACAGAGATAGACTACTACTATCGCCTGGCCATAAAGAAAGATACTCCTATTGCAATGTTCGGCGTGAACGGTCTGCGTAAAATGCTACAGAAAAAAGCATTTCAACATTTCATCAAACCTATCAATGACCTGCATGAGCAGAATAATTTAAATATACGTATGAGGGCCATCGAACCCTTAACGGCACAGGAACTTTATTATATGATCGTGATGGGAGAGAATGACATTTATACTTCAAGCTATAAACATAGTTTCGCACGGTTACTGCAACGTATGGGTAGTAAGCCACGGGGTGACTCGTTACTGCTAAGTGTAAATATGGATTATTTTAAAAAGTTTATAAAAATGGCGGCCAACTTCAACCAGCTCGACACATTTTTAAAGATCATGCCGGTTGATAACTCTACTGTTTTAATGAAAGCTTTTGTTGCCAATCTTGATGAAGCTAATAACCTGGAAGATGCGGTGGATGTGGCGGACAGTTACAGTAGCATTAGAGATGCGGCGCTGTTGCAGGCTATATTAAAGAACGTTTCAGACAATGAGCAGCGCAGCATCGAAAACAATAATACCAAGGGTAAAACGATCTATGGACTGTTGAAGACAATATTTTTATCGGCTAACGATAACAGTATAGACCTTACCAGCGAGATCGGCATACCATCCATTTATTCGATAGATGGGAAGTATCTGGCAGACGATAGCGGTAGGGTGATAGAACAGGTTTTTTTCTACGGTGACGAAGATGGCATTACTCATTTTGCTTCGTTCGTGAATTCCTTTTCTCCAAAAGAATGGAGGGTTACCATGCAAAAAGAGTGGGTGGAGATAAAATCATTAACGGGGAAAAAGGTTTGGATCTACGCTAACAGGCCTCTTAATAATGATAAGAATTTAGATGATACGGCCCAGGTTCATTTAGGCAGATATTTGCAAAAGTATGATCTGCAGCCTTCGATCGTTGTTCATCGCGGGCATAGCTATTGGCTGCCACGTACCATCGATAGGATGGCTGCCGATGCTAAGATCGTTGTGTTGGGGTCATGCGGTGGTTATCAGAATCTGAACGAGATAATCAAAAGCTGCCCGGATGCTCATATAATTTCAACCAAAGAAATTGGTAAAGGCGATATTAACCGGCCTATCCTTAACTATCTCAACCAGGCAGTTGCCTCTGGTAAAACACTTGTGTGGAAAGACATGTGGGCCTCGTTAACGAAATTATTTTACAGTGATGGTAATAAGGGTATGCGTGAAAGCTGGGATGATTACGTGCCACCATACAAAAACCTCGGAGCTATTTTTATAAAAGCTTACAACAAAAAGATGGAAGTGCAATAAGTGCTTTTTCTTTTTTTCTTTCACTCACTCATGAAATAAATAAATCAGGCCTCTTGCTATATGCTTATGTTAGTCAAGACCGCATTAAGCCACTTGATTATTTTCTCTTCTCAATCTCATTAACTTTGTTGTATGAGTGAATCTGCTAAGGTTAAAAAGGTCTTCGACTTTTCATTGTTACGCAGGGTTTTTTATTTTGCCTCACCTTACAAAAGCAAATTTTATTGGTCGCTTTTTCTTGCCATTTTTTTAGCCGTTATTTCTCCGTTACGGCCATGGCTTATCCAGGTTACCATTAACAATGGGTTATTACCGGGCGCCCATGTTGGATTTTTGCGTGGAGCTGCCCAGGTTATCATCGGTATTACCATCATCCAATTAGCTTTATTATTAATTGAAACCTTGTGCCGGTTTGTTTTCACTTTTTTTACCGCATCACTGGGACAAAGCGTAGTAAAGGATATGCGTGTCGCCACTTATAAAAAGGTGATCGACCTGAACCTTTCCCAATACGACAAAACTCCAATAGGCACGCTTACAACCCGTACCATCAACGATATTGAATCTATCAATGATATTTTTAGTGAAGGGCTGATACCGATCATCGCCGATTTTCTATCGATCCTCGCCGTACTTGCCTACATGTTTTATGTAGACTGGAAATTAACCCTCATCTGCATGGTACCTTTTCCTGCATTAATAGTAGCGACCTACATCTTTAAGGAAAGCGTAAACAAGTCGTTCATCAGGGTGCGGAATGCCGTTGCCCAGTTAAATGCTTTTGTGCAGGAGCATATCACCGGTATGGCAATAGTTCAGGCATTTGCCGGTGAAAAAAGAGAGTTTAATAAATTCAACGCTATCAACAAAGAACATCGCAACGCAAACATTCGTTCCATATTCGCCTACTCTGTTTTTTTTCCCGTAGTAGAATTGGTGTTGGCAATTTCGCTTGGCCTATTGGTATGGTGGGCCGGTGGAAGACAAAGTGCAGATGCTGCCGGCAATATCACTGCGTTTATTCTTTGTTTGAATTTGTTGTTCCGCCCGCTTCGGGTGATCGCCGATAAATTCAATGTGTTGCAAATGGGAATGATCGCAAGTGAAAGGGTATTTAAAGTAATGGATAACCAGGATGTAACACCATTATTGGGAAAAGGAGAAGGAGCTTTCACTACCGAGCCGCCTCCAATGCTGGGTAACGTGGAGTTTGATAAAGTTTGGTTTGCTTATATCGATCATCAGTATGTATTAAAGAATATTTCATTTAATATAAATGCTGGAGAAACGCTTGCGATTGTAGGCAATACCGGAAGCGGGAAAACATCGATCATAAGCCTGCTTAACAGATTATATCATATTCAAAAAGGGAAGATCAGGATTGATGGTACCAATATTGAAGCCTTTGATCTTATTTATTTACGAAGCAGGATATCGGTTGTACTTCAGGATGTGTTTTTATTTAGCGGCTCGGTGTACGACAATGTCACCTTACGCAATAGTTCCATCACAAAAGAAGAAGTGATTGCCGCTGCAAAATTGATCGGCATACACGACTTTATAATGCAACTGCCCGGTGGTTACGACTACAATGTGATGGAAAGAGGGGCTACCCTTTCACTGGGGCAGCGCCAGTTGCTGTCTTTTGTAAGAGCACTGTTATACAACCCGGCGATCTTAATTCTGGACGAAGCAACTTCATCGGTGGACACAGAAAGCGAGCAATTGATCCAACACGCAATTGATACTTTGATTGCAGGCAGAACTTCCATTGTTATTGCTCACAGGTTGAGCACTATCCGAAAAGCCAATAAAATTATGGTTTTAGACAAGGGCGAAATCAAAGAGATTGGCTCGCATGATGAACTGATTGAAAAGAAGGGAGCTTACTACCAATTGCATAAGATGCAGTTTGAAAAGCAGGTGAAATTGGTGTAGTACCGTACCCAACACTTTAAATAATTTAGTAAATTGCGGTATGCAACCCGGCAAAAACAACGAGATGGAAGGTTCTCATAACATGGTGAATGACGATGGTCATGAAATTGACTATTGGAAGGCTGCGGAAGAAAGAAATATCCGGGAATCGATCAACCTGAATTACACCGAACGCTTTAAGATAATGACCATGTTGATGCGGGTTGGCAACACACTCTCCAGGGCAAAAATTACTCATAAGAAAATGCCTGACCATTATGGAAATAATGGATGAACACCTCTTAAAATTCTGGCAATCATTGAATCATTTGGGGATAAACTATATCATGGTTGGCGGAGTGGCCGTAAATCTGCATGGCTACTCAAGGGTCACAAAAGATATCGACGTATGGATCGAGGACACTAAAGAAAATCGCAAGCGATTAGGTTTAGCGCTTGGACAATTTGGTTACGATGATATTAATTTGGAAGACTTTCAATTCGTTCCGGGGTGGACTAACTTCAATATAGGCACTGGAATAGTACTCGATATTTTAGTGGAAATGGCAGGTCTTGAAGATCTTTCGTTTGAGCAATGTTTAGAATATGCTTCTGTTGCCGAGATTGAAGATGTGCGAGTCCCATTCCTTCACATCAATCAACTCATCGCAAATAAAAAAGCAGTGAACCGCTCCAGGGACCAGATCGATGTGATAGAGCTGGAAAAAATTAAACAACTGCGAAAAGAAATGGGGCTCGATTGATGATTCGGCTCGTATGATCTCAAATTAAAATCCCTCATTCATTCTCCAAATATTCATTAATCTCCTATCTTTGCGGCAAATTTCGGAAAGACATGGCATTAAAGAGCATCAAATCATTACTGGTAGCGGTTTTCACCGTATTTTTACTGGTATCCTCCGGCAATGTAATGGCACAGCATGAGGAGCCAGGTGGCGCAGAAAAACATGGCACCGAAGAGCAGGAAGGATTCAAAGCTAAAGAAGTAATATTTGAGCATATCATGGATGCCCATGAATTTCATTTTGTGAGTTACAAGGGTAGCGATGGACAGTTACACCCTGTGTCCATTCCTCTTCCCGTAATACTATATTCTCCACAAAAGGGTGTTTCTACCTTTATGTCTTCCGCCTTTGAGCATGGTCATAAAGAAGTTGACGGCTATAAACTCGAAGAAGGTAAGATCATTCCAACCGAAGCTGGTGTAAAAGTGTATGACCTTTCACCAACACGAAATGTTATACAGATGTTGCTTGCACTCGCTTTATTGGTTTGGTTAATGATCAGTGTTGCCAAGACTTATGCTACCGGAAAAGGTGTAACATCTGCACCATCAGGCAAACAAAATTTAATAGAAGTGCTTGTCGCCTTTGTAAGGGATGAGGTGGCAAGACCCAACCTGCGCCACAAGGCTAATAAATATCTTCCCTATTTACTTACCGTTTTCTTTTTCGTTTTGATCAATAATATTGTTGGCTTGATCCCGGGTACGGCAAACGTTTCTGGTAATATCGCATTTACAATGGTGCTGGGTCTTATTTCATTTGTAGTGATACTGGCCAGCTCTAATTCACACTACTGGGGCCATATTTTCAACCCGCCCGGGGTTCCGGGTTTTGTAAAGCCCATCCTTGTGCTGGTGGAGTTTTTGAGCGTTTTTATAAAGCCATTCGCACTTATCATCAGGTTGTTTGCAAATATGGTTGCAGGGCATATCATCATTATATGTTTGATCTGCCTCATATTCATTTTTGCGCAGATCAGCCCAGCTTTAGGTTATGCAGCTTCGCCAGTGTCGGTCGCTTTTACCATATTCATTTATTTCATCGAGATCCTGGTGGCTTTTTTACAAGCCTTTATTTTCACGGTGCTTACAGCGGTTTTTATAGGGCAGGCATTTGAAGGCGAACATCATCCCGGCGATCATCACCCGCTGCCTGATGATTCTTTAATAGTTTAATTCGTTTATTTTTTAACCAGTATAAATTCACAATTATGAATTTTATTTTATTAGATGCCCTGGCAAATGCAGGCGGTGCAGTAGGCGCCGGTCTTGCTGCTATAGGGGCAGGTATCGGTATTGGGCAAATTGGTAAGGGCGCTGTAGAAGCCATTGCCCGCCAGCCGGAAGCCTCTAATGATATTCGTGCAAACATGATTTTGGCTGCTGCCCTTGTAGAAGGTGCTGCCTTGTTTGCGATCATCATTGGATTCCTGGCAATGGTATTAAAATAATACCGTACCAAACATTACTACTGCATCTAAAGTACAGGACGGAGGATGCAGTATTTTAAATTTTTGTACCAGGCATATTGCTGCTATTTAGCTTCAGTGGCGTCGCACTCTTGTACAGCGGTTCTATTGGGAGCATTTCAGAATTATTATTTTACATTTTTAACTATATAAAAATGCAACTATTAACACCCGAGTTAGGCTTATTGATCTGGACCTTGCTGGCTTTCCTGATCGTGTTTTTTATTCTTAAAAAATTTGCATGGCCTTCCATCATTAAAGGTCTTAGCGATAGGGAGCAAAACATTGCCACCTCTATTGCCTCTGCTGAAAAGGTTAAGCTTGAAATGGCTCAGTTGAAAAACGACAACGAGACGCTGTTACAAAAAGCACGTGAAGAAAGAGCGTTGTTGTTAAAGGAAGCGAAAGAAACCCGTGACAAACTAATTACCGAGGCAAGAGAAGATGCAAAAGCCCAGGCTGCAAAAATTGTGGCTGATGCCCAGCTAACAATCAATCACCAGAAAATGGCAGCCATTACCGATCTAAAGAACCAGGTAGGAAATTTAGTGATTGAAATAAGTGAAAAGATATTGCGCCGCGAACTGACCAATAAAGCAGAACAGGAAAATTATATCAAACAATTGGCAGCAGAAGCGGAGCTTAATTAGACTGTGAGTTTAAGATAGGCCAACTGCAATTTTCTAATTATCAAATTTCTGACTAAATAATGAATAATCCCCGCTTAGCAACCAGGTACGCAAAAAGTATAGTGGACCTTGCTATCGAAAGAAAGCAACTGGACATTGTGTATGTAGATATGAAGCTTATCCTTAGCATCTGTAAAACCAACCCGGATTTTGTTGCTTTGCTTCGCAGCCCTATAATTAGTACGGGAACAAAGGGAAAAATAATTGAATCCATTACAAAAGAAAGAGTGGGGGAGATCACAAGTGGGTTTATTCGATTATTAGTTGCTAAATCAAGAGAAACCAACTTGCCCGAAATTGCAGCCGCATTTGTTGAGCAATATAACGAGATCAATAATATTCACAAGGTGAAGATCACCACAGCGGCACCTATGAGCGAGGAACTAAAAGATGCCATTATTGCAAAAGTAAAAGCCGCTTCACCCGCTCATAGTTTCGAATTAGAGACGATAGTGAATGATGAACTTATTGGCGGGTTTGTATTGGAGACAGATGGCAAATCACTGGACGCAAGCATCCTACGTGATTTAAAGGATGTTAGAAAACAATTTCAAAACAACGATTACCTGCATAAGCTGAGGTAAATTGGAGGTGCAAAAGTCTTCATTGGTGCAGATTTATTGTGTCGTGAAGAACCTTATTTTTTTGCGATTCTTACAGTCATACGCTACCTTTGCAGCCGTTAAAAGATGCCCATAGCTTTAAAACCTGAAGTGTGCGACGCAACGATGATCCACATTGATTTTATTGCCGGGTTAAAAAAATAAACTCAAATTTTTATGGTAGGAATTAAACCAGATGAGATTTCGGCGATTCTTCGTCAGCAGCTCAGCAATTTCAACGCAGGCGCCAGTTTGGAAGAAGTAGGCACTGTATTGCAGGTTGGTGACGGTATTGCCCGTATTTATGGGTTAAACAATGTACGCAGTGGCGAGTTGGTTGAATTTGATAACGGGGTCAAAGCCATCGCTCTTAACCTTGAAGAAGATAATGTAGGTGTGGTATTGATGGGAGATTATGGAGCCATTAAAGAAGGTGATACAGTAAAGCGCACTGGCCAGATCGCCTCTATAAAAGTGGGTGAAGGAATGAGCGGCCGGGTAATAAATACACTGGGTCAGCCGATAGATGGAAAAGGTCCGTTAACGGGAGACCTCTATGAGATGCCCCTGGAGCGTAAAGCACCTGGAGTAATATTTCGTGAGCCGGTTAAGGAACCCTTACAAACAGGCATCAAGGCAATCGATGCAATGATTCCAATTGGCCGTGGACAAAGGGAACTTGTGATCGGTGACCGCCAGACTGGTAAAACCGCCATCTGTGTTGATACCATTATTAATCAAAAGGAATTTTACGATGCAGGAAAACCTGTGTACTGTATATATGTAGCGATTGGCCAAAAAGCGAGTACCATTGCAGGTATCATGAAAACGCTGGAGGAATATGGAGCAATGGCTTATACCACTATTGTTGCGGCTTCTGCTTCTGATCCGGCTCCTTTACAGTTCTATGCACCATTTGCAGGCGCTGCTATCGGCGAGTTTTTCCGGGATACCGGAAGGCCGGCGCTCATCATTTATGATGATCTTTCGAAGCAGGCGGTGGCTTATAGGGAAGTGTCACTTTTGCTTCGCCGTCCGCCGGGTCGTGAGGCATATCCCGGTGATGTGTTTTATCTACATAGCCGTTTATTGGAAAGAGCAGCGAAGGTCATCGCAAAAGATGATATTGCCCAGCAAATGAACGATTTGCCTCAATCCATAAAGCACCTGGTAAAAGGAGGAGGATCATTAACAGCGCTACCGGTAATTGAAACACAGGCTGGAGATGTATCTGCGTATATTCCTACCAATGTGATCTCCATTACTGATGGCCAGATATTTTTGGAAGGTAACTTGTTCAATGCGGGTATTCGCCCTGCTATTAACGTAGGTATCTCTGTGAGTCGTGTGGGTGGTAATGCACAGATCAAGTCTATGAAAAAAGTAGCTGGCACACTTAAACTTGACCAGGCTTTATATCGTGAACTCGAAGCTTTCTCTAAATTTGGTGGTGATCTTGATGCGGCTACAAAGAATGTAATTGATAAGGGTGCAAGAAACGTTGAAATACTTAAGCAACTTCAGTATTCACCAATGTCGGTTGAAAAACAGGTAGCGATGATCTATCTCGGTACACAGGGTTTGTTAAGAGAAGTAGCGGTGAAAAATGTAAAAGCTTTTGAAGAGCATTTTTTACTGGAACTGGAAAACAAGCATCCTGAAGTATTAGCTGAGTTTAAAAAAGGCGGTCTGCCAGATGATGGATTGAAAAAGGTGAGTGAATTAGCTAAATCATTAGTGGCTCACTATAAATAAGCGTTCAGTTATTGGTGTTCTTTTAATTTGCATCTTATAATATTTAGTGATCAGCCCTTCTCAAAGTTATTTTTGAGAAGGGTTTTTTATGAATTTTCATGCTATAAGCATAACTACATTGGTGACTAATAAAACCGCTACCTGAAATTATTCTCACATTGACTAAGCTGGAGATTGATCCATCTGCTTCCTGCTGTTGTCCAATAAACACTAAAGATAAATTGCTATATATTATTGAGGGATAGTGTGTTAATTGATAGTTTTAAAATATTACTTGAAAAATTTTTGTTAGTTTGACAGATATTTATTTATATTTGTTTTTCCCCAGTTAATCTTTTCAAACCGAAAAGATCTCCTCAATCCAAATTATCTTCCGTAAGAATCATCGATCATTGTTTAAAAGATCGTACTGGCCGGTTTAAGGCTTATTAGAATCCCCCATATCTTTTGCATTTCCGCTTACTCTTATTATTAATCTTAAACCACAAACGGAATGAAAAAGTTCTACACACTAATCCTGACTGCTATAATCATCAGCAGTTCTCAGGTATCCATCGCACAATGTAACGGTATAAAAGGCCCCAATTTATTGGGGGCAAAAGGTACTTTCAGTGCACCCTTTATTACAGTCAATGCTGGCGCTACCGACTGTACTAAGTCTGGCTCCAATACTTACAACCCGCCAGGGAATGTAGGAAATGCTTTATTAGGATGTAGTGCCATTGGTGCTGCACTTCCTTGCTCTGACTACACATACACGGCTGCAAGCGGCGGTCTCGTTCCTGAATTCAGGTATTCAGTATTGAAAACTGTTGGAAATGCGAATGGCGGTAATTGTATCAAGGGCGATTGGAGAGGATCCGATCACACCGGCGACGGTGGTTATTTTTTGGCTGTTAATGGTGCGCCTAACAATACTTTCAGCTCAGTTTTTTACAAAATCAAATCAATCCCTGTTTGCATTGGTGCAACCTATGAGTTTGCAGCTTATGTGATCAACTTAAAGCCTGGGTCAGGTACAAATTCCACTTGTCCAAATATTTCATTTAAAGTGAATGGCGTTGTGATTGCTAATTCAGGTCTTATCGCTGCTACGACTAGCGCTAAATGGGTAAAGGTTGGCGGTTCATTTATGGCGACAACAGCAATGGTTGACCTGGAAGTTGTGAATGCAACTGCGGTAGCAAACGGGAATGATCTCGGGTTGGATGATATTACTTTTAATGTATGTCAATCACAGATTGCCGTGACAGGACCGACCTCAAATTGCGCCGGCAACAGCGTTGGTGTTAATTATGTAGTTACCGATAATTCTCACACAAATACCTGGTATAAGTGGGAATTGAGTACCGATGGTGGTAGCAATTTTACTGATGTAACCAGCGGTCAACAGGCAAGTTTTACTGGTAACACATTCACACTATCAAACAATCTGGGTATTGTTAACAGCTCTATGAACGGATATAAATACAGGTTAGCTGTTTCTACTTCGCAGCCCGGCCTCTCTAATCCTGATTGTATTTATTTTAATGATTATACGCTTATCGTTGCAGATTGCTCGCCAACACCGGTCCAATTGACTTCGTTTACGGGTAAATATTCATCCGCCAAAGCTATGCTGGAGTGGCAAACAAGCCAGGAATTAAACAGTGATCGTTTTGAATTATTCAGAAGCACTGATGGATCAGATTTTATAAAAGTGTCTTCCATTAAAAGCGCTGGAAATAGCAACACAATTAAGAATTATAGCTACCAGGACAATATAGGCGGCAGCAATGGTAATTATGTTTACTATCGGTTAAAGCAAATTGATATTGATGGTAGGGCTACTTTCTCTTCTGTTGTAAAATTGAATTTAGGCTCAAATACAGGCTTCGAGATTTTCCCGAATCCTTTCACAAGCAATTTTACTGTTTCCTTTAGCACACCTAAAACCTCTACCGCCACTTTAAGGGTTCAAAATAGTGCAGGGCACCTCGTATATTCAAGACAGGTAAATGTAACAAAGGGCAATAATTCGGTAGTAATGAATAACCTGCCAGCACTGGCGCCAGGAGTTTACTACGTAACTGTTTTAAATGATGAGATCAACTTCAATGGCAAATTGCAAAAGCAATAGATAAATTACGAAATAAGACATTCTTCAAAAAGAGTTTCCCAAAAGGAAGCTCTTTTTAGTTTTTTAAGTAGGGCGGTGGCGCAGTTGCAATTTTGTCATACAAATTAGAAGGGTATATTTTTTGACATTTCTTAGAGAAAAGGTATAAACAATGACATTTGGAATATTAGCCATATCGATAATTTTCATGCTGATTGGCATGATTGTACAGTTCAGGCTAAAAAGCAAATTCAAGGAATACAGCGATGTTCCTACGTCTTCTGGTTTGAGCGGTAAAGAAATTGCACAAAAAATGTTGAGAGACAACGGCATCTATGATGTACAGGTTGTATCTGTACCAGGGTTTTTATCCGATCACTATGATCCGGCCAAAAAAACTGTAAACCTAAGCCCCGATGTATATGAAGGGAGGAATGTTTCGGCTGCGGCGGTATCTGCTCATGAATGTGGCCATGCAGTTCAACATGCTACGGCTTACCCGATGCTCATGTTGCGTAGCAGGCTGGTACCAATCACACAGGTAAGCACTAATTTGTCGCAGTGGATTATTCTCGCTGGTCTCGGGGTGATGGGATTTGGCGGTGGAAGTCAAACAGTATTGTTGATAGGCATTGTACTTTTTGCAGTATCTACATTATTCACTTTGATTACTTTACCAGTGGAATTTGATGCATCTAATCGTGCGCTGGCATGGTTAAACAGCACGAACATCACCACCGATGCAGAACATCGAAAAGCGAAAGACGCATTAAAATGGGCCGCTCTCACCTATGTGGTTGCTGCTCTATCTTCGATTGCAATGTTGGTCTACTACATAATGATATATAGCAGTCGTAGCCGGGATTAATGGTCTTTGATCTATCCGAAACACTGAAATTGAAAATGGAAGGTGAATAGGCGAATTGAAATATTATTTTCTTTGCCTGATCATTTAGGAAGGGGTAAACGTTAGGGAAATACGCTCTATAACTTTATCTCCTCATCGCTATCATCAAAGAAATGAAACTCGGTGAGGTGATAATTAGAATTCGAAACTACTTTTATTTTCTGCTTGTATTTCCAGCTCCATCTTCTTCTTTTTGAGATAAATCCGCTGGTAAGAAAGGTGTAGAGGATCGGATTAACCTGGATAGTTAAACCTTTATGCTTCTGCATAATAAGATAGCTAAGATTTTTTTCTATCTCGTCTTCCAGAATAAGTGTAGAAGAAATTTTGCCGCTGCCATTGCAGCTTGGGCAAATCTCAGAGGTGTTTATATTCATTTCCGGCTTCATTCTCTGCCGGGTTATCTGCATCAAACCAAACTTACTGATCGGCAATACTGCATGTTTGGCGCGATCACTACGCATGAACTGCTCCATTGCATCAGCAAGCCGCTTCTTATTCTCCATCAATTTCATGTCGATGAAATCAACTACAATTATACCGCCGAGATCTCTAAGACGAAGCTGTCGTGCTATTTCTTCTGCAGCTTCAAGGTTAGTTTCGAGCGCATTTTGTTCCTGGTTGTTGCTTACACTTTTATAACCGCTGTTTACATCTATTACATGTAAAGCTTCGGTATGTTCTATAATGAGGTATGCGCCGCTTGGCAGGTTAACTGTTTTGCCAAATGCCGCTTTTACCTGCTTGGTAATTCCAAAACTATCGAATATAGGGGAGCCGTTATTATAATAGGCAACGATATCAGCCTTTTCAGGCGCTATCCGCTGAATATAATTTTTTGTATCCGCAAAAATGTTTTTATCGTTCACCACGATGCGGTTAAAATCTTCGTTCAGCAAGTCGCGAAGCATGCTATTTGCTTTTCCTTGTTCACTTAAAATTTTTGACGGTGGAACGGCATCCTTCAGATTTGCCTGGATGGTTTTCCAGGTTTGAACCAGTGCTAGTAAGTCTTCGTGGAGCTCAGCCGTGTTTTTTCCTTCTGCCGCAGTACGTACAATCACGCCAAAATTTTTTGGCTTAATCGCTTCAATTATTTTATGGAGTCTTTTTCTTTCTTCGCCTGAATGTATTTTTCTTGATACCGCAATGATATCATTGAAGGGAGTAATGACAACAAATCTGCCCGGTAGCGACAATTCGCAACTTAAACGTGGACCCTTGGCTGCAATAGGCTCTTTCAATATCTGAACCAGCACATTCGGACGGCCGCTTAAAACTTCCGCAATTTTACCGGTCTTTACTATCTCGGGTTCTACAGAAAACTTTCCAAAATCATATCCACCTTCAGAGTGATCGTTAATAGAGATATTGGTAAACTTAAGGATTGACTTAACGTATGGGCTAAGATCGGTATAATGTAAAAATGCATCTTTTTCAAAACCAACATCCACAAATGCAGCATTCAACCCGGGAATAAGCTTTTTTACTTTTCCAAGATACAGGTCTCCAACGGCAAAATTTGCATCAGCTTTTTCGTTGTGCAACTCTACCAGTTTTTTATCTTCCATCAGGGCTATTTCTACCCCCTGCGGCGCCGCATTTATAATTAATTCCTTTGTCAAACAATTCACTTTTAATTAGATACCTAACATCACGGAAGGATAACGTACAACAAATTACTAAAGTGTACTGAAAAATAAACTTTAATAAATGCCAATAAATGGGTGCCGGCCTGAAGATACCGGCACCGTAGATAAAAAAAATTATTTCTTCTTATGTCGGTTTTTTCTCAAACGTTTTTTACGTTTATGAGTTGCAATTTTATGACGTTTTCTTTTTTTACCACAAGGCATGTCAAGTCTTTTTATTGTTAAAAATAAATTTATAAATTATTATCCATTGTTATTATCAGGCATCCCTTCATCTATTTCAGCATCTTTATTCTTTCATCTACCTCTTTACTATAGAC
>JBDSAP010000325.1:0-4122 GCA_039922055.1 Ferruginibacter sp.
ATTTAAGAAAGATGACACCGTCGTCATCTCTCTAAGTGGCAGGGGTGATAAGGATTTAGCCACATACATGAAATACATAAAATAAAGGAATCAATTCAAACATGGAGATCATTCCATTCACCGATGAGCTTGCTCACCATTTCACCAGCCTCAATACTGCATGGCTCGAGAAATATTTTGTTCTTGAGCCGATAGACAAAGAAATGCTTGGCAATCCAAAACAATATTTCATCGACAAAGGCGGTCACATATTTTTTGCAAAGATCGATAATAGTATAGCTGGCACATTTGCTTTATTGAAAGATTCAGATTCAGTTTTTGAATTATCAAAAATGGCCGTGTGGGAAAAATACCAGGGTCAAAAGATCGGCAACCGCCTCATGGAATTTTGTATTGAGAAAGCAAAAGAACTCAATGCTGAGAAATTGATATTGTATTCGAACACAATGCTTGAGCCTGCCATTCATTTGTATAAAAAATATGGGTTCATGGAAGTGCCCATTACTAATTCAGAATATATACGGTCCAACATAAAAATGGAACTAGTGTTAAGTTAAGCGTATATACTCATTATAATTGCACGAATTAGATGCGCGATTCGACAGCTATCGGATTACATGATTTAAGAAGAAAGCACTGCATTAATTCGTGTAATTCGCCTTTTATAATTCGTGTAATAAATTAAATCATACGCCATTTCATTGTTAACACAGCACCCGATCTAAAATAACATGAACAGAATAGATAAATTATTTTCAGAAAAGCAACACAATGTTTTAAACGTGTATTGCACTGCCGGTTACCCGCAGTTGAATAGTATGATGGAAGTGTTGACTGCACTGCAGGAAAATGGAGCCGACATTGTAGAGATAGGCATGCCTTACAGCGATCCACTGGCGGATGGCCCCGTGATACAAAAAAGCAACATGATCGCTCTTGAAAATGGAATGAGTATTTCTGTATTATTTGAGCAACTGAAAAGCCTGCGGCCAGCTATTCATTTGCCAGTTATCCTGATGGGTTATATGAACCCGATCCTGCAATATGGCCTCGAAAAGTTTTGTGAATCAGCGGCAGCTGTTGGAGTGGACGGGATCATTTTGCCCGATCTTCCGATGTATGAATTTGAAACAGAATACCAGGAGTTGTTCAAGCAATATGATCTCCGATTTATTTTCCTGGTCACTCCCGAAACCAGCGAAGAACGCATCCGGAAAATAGACACTTTAACCAGCGGATTTTTATATGCCGTTTCGTCTTCCTCTACCACGGGCAATAATAAAGCCATTGAGCAACAGGAGCTATATTTTAAAAAACTACAGGAAATGAAACTGGTGAATCCTGTTTTGGTGGGTTTCGGAATAAAGGACAGGTCAACATTCCGGGCCGCCTGCAAGTACACCAATGGCGCCATCATCGGTAGCGCATACATCAATGCTTTAGAGTCATCTGAAGGGGTAGCCGCTTCTACTAAAGAATTCCTAAATACCATCTTGAACTGATCAAAATCCTTAAAAACTGTTAAATTGCGGCTCAAATAAGAACTATGAAAAAGTTATGCTTTCTGATCTTGATGCTGCCGTTGCTCACCTTTGCGCAACAAAAGAAAACCACGGGAACAACTAAAAATACTCCCAAAAAGAGTTCCCCGGTTAAAGTAGCAGAAACAAAACCTGTCGATGGTTTTATTATCAACGGAGTGATAAATGGTTTTCCGGATGGAACGAGCGTAGCCTTGCTCAACGGGCAAACAGGTGTTCCGGAAATTGAAAGCACGCTTAAAAAGGGCACATTTGTTTTTAAAGGAAAAGTAGAAGCGCCGGAGTTCAAGATCATCCTTTTCAATAAACAGCAACCATACATCACTGTTTTTTTAGATAACAGCGCAGTTAAAGTGAAGGCATCAAAAGATTCGCTTGAAAATGCATTGATCACTGGTTCCGCTTCGCATGCAGAATATGTTGATCTCGTAACATCTTTAGCACCATACCAGGCTGCTTTTTCTGAGCAGGGCACATCTGATTCTTTGCTTACGATAAATGCGCAGGCAGTAGCAAAGAACTTTGTAAAACAACACAGCACTTCTTTCATTGCGCCACTTGCCATCATACGCTATAGCCAGTTATCAGAAGATCCTGGTGAAGCCGAGACGTTGTTCAATATGTTGGCTCCTAACGTGAAAGCCTCAGCAATGGGAAACTATGTGGCGCAGCAAATTGCTGAATCCAAGAAAAATGCAATTGGCACGGTGCTGGCAGACTTTACACAAACGGACACCACCGGCGCTCCTATAAGCCTCTCTTCTTACCGGGGCAAATATGTGCTGATTGATTTTTGGGCAAGCTGGTGCAGGCCGTGCAGGCAGGAAAATCCAAATGTAGTAGCTAACTATAATAGATTTAAAGACAAAAATTTTACCGTAATAGGCGTCTCATTGGATAAGGCAAAGTCCGCCTGGGTAGAAGCAATAAATATGGATGGGCTTACCTGGGGACATGTAAGTGATTTGCAAGGTTGGACAAATGCTGTTGCTCAGCAGTTTAATGTTATGAGCATTCCACAAAATTTTTTGATCGATCCCAATGGCAAGATCATAGGGAAAAATTTACGTGGGCCCGCGCTGGAGAGGAAGTTGGCGGGGTTGTTAAAGTAAAAACCCGGCCCCCTGTCCCCCGAAGGGGGAACTTAGATTGTACTGCATTTGAAGGACATTTGCTTGTTATAATTGATGCAGAATGTTTCCGAAAATATATGGATCATTCAACTCGTATTCTAATGTCGCTTGTTTAAAATATTTTTGTCCAAACAGTTGTTTTCCATAGCGTCATCCTTGCATCGCCCTCTTGTACTTTTAAAGCTTTGGGCAGCGTTTAACTCCTAAGCGTAAAAGAAAATCAGGCAGAAAAATTGCGCATGAAACTTTGAACTTTTCCCATTAAACATTTCAATTTTTCACCATTCACACTCAGTGTCGTTTAGTTAAGCTCCATCGGAGCATCGTGTTTATAGATAATCATTACAATGTTGCCTGGCTCCGTAGGTGCCACGTGATTACGGGGCACCTACGGAGCCCATCCATTAAGGATGGTACTTTCTATAAACACGGCCCCCGATGGGGGCTAACAATCGTTTAGCTTTTCAGTAAACGACATGATTCATGCCGCCGGTATTTTTGCACCTTTGGCTAACTTGAAATTCCTGTAGTAATGGTTGCCGAGGTTTACAATATGCCCGGATTTTAGTAACACTTCATCTGTGGCGAAAGCACCTATCAGATCAATGTTCAAATGCAGTTCCGCTCTTGGTACTTGAGATGACGTATTTCCCGTTCCGGTGCAGGGGTCTGCCGTTACTTTAATAAAGCTCATGTTATTTGGATTTAATTGAAAGATCATTTTTAAAATCTCACCAAACATCCTTTCACTTGCGGAGAATTCTTTACTATCCTTTATATTCTCCAAACACCTTCCTTAACTCGTCTGCTATTTCGCCCAGCGTACAATAATTTTCAACAGCAGCTATTACCACGGGCATAAGATTGGTGGCAGAGTTTGCTGCATCACCCACCTGTTGCAGGCAATCCTTTACCTTCTGTATATCTCGTTTTGCTTTGAGCGCAGTAAGCTTATCGATTTGTATTTGCCTGATGTCGTCATTGATCCTGAATGGTGGTACAGCAGCACTTTCTTCTGAAAGAAATTTATTAACTCCCACAATTATCTTTTCACCACTTTCAATCTGCCGCTGATATTCATAAGCGCTTTTACTGATCTCGTTCTGCATAAAGCCTTGCTCAATTGCCGTTACGCTGCCGCCCATTGCATCAATCTTTTCAATCAACTGCCAGGCATTTTTTTCAACTTCGGCCGTAAGGTTTTCAACAAAATAACTTCCGGCGAGCGGATCTGCTGTATCCGGAGCGCCACTTTCAAATGCAACGATCTGTTGAGTACGTAAGGCGATCCTTGCAGCTTCTTCCGTCGGAAGACTAAGCGCTTCATCATAACCGTTGGTATGCAGGCTTTGTGTGCCCCCTAATACTGCGGCAAGCGTTTGTATGGCAACTCTTGTTACATTGTTCAGCGGTTGTTGGGCTGTAAGTGTTGCACCTCCGGTCTGTGT
>JBDSAP010000326.1:0-10974 GCA_039922055.1 Ferruginibacter sp.
AATAAAAAAGATCATCACAAACAAAAAGCCAATCATTCTAACGTACTGTCTATTGTTCTTCTTCGGTGTAAATGCGGCTCAGTTTTAACTTACTTACCGGCGCTACTACCAGCGGAAATTTCTCTACTGTTACCTTGCTTTGTTCGAGTCCAAAACCTTTTTCCTCGCTTAATGAAATTTCTTTTACATAGAAATATAATTTCATGATCACCTTTTCGAGGAAGGGCAATTCATTGTCCTGCGATAAGAATTTTTCCATCACGATAAATTGGAAATCGCCGACCATATTATTTCTTTGCTGGCTTTCGTAACGGCTGGTAACGTTCACTTCCCGGTTTGCAACCAGGTCTTCCACTACTTTTTTAAACATCAGGTTGAGCCTGGGCGCCATTCTGAAACCGAGTCGGAACTCTACCCGGATAATATCGTTTGGAATAATATGCTCCACGGAGTATTCGCAGGTGTAAGGATCATCCATGGTATCCACGTGTACAAACCAGTAAATATCGGCCCGCTTTGGCTTACCACTCAATATCGAATAGATGATCTTATGCTCTATTTCTTTCGGGTTGTTGGCGCTGGTTAAATAAACCAGGTGGGTTGCATACTTGGGAACGGTAATATCATTGCTAAGTTCCTCGAGCTTGGGAATGTATTCCTCCATACGCACAAACTCCACATACCTGTTCTTGATCTTGCGTGCCCGGTACCATATAAACATCACCGAAAACATCACGAAACCGATCATCATCGTGATAAAACCGCCGTGAATGAATTTGGCCAGTAAGGCGGAAAGAAATGAGGCTTCGATAATGAGGTACAAGACAAGGAAAAGATAGATGAGTCCGGGCTTTACCCGGTGCAGCACCATGTAATTAGAAAACAAAATGGTGGTCATTATCATGGTAGTAATAATGGCCAGGCCGTAGGCATTTTCCATTTTAGAAGACTCCCTGAAATAAAGTACCACGCCAACACAACCCACAAAGAGCATCGTGTTAATACCGGGAATGAATATTTGCCCCCTCGCTTCGGATGGATAATTGATCTTTAATTTGGGCCATAAATTTAAACGGATAGCTTCGTTGATAAGCGTATAAGAACCAGTGACCATCGCCTGGCTGGCAATGATAGCCGCGGTGGTAGCAATAATAACCCCAGGCACAATAAACCAGTTGGGCATCAGGTCGAAAAATGCATTAATACCTTCTGACTGGATAGTGGCGGCGTCCAGCATTTGATTACCGTGATGTTTTAGCAAGCTGGCCCCCTGGCCAAAATAGTTGATCAGCAGGCATGCCTTTACAAATATCCACGATATACGAATGTTGCCACGGCCGCAATGGCCGAGGTCGCTGTACAATGCTTCGGCGCCTGTGGTACATAAAAAGACCGCTCCCAAAAGCCAGAATCCCCCCGGATAGGTTATTAAAAAGTTGATGGCATGGACAGGATTAAGCGCTTTGAAAATAGAGAAATCGTCTGCAATATGAACAAAGCCCAGCACCGCAAGCATGGTAAACCATATTGACATGATGGGACCGAACATTTTTCCAATGCTGGCAGAGCCAAATTGTTGCGTAAAGAAAAAAGCAACAAGGATACCGAGCACTATATATACAATGGTATTTTGATTTAAGGCATGAAACCGGGGAAGTTCCTTTAGCCCTTCTATGGCAGAGGTAATGGAAATGGGGGGGGTAATAATGCCATCGGAAAGCAGGGCTGCGCCGCCGATCATTGCGGGTATTACCAACCATTTACGTCGTCGCCTCACTAATGCGAATAGGGCGAAGATGCCACCCTCTCCACGGTTATCTGCCCGCAGCACTAATATTACATACTTGATCGTGGTTAAAAGAGTAATCGTCCAGATGATAAGCGACAATGTGCCCAGGATGAGCGTCTCGTCGATAATCCTGTCCTTGATAATGGAGTTGAAAACGTATAGGGGGGAAGTCCCGATATCACCATATATAATTCCCAAAGCAACCAGTAAGCCGGCTGCTGTAACCTTATTTACATTCTTTGACACTTACACTCATTTTAGTAGGATAAATCCACGCAAAGAAGATCCCATAATCGTTCCTGACTTAATTTACCAAAACAAAGGTAAAGTGAAAACCATATAAAAAGTTGAAATAAGTAAAAAGGAGTTGTGAACTTACTATGAGAAGGTGAGGGTTAAAGATTACCGGATATTCCAGGTTACCTTTGCACTTTTGCATGAGGGTTACAACTGAGGTGTAAGTTTTTTAACGTGGATAGGCGCTAACCACCTTAGAAAAGAAACAATGTAAAGTAGGGCTACGGTGTTCTAACTGTCGTTGTTCTTATTATTTTCACTACTGCCTACCTGCGGTTTTTTTAGATTTTTCCAAAACTCAAACATTGCTTCGTTGTCTTTCATCATTTGAAGCAATCGTTCCATTGGTGGCTTACTTAGCCAGATCGACAATTGTAATTCTTTGATATGTTTTGGCGTGTCTGTCATTAAGTGAATAAATTAAAGGTATTTAATTTCAATTCACTTATCCAATCATTTATATATCGCCAATTGAGTGCTTTTATTTCAGAAAGATTCTGAATATCTTCCATTTGAACCGCTGATCGTAATTCTTGTATCCAAATCAATTTAGAAAGAATTAAATCTTCTGGTGTTACTAAGAAAATATTTCTTCCAAAATAATCCATTTGAACCTTTCTATTAAATTCCACAATGCGAAAGGGTTCATTTTTAAGAACAATGAAATCAGCTTTGTAACCAGAATTATAATCTATGATATTAAAAATACTATGCCGCAGTACAGCATCCTTTACCGCATCGGCATCACAATAATAACCCTCTTCGAAACCTTTTACAAATACTTCGATATCCCCCGGTGAAAGTTGCACTACAAAATCAAAATCCCTGGTAGCCCTTGGCAAAATATAAACACTCATTGCCACACTTCCAGATAGCATATATGAAATGTGGTTCGTATTTAACACATCTACTATTTTATGAAAAAAAGAAATCATTATACCGCTTTTAGCTTGCTGTTTGTACAAATAAAATCAAAATATTTGATATGGATCGAGATGAAATCAGTAAAAAGGGTTGCGGAATTTGCTATGAGGTATTGAACTTTTAAAACATCTTTAATATCCTGGTTACGAAAATGCGAAGTTGGCAATGGGGTATAAAAGAGCTATGGGGGATAGAAGATAAGTATTTAACTTCACAACGAGCAGCCGAAAGGCTGATGGCTTTCCTAAACCCATTGTCACTATTGCGCTCCTATATTT
Organism: Ferruginibacter sp.; assembly: GCA_039922055.1. Classification (GTDB taxonomy): domain Bacteria; phylum Bacteroidota; class Bacteroidia; order Chitinophagales; family Chitinophagaceae; genus Ferruginibacter. The sequence goes on from JBDSAP010000326.1 coordinate 3,289, forward strand.
CCTATTATAAATTTTTGAACATTATTAATTGACTAACCAGCAGTTTCATACTAAGTGGGGCCTTTTGTTGCCGCTTGCGGGCATCCTGGCCTTTATTCTTCTCTACTTTATTGCTGCGATGTTATACCCCGGAGGTTCACAAGCAAATGCATCCTCCACCGGATTTAGCTGGCTCCACAATTACTGGTGCAATTTGCTCAATGAAAAGGCCATGAATGGTAAGCCGAATACTGCCCGGCCCGTAGCCATCACCGGTATGTTCGTTTTATGTATATCGCTGGCAATTTTCTGGTACCAGTTTGCAGGCGCCATGAAATTTACTCCTGTTGTAAAAACATCTATCAGGATCTCAGGTGTACTTTCTATGATCACAGGGCTGTTCCTGTATTCAAAGTATCACGATAGTATCATCAATATTTCGGGAGTACTTGGCATGTTTGCCATTGCAGGAACTTTTGTTGGACTGTATAAAAACAAATGGCTGCGGCTTTTTTGGTTTGGGTTATTCAACTTTGCTTTGATCGGGTTAAATAATTTTATTTACTATACTCACCAGCTTGAATATTTACCCGTGATTCAAAAGGTCACTTTTTTTTCTTTTTTGTTGTGGGTTAGTTTGATGATTATAAGATTGTATAAGGAAGGCCGGCGGGATGTGGCTCTGTCACAATGAAACTAATTTTAGAAACCGGTTATAGAGTGAGCTAACATAAGCGACACCTTAGATTCAACCCCTGCCGGGGTTGGCGTCTGTTTATTGCCGGCCACTGATTTCACCAGTGGTTATTCATATTTAAGCCCTTCAGGCCTTTTCAGCACTCAAAATATTATCCCCTATACCGGTTTCTGAATCCTTTCGAGCTTTTGTACCTTTGGCTAAAGTTTCTTTCTAAATTGTTTTTTAAATAACGCTATACTATGCGAAATATATTACTAATCTCCAGCCTGTTGTTTTTTATTTCCTGCAACAACGATGATACCAGTGACGATGCTTCAAAAAGCGATACCGTTTACTTAAAAACGGATACGATCAACAGTTCTTTTGAAAGCCCGGTGAGGATCAATAATATGGTTTGGTCGGCGAGCTTTGATTCAGTTAAAGGAAAGGTGGTTTTAAAGCAACAAAGAAAAGTAAGTGCCGATACGCTTACGGCAGAAAAGCTGATAGCTGATATCAATAATTCGTGGGATGATGTGAAACTCCAGTACCGAAAAATTTCTCATGATACGTTGTATGTTGCTATACCAGAAAGTACTGTGCTTACACAGCAGTTGGGCAGCAGCGGCGCCTATAGCTATATATCGTCCACTACCTACACACTTACGGAATTGAAAAATATAAAGTATATTAACTACGATTTCCAGGAAGGTGACCATCTTTCTCCAGGTACTATGAAGCGGTCTGATTTTAAACCATAAAATGTAGGTGTAGCCGAATATACAAACTGATTGTTACCTGGATACAATGTGGGCAACGTTGCCTGAAGAACAATGTACACGAGTGCGACGCCAATGAAGTTGCACAATGCTTCTCAGCCCGGTCAATAAAAATTTTGCTTATAAATATGATCCCGTGTTATACAAAACACAACCCCTTACTTTTCAGTAAGGGGCCACAAACTATACATAAAAGTTGCCGCCTTTCAGCAGGCTAAAACACAAACAAAGGTTATCAACCACTGTAAACAGTTGCCGATAACCTTTGAATTATTAATCAGGTTTTTTACCGTCTAAAAATGTATTGATAGTGCTAATTTCAGCCTGGTTATTTTCATCAGACTTTACTGTGTAGTTGCTATAAAAGCTTTCTACATCTGCAATGGAATTGTGCAATTCCATATTGCGGCGAAGGTATGCAGGCACCGTTTCAAACTCATTATTCGGATCGGCCGCGTTAATATTGAATGACAAATTACGCAGTTTTGCAATTCGATCCATAGCCCGGCGCCTTAGTTCCTCTGTTTCGTCAGGCATTGCCCGCTCCTCAACATTGGACATCATGATTGGCTGAGTTTGTTGTACAATTGGCTTATCCTCCGCCGCTTGATGGGATTCCTTAACCACCATACGCATTTCGAATACAGGCTCGTCTTCCTGGAACGTACTTTGCGTTGGGGTTAGCTCTTCCTTAGTTTTGGATTCCTCATTTGGTTTTGGCTCCTCTACGTATAACTTAAAGGGCTTGGCCAAATATCCACCCGCCGACGAAACAGGTGTGCTAGCGTCTTTATATTGACCTGGTATTTCAGGCTTTATTTCTTTTAATGGAATGATGGTTTTTTCAGAAGGTAGTGGTGCAGCAGGTATGTCGAATTCAATTATGGGAACCTGATCTGCGGCCGAAGATATTTCAAAAAACACAGGAGTGTCATCCAACTTTTCCACAGTAATATTACGTGGTGTTTCTACTTGCTTTTCGGTAGCTGGCTGCTCGGAAAGAGTTGGCATCATTAGCTGGTTACTGTTCTCTTCCGGTTGCTTATGTGTATTTTTTATTTCTTCTTTCGGTTCTGTCTTTGCATCAAATTGAAACGAAGGCTGCTGTTTTGATTTGATGGGCTCAGGTTTCTTTTCTTCTTTTACCGGATCAAGTGTGAGCACGATCTTATCTTCTGCCTTCTTTTCTTCTTTAGGCATGTTGATCGTTTTTGCAAAAGGATCTTTATGTTCGAAACCTGTTGCAATGATCGTAATGCCGATGCCTGCTCCCAATGTATTATCGTAACCCAAACCTAATATCACATCGCTCTCATCACCAGCCTGGCTCAGCAGGTAATTCTGAATGATCTCCACTTCATCCATGGTGAATTCATTTTCACCTTCGCATGAATTTATATTGATCAATATCCATCTTGCGCCCCTGATATCATTGTCGTTCAGCAACGGAGAATTCAATGCATTTTCAATGGCAACCTGCGCCCTGTTTTCGCCTTCTGCTGTAGCGCTGCCCAGGATAGCGACACCACCATTGCTCATCACAGTACATACATCTGCAAAATCCACATTGATTTGCCCGGTGCTATTGATCACATCAGTAATGCACTTAGCCGCAGTAGCTAAAACATTATCCGCTTTTTCAAATGCTTCCTTCATTTTTAAATTGCCAAACTGGTGACGCAGTTTGTCATTGCTGATCACGAGTAATGTATCTACATGATCTTTCAACAACATAATGCCTTCTTCAGCCTGCGCCAAACGCTTTCTGCCTTCGTACGCAAATGGCGTAGTTACAATACCTACTGTAAGTATGCCGAGGTCCTTACAAATTTTTGCAAGGATGGGCGCACCACCCGTACCCGTACCTCCGCCCATACCGGCAGTAATGAACGCCATCTTGGTATTCACTTCCAGGATACGTTTTATTTCTTCCAGGCTTTCTTCTGTTGCCTGGCGGCCGATAGCCGGGTTGGCGCCTGCACCTAAACCCTGCGTAAGGTGTGGCCCAAGTTGTATCTTGTTCGGTACTTTACTTTGCGCAATGGCCTGTGCATCTGTGTTGCAGATGATGAAGTTTACACCTTCAATGTTTTGCGAAAACATGTGGTTTACCGCATTGCTTCCGCCGCCGCCAACACCAATCACTTTGATGATGGACGATTGTTCTTTGGGCAAATCAAAATGTATCATATACTTTGTTTCCTTAAAAGTTTCTTCACTGATCTTTCTTTAAGGGTAGATCTGCAAAGGCTTTTTAAATTTTATTTCCATCCTCCGTTAGTAAGGCAGAAAATGGGAATGATTTATAATTGTGGGTTAGAGTTGGATATTATTCCAAAGAATAAATACCAACTAAAAATGTGCTAATGCTTTATTTAAAAGAACTATTATGATAAGACCCGTTTCTTCTTCAGGAATTAAAATTTCGCGTCTTCTTCTTCCTTGAACAAATCGATCAGACCGATCTTAAAAGAATCCATAAATCCTTTTAAAGATTTACGCTCTTTGGTCTTTTTCACGATTATTTTTTGTTCCTGTGCTATCAGTTCTTCTTCGCTCACCAGTACTTCATCTACGGCCAATTTTTGCAGTGAAGATGGAACCTGCACACGACGGAATGATTCTTCGAACTGCTTGTTCTTGTTCTCATAATCGTTGTAACCTTTTAATATAAGACCAATGCAGGTGCTATACATTGGCTTGGCCAGTTCGTCGATATGTCCTCCGGCAAGGTGCTCGTTTGGATAACCGATCCTTGCATTTAAACCTGTTACATATTCAGTTAATTGTATCAGGTGCTTTAGCTGTGAACCGCCACCTGTAAGAATTACACCGCCATTCAGCAGGCGGGTATCTAAGCCAACCTGCTTTAAATGGTAGGTAACAAAATCCATGATCTCACTCATGCGTGCTTGTATAATGGATGCCAGGTTTTTAACGCTGATCTCTTTGGGCTGCATACCACGTAAACCAGGAATAGTAATAAAAGCATTTGATTTTGCTTCATCACTCAATGCACTTCCGAATTGAACTTTCATTTGTTCGGCCTGCGTCTTTAAAACTCCCAGGCCATTCTTAATATCGTTGGTAATATTTTCGCCACCAAAAGGTATTACCGCAGTATGCTTTAAAATGCCTTCGTAAAATACAGCAAGGTCAGTAGTACCGCCACCGATATCAACAATTGCTACGCCGGCTTCGAGATCCTGGTCGCACATTACTGCTGCTGCTGATGCCAGTGGTTGCAGCACAAGATCCTTTGTTTTTAATCCTGCTTTTTCAACACTGCGATTGATATTTCTGATCGCGTTTTTATCGCCGGTAATGATGTGGAAGTTGGCGCCAACCTTTACACCGCTATATCCAATTGGATTAGGAATGTTTTGAAAATTATCAACTGTAAATTCCTGTGGTATCACGTCAATGATCTGATCACCAGCCGGTATGTAAGTGCGGTACTGATCCGCTACCAGGCGATCCACTTCTTCCTGGCGAATCTCTTCTTCATTATCTTGTCTTACAATATCGCCCCGTGTTTGCAGACTCTTGATATGATGCCCTGCAATACCCACATATACTTCTTCAATAGCAAGATTTGGGTTTGAATCATAACAATTTTTCAGCGCCATTTCAATGGCTTTAATTGTTTGATCAATATTCAGGACCATGCCATGTTGCACGCCATTGCTGTTGGCCCTGCCAAATCCCAGGATCTCCAGTTTACCGTATTCATTTTTTCGCCCGGCTATGGCGGCTATTTTTGTAGTGCCGATATCCAGGCCAACAATAACGGGGTTGCTATTCACCGCCCCGCTGTCGCCGGTTGTTGATTTAATTTGTTCGTTACTCATAGTTGTATGTTTGTGTTTGTGTTTGTGTTTTTATGTTTTGTGTTTGTTGTTTTGTGTTTGCTGTTTTGTGTTTGCTGTTTGCGAGTTCATGAACTCATTGTGATTTATCTTAACTACTCTATCCCAAGAAAAACCCCTTTAAATTTTAATGATCTTGCCCTGTTCCCCTTCGGGGCTAGGGGCCGTTCTTCTTCGGCATTACTACTTTCGGTTTTGGTTTGTCTGCCTTTTGTTTGTCTACTGGTTTTGGTTTGATGATCGATTTTTTAGGCGGCTCCGTTTTTTTTATTGATGTGTTTGCTTTTGGTCTTTCTGCAACTGGTTTAGCTACCGTACCCTGGGCCGGCTTTGGAATTGCGTCCTGTGCAGCCGGTCCTTGTGGTTGGGGTTCTTCAATGGTATTGGCGGATACATTATTGTCGTCTCTTTCAATAGACTCTTGGATAAGATTATTGTTTGTAGTGTTGTGCTCATTGTCCGGGGTAATCACCTGCAAAGAATCCGCAGACATCCTTTCTGCATTTTCCGCAATGGTTTTCATTAGTTGCAACGTGCGGATAGAATCGGCTGCCACTTCTTTCGCATCTTTCCTGCTGGCCACTACCTGGTTCTTATACTGTACATCCACTACGCTGTATTTATTCCAGCCCGCTTTTACTATCACCTCTTTATAAAATAATTGCAGCTTGTAAAACTTTTCTTCCACATTGGTTGCATCACCAAATACAATGATGGTATTTCCAAATTTTGGTATCAGCTCAAAGCTACGTTGAGGGGTGATATCCACCTGGTCGATCATTGCCATCATAAAAGAGTCCGCATGTATTGCTGTGCCAACAATTAAAATATCTTTCAACAAATTGCTGTCAGCTTTTATCAACACTTTCTTATCGGAAGGAAAATTGGTAAACACGGGCAGCCTCGCGGAAAACTTTTCACTAAGCGGTAACATTGCCTTCGAACTATCAAGGTAAAAAGTACTGCCCGATGCGGTGAACACACGAACCAATGGTTCTCTTTCTAATACATTTACCTGCAACACTTCATTATTATCAAAGAACAATTGCGCATTTTTTATCCAGGTATTTTTTTGCAGCTCATTTTCAATCGCTTTCAAATTAAATGAACCAATAGATTTACCTGAAGGGCTCCCTCCAACAATAGAGTTGATGGTATGAAGTATATCTTTTTTATCAACAAAAAAATTATTGCTTACCCCGGAAATATTGACATATACTCCATTGCAATGTTGTTCGTCTTTTTTCTGAATAGCAGACACCAGTAACACAGCAGTACCGGTACCGATAGTGATCCACAAAGTGGCGAGTAAAATGTTTTTTATGGTAAATCTTTTTTTCATTGTAGCCTGACCGGCTTAGTTATCCAACGCCTGCTTTAGTGGTTGTACCATTGTGTCAATATCTCCTGCCCCCGCGGTTATCAACAGCGAAGGCTGATTGCTTTTTATCCATTCCACCAATTCGTGTTTATCTAAAATTTGACTGTTAGTATTTTTCATTTTTTTTAATATCAGCTCACTGCTCACACCTTCCATTGGTAGTTCCCTGGCTGGATAGATCGGCAAAAGAATTACTTCATCCGCCATGTCCAATACTTCTGCAAACCCATCTGCAAAATCTTTTGTTCTACTAAACAAATGTGGCTGAAAGATCACCGTGCATTTTCGGTTCCTGAACAGATCTTTCGCTCCTGTTATCAGAGCTCTCAATTCCTCCGGATGATGTGCATAGTCATCAACCATCACCAGTTCCTTGTTTTTGATAATATATTCAAAACGCCTTTTTACACCCCTAAATGCCGTAACAGCATCCTTTATTTTTTCATCATCAATTTTTAAAGAATGTGCAACAGTAATAGCAGCCAATGAGTTTTCGATATTGTGCCTGCCACCCATATTTAGCACCACGTCTTTTAAATGCCAGGTGTTGCCGTCAGCATTTTTATTTACAACATCAAACTGGTAACTACCATCTGTCATTGTTATATTCGCCGCATGCACATCCGCCTCTTCATTTGAAAGATCATAGGTGATATGCCGTGTTGCTTTCAATTCATTATGCCTCTTTAACCCATACCTGCTGATTAACAATCCTCCCGGTTTCACCCTTGCAGAAAAATCAATGAAAGCTTGCTCCATGCTTTCAGCAGTTCCATAAATATCAAGATGGTCCGCATCCATTGAACTGATGATCGCCACATCAGGACTTAATCTTAAAAAACTCCTGTCGTACTCATCGGCCTCTACCACGCACACATTATTTTCGCTGTTCCAAAAATTGCTATTATAGTTCACGGCAATGCCACCGAGGAATGCATTGCAACCAAACCCGCTGTGAGTCAAAATATGCGCTACCATAGTGCTGGTAGTCGTTTTACC
>JBDSAP010000327.1:0-4296 GCA_039922055.1 Ferruginibacter sp.
AACCTATTCGCTCAATCCCAGGTAAATCTTGATCCTGTTACCGTAACCTCAACAAGGACCCCGCAAAAAATAAGCGAGACAGGCAGAAGCATCACCGTAATAGATGGAAAATTATTTCAGCAATTACCGGTGAATTCGCTGGATGAGTTATTAAAGTATGTTCCCGGCATAGAAGTGCAATCACGTGGACCAATGGGCGCACAGAGTGATATCGTGATGCGGGGCGGCACCTTTCAACAGGTATTGGTTTTATTAGATGGAATCAAATTAAACGATCCACTCACGGGCCACTTTTCTTCATATATTCCTATCGCTCCTTATGAAATAGAGCGCATTGAAGTGCTGCGTGGCCCTGCTGCTGCAATCTACGGGGCAGAAGCTATAGGCGGTGTGATCAACGTGATAACAAAAACTTTCAACCAGTTTAACAAGGACAAAGGCTTTAATGGTAGTGCTGCTCTTGCAATTGGCGAGTATGGTTTTATAAATGGGTCTGCTGGCTTTCATAAAACAGGCCCAAAATTAAATGCGGCACTTGGCATATTGAGCAACAATACAGATGGGCAATTATTAAGAGGAAACAATAAAGGATACCTGCACAACAATACGGTGAGTGGCTCTATTTCCCTGGCATTACAAAACAATTGGCAGCTATCACTAAGAAGCAGTTTTGATAACCGCGACTTTGCCGCACAAAATTTTTATACAACGTTTAAAAGTGATACTGCAACAGAAAAGGTTAGCACATGGTGGAACCAGTTTCAACTCAAACAACAGAACGAAAGGTCAGGTAACCAGTTTGATGTTATGTACAAAACAACCAATGATCATTACCTGTTTAACAGATCGTCAATTGCCAATAACAACCAATCCAATTATTTAGTTTTTCAATACATCCATTCTCAAAAGATCGGTAAGAACTTTAACAGCAACATCGGTACACAACTGGATCGCAGGGCCATTAATTCCAATGACAGGGGTGACCATTCAACACACCATGGTGCAGTTTTCGGGACCTTGCTCTATAGTAAAAACAATTGGAGGGTTTCCCCTGGCCTTCGGGTAGATTGGGATGAAAATTATGGTGCCGCACTGCTTCCCCAAATAAGCTCCTCCTGGCATTTTAAAAAAATTACTGTACGTGCAAGCGCCGGCAGGGCCATCCGCAGCGCAGACTTTACGGAACGCTATAATAACTACAACAAGAAAAATTTGAGTAGTGGCACTATTGGTAATCCTGACCTGGACACAGAAAATTCATGGAGCTATGAAGCTGGCGCAGATATTCTGGTACAGCCCTATTTCAAAGCTTCCATAGGTGCATTTTACCGGGATCAGAACAATGTGATAGACTATGTTCCCACCCTCTATGCCGACATGCCAAGAAAAGAAAATCTTGTACCAAACGGAGTGTATGCACTTGCAAAAAATATTAAAAAAGTAACAACCCGTGGAGTAGAACTGGAGCTGGCATATCAACGGTCATTTTCAAAAAACAGCAGCCTGTTTATCAATACAGGCATCACTTTTCTAAAGTCTAAAAGCAGTGATCCAGTTCCCTCCTTCTATATTATTTCTCATGCCAAAACTATGGTTCAATCTAATATTATCTATAGCTTCAAAAAAATAAGTATTGCAACTAATTTTCTTTACAAGCATAGAGGCGCACAAAAAGCTGCAGCCATTAATGCCGCAATTTCAAAAGACTATTTTTTATGGAATGGAAAGCTTACATACAGCCTCTTCGATAAAATAAAATGTTTTATATCCGTCAATAACATCACTAATATTAAATACAGCGATCTGCTCGGAAGTATTATGCCACAGCGATGGACCACTGGCGGTGTGAGTGTTAACTTTTAAAGTGGCAAAATCCTTCCAAAAATTCAATTCGTAACTTGCGCAAAATAATTCGATATGAAATTTCTTTCTGCCCTGCAAGTGCAGGTAAAAAATAAGGGCGTATCAACAGGCGTCCGGTGGCTATCTTCCAAAGGTGCGGTCATTGAATCTTATTCTCCCGTTGATGGTAAACTGATTGCTTCTGTTAAGTCGTGTGATAAGGAGAGCTATGAAGCCGTCATTAAAGCAGCCCAACTCGCCTTTATAGAATGGCGCACCTGGCCGTCTCCAAAAAGAGGGGAAATAGTAAGGCAAATCGGTGATGAGCTGAGGGCACAAAAAAATGCACTTGGACAACTGGTAAGTTATGAAATGGGCAAAAGCTTACAGGAAGGATTAGGCGAAGTACAGGAGATGATCGATATCTGTGATTTTGCAGTTGGCCTCTCCCGCCAGTTGCACGGTGTAACAATGCATAGTGAGCGGCCCGGTCATCGTATGTATGACCAGTATCATCCACTGGGTATCGTTGGTATAATTTCAGCATTCAATTTTCCTGTAGCAGTATGGAGCTGGAATGCTATGCTGGCCATGGTTTGCGGCGATGTTTGTGTATGGAAGCCAAGTGAAAAAACACCTTTGTGCGGGATTGCCTGTCAAAATATTATTGCGAAGGTTTTTAAAAAGAATAATGTTCCTGAAGGAGTTTGTAATATAGTTAGCGGCGGTAAAGAAGTTGGTGAATGGATGAGTAATGATCCCAATATTCCATTGATGTCAGCGACTGGAAGCACCAAAATGGGAAAAGCATTGGCAGGCGCAGTAGCACAAAGACTCGGTAAAAGCTTACTGGAACTTGGCGGAAATAATGCCATCATCATTACACCAGATGCAGACCTTGACATGGCATTGATTGGAGCAGCGTTTGGAGCAGTTGGTACTGCGGGACAGCGGTGCACTACTACCCGCAGGCTTATCATTAATGAAAAAGTGTACAACAAGTTTAGGGATAAATTAGTAAACGCTTATAGCCAGTTAAAAATTGGTGATCCATTAAATGAAAAAAATCATGTTGGTCCGCTGATCGATACAGGCGCTGTAAAAATGTATTTAGACGCCATTGAAAAATGTAAGGAAGAAGGTGGCAATTTTGTTGTGGAAGGTGGTGTGCTAAAAGGCAAAGGTTATGAAAGCGGCTGTTATGTAAAACCATGCATTGCAGAAGCGAAAAATAATTATGAGATCGTACAACACGAAACTTTTGCGCCCATTTTGTACATAATGAAATATAAAACACTTGATGAAGCAATAGCGATGCAGAATGGTGTACCGCAGGGTTTATCGTCGGCCATCATGACAAGCAACTTAAAAGAAGCCGAAAAATTCCTCTCGCAGGCTGGAAGCGACTGCGGTATTGCGAATGTAAATATTGGTACTTCAGGGGCTGAAATTGGTGGAGCATTTGGCGGCGAAAAAGAAACCGGTGGCGGCAGGGAAAGTGGCAGCGATGCATGGAAAGTATATATGCGCCGGCAAACAAATACAATTAACTACACAGATAAATTGCCATTGGCACAAGGTATCAAGTTTGATTTGTAGGTATATCATAAAAGTTTACACCTTTTAAAAAGGTGTAAACTTTATCCATATCTTTAAGAGTGCCCATCAATGAAAAATATACGGCTGTCTTTGACTCTGAAAAGATCTATCATATTTACAACAGGACTAACAACAAGGAGCTACTTTTTCGTTCTGATGAAAACTACTACTATTTCCTGCGGCGATACAGTCACTTCATCTCACCCATTGCCGAGACCTATGCATGGAACTTGTTACCTAACCATTTTCATTTTATAATTAAGATCAAACCGGTATCTGAAATCTTATCATGGCTTGCCACACTGCCTCTTGATACGATAACAACGACCGAAAAACATTTTTTAGCAGACCAGGATGTTAACTGGTTAGTTGAAATGACCTTCAAAAGATTATTCACTTCTTACGCCATGGCTTACAATAAAATGTATCAAAGAAGTGGGAACCTGTTTTATCGCACATTTAAACGGGTAGAGATTTTAAAAGAAGCCGACTTTACTCATGCCATTGTATATGTGCATGCAAACGCCCAGAAGCATCAACTCGTAAAGGAATTTATTTCTTATCCATGGACATCGTTTCACAGTATTATAAGTGATAAGCCAACCAATTTGTTGCGTGCTGAAATAATTGATTGGTTTGGTAGCAAAGCTCAATTTATAAAAGTGCATAAGGAAATGTCAGCGTATTATTATGGTGCTGCTGGCGGGATAGAAGATGATTAATCAGTTGAGTTTAATAAAAGTTTACACCTTTTAAAAAGGTGTAAACTTTTATGACAGGCTAAGAATCTATAAATGACAATAACAGTTACTCTACCGTTTCAGGCGAAAGGAATTTACATAGTTGAAATTGCGG
>JBDSAP010000328.1:0-4361 GCA_039922055.1 Ferruginibacter sp.
GTTTGTTTTTAAATGGCAATCTTCAATTTTCATCATCGGATGAATACAGGTATCATGAGGCTTTAGTTCATCCTGTAATGGCCGCTGTGAAGGACCCTAAGAATGTGCTGGTCTTAGGCGGGGGAGATGGGCTGGCTGTGAGAGAGCTGCTTAAATATTCATCTGTAAAAAAAATTATGCTGGTTGATCTGGATGCTGCTATAACAAAATTATTTACAAATAATAGTATCCTTAAAGCCATCAATAATAACTCCCTAAAAAATAATAAAGTGACGGTTGTAAATGCAGACGCTTTTCAATGGATGAGGAGCAATCAACAGCAATTCGACGCCATTATTATCGATTTCCCGGATCCATCCAACTTTTCTGTTGGAAAATTATATAGCAATACTTTTTACAAATTGGTATACCAGGCTCTTGCCCAACATGGCATTGCAGTAGTGCAATCTACCTCGCCTTATGTGGCTCCAAAAAGTTATTGGTGCATTACTAAAACGCTTGAATCGGTGGGGTTTCATACCGTGCCTTACCACAACTATGTGCCTTCGTTTGGCGAATGGGGTTATACAATGGCAATGAAAGATTCTGTATATAACCGGCCTCAGTTGTTTGTAAGCGGGCTAAAATATTTAACCGATGCTACTATGCAGCAAATGCTCGTATTTCCAAAGGACATGACAACTTCGGCCAACCTGGTAGTGAATAAATTAAACAACCAGGAACTAGTGCAATATTTTGAAGCTGAATGGAATGCCTACCTGCAACAATAACCTGATGTTATGAACCGAAGAAATTTCATCAAGAATAGCGCTTCCATCATAGCGGCAGGCTCGCTGCTTGAACAGTGTAGTGTAACACCTAAACATCCGATTAAAGGAAGCATCGTAGGAGCCAATTCAAAAACCGGGCATTTACTTCGTAACGCAAAATGGCAGGATTCATCTTCAGTGACCACAGTTGATACGGTAATAATTGGCGGCGGCATCAGTGGTTTGTCAGCGGCAAGATGGTTAAACAGTAACGGGCACGAGAACTTTTTGTTGGTTGAACTGGATAATGAGACGGGCGGCAATGCTGTTGCTGGTAAAAACAATGTAAGTGCTTACCCATGGGGTGCTCATTACGTACCCATCCCAAATAATGATCTTAAAGAATACCTGGCCTTTCTTGAGGAAGCTACTGTTATCACAGGCTACGATGAGAAAAAGGTACCCATTATCAACGATTATTTTTTATGTTTCGAACCGCAGGAGCGACTGTATCTGAATGGTTATTGGCAGGAAGGGCTGATACCTGAATTTGGCGTGCCCAAAAACGAGCGGCTGCAAATAAAAAGCTTCATGTCAGCAATGAATGTTTTTCGTTTGGCTAAAGGAAGTGATGGTAAAGATGCTTTTGCGATTCCCGTAGATAACTCCAGCGAAGATGATATTTACAGACATTTAGATAATGCAACAATGAAAGAATGGATGGCTGATAATGGTTACAGTTCCACGTACTTAAACTGGTACGTAAACTATTGTTGCCGCGATGATTATGGCACAGATTATAGCAGGGCCTCCGCATGGGCTGGAATTCACTATTTTGCTGGTCGCAAAGGAGTAGCTGCAAATGCACCACCCCAATCTGTTATCACGTGGCCCGAAGGCAATTCATGGCTTGCCGCTCGCCTACGAAAAAGTTTCGAAAAAAAGATATATACAAATCACCTTGCAACCAAAATACGAACGGATCATAATGGCGTAAGGGTTTGTGTGGTTGATGTGGAAACGAATGCGGTAAAAATCATTCATGCAAAAAAATGTATCATCGCTGTTCCTCAATTTGTCGCCGTTCATTTATTAGAGGATGCAGACGAGAGAAAAAAGATAATCGCTGACAAATTTAATTACCAGCCATGGATGGTTGCTAACATTACTGCGGGCAAAATGAGTGAAAGAGATGGCGCTGCACTAAGCTGGGACAATGTTCTATACAAAGGGAGGGCGCTTGGGTACGTAGAAGCTACTCATCAGCATCTTCAACAGATCGAAGAAAATAAAGTATTCACTTACTATTACCCGCTTACAGAGAAATCAGCTACAGAAGAAAGACAACTGGCTTATGAGCGATCTTTTACTGACTGGACAAATATAGTGGTGGATGATCTTAGCACAGCTCACAACAATGTTGCTTCAAAAATAATTAATATGGACGTGTGGGTGTGGGGGCATGCTATGATCAGCCCAAGGCCTGGCTTTATCCACGGTTTGGAAAAAAAGCAATTGCAGCAACCAATTAATGATAAGATCTTTTTTGCACATACCGATCTTAGTGGTATTTCTATTTTTGAGGAAGCGTTTTACCAGGGCATAAAAGCCGCACAGGATTTACTTAAAACTGTATAGTATGAAAAAGGTGCAACCGTGGATAGGGAGAAGCTGGATAGACATCTGTTTTATTTTGTTGCCTCCATTTTTTTCGTTACTGGTAATCCTTTTGTTTCCGGAAGTTTTCAGCGATGATAAAAGTATGCCCGATTATTGGTGGGTAGCATTAATATTACTCATTGATGTGGCTCATGTGTACAGCACTTTATACCGCACTTATTTCGATCCGCAAACCTTCGCAAAACAAAAAGGCCGGCTTATAGTGATTCCTTTTTTATCGTTTGTATCGGGTGTGTTATTGTACACGTTTAGCGCAAGGTTTTTCTGGAGTATACTTGCTTACCTGGCGGTTTATCATTTTATAAGACAGCAATATGGCTTCATGCGTATTTATGCTCGCAATGAAGGTTACAGTATTTTATCAAGACGTATTGATGCGATCACTATTTACACGGCCACTATTTACCCGATGCTATATTGGCATTTTTCAGGAGATCGAAAATTTAGTTGGTTTGTTGAAGGAGATTTTTTTACCTACAAAGTCCCAGGCATTTTATTAAATATAATGTCGGGGATATATGTATTGATTTTGCTGCTGTATATTATCAAGGAGGTAGTCTTTGCAATCAAACATGGAGTATTCAATATTCCCCGTAATGCTGTTGTTGCCGGGACCGTTCTTTCATGGTACTTTGGTATAGTTTATTTTAACGGCGATATGGCATTTACACTTCTAAATGTGGTTAGCCATGGCATACCGTATATGGCTTTGATATGGATATACGGGAGTAAGAACTCTGTAAAAACTGTAGGAGCAGGTAAATTTATCAGGGCGGTATTTAGTAAATATGGAATTGCAATATTTTTAGGGCTTATCTTTTTACTTGCATATATAGAAGAAGGCTTATGGGATATTACTTTGTGGAGAGAACATACATCACTGTTTCCTATATTCCATTTTTCCGAAATTAAAATAAATAAAAGTATACTATCGCTGATCGTGCCGCTGCTTGCACTGCCACAAGTAACGCATTATATAATTGACGGTTTTATATGGCGTGTGAGAAAGGATGATTTTAAGTGGAAAGAAAAGAGCGCATAATACAAAAGTCTACATCGTTTCCACTGCATCCTTGTGCCTTGGCTTCCACCATAGATAATAAAAACTAAGTATAAATATTCCCAGCAAAAACGGGATGATGGCTAAATGCTTGAACGTATATTCTCCAAATAATACCCTGGTCTCGAAGTTTAGAAATTCGCTGAGCATCCAATACGAGTTGGCGGTGATCCATGCCACGATGGCGAGGTTGTGGCAAACTTCACTCATATATTGGCGGGTGCGTAGCGTGATAATTATAGCAATGATAAGTGTAGGAAAAATCATTGCTACACCGAGCGGCTTCCAGAGCATGCACCAACTGATATCTTTAAAAAGCCAGAATACAATGTGCAGGTTTTCCATTTTACGATATTGCAAGGGGATCACGTATTCTTCATTTGTCATTCAATATGAGTTTAGCAGCAAATATAATTTATTGAAGTAAACGGTATACAGGATAACGCAGGTTTGCAGGCTCGTAGTTAGGGTGAGTTGTAGTGAAGTCTAAACGGAGGAGTGCATTGCTGAGACCTCTGCCAAACATAAAAAAACCTGCCAATTTATGGCAGGTTTAATAAATATCTTGAAAGGAGAAAGTTACTTAGCTAAAGTGTTGATCTTCTTCGCCAGTTTTCTCTTCAAATTAGCTGCTTTATTCTTGTGTATAGTGCCACGTTTAGCTAATTTATCGATCATTGATGCAACAAGTGGTTGCTTTTCAGAAGCGCCAGCCTTATCCTCAATTGCCCTGATATCACGTATTGCATTACGGGTTGTTTTTCCATAATAACGGTTACGCTCATTACGTTTGCTGCTCTGACGCACATCTTTTTTCGTTGCTGAATGGTTTGCCATTTAAACTTATTTTTTGGGCTGCAAAGATAGGGGAT
>JBDSAP010000329.1:0-5183 GCA_039922055.1 Ferruginibacter sp.
CTTACGATGGAGGATAAGGATCTTATCCATACAAAGATTGAAGAACTTAATGATCTGTCACGACCTTATGCCGAAAGAATAATGGATCAGGCAGTATCCGCGGCTATGAAGGGGAAGGCGGTTTAGATTTAAACCAAAATAACAACAATAAAATACAGCAGCACAAAAATGAAACAAGGCTGATGATCATGGCAATTTTAATGGCAGCCGGTTCAAAGCTTATGGTAATGTTATTAATTCCTTTCTGTACAGGAACGCTCATAAAGTTGATGCCATGTTGATTGATTATTTTCCTTTCTGTATCATTTTTATAATACCAATGCGGGTAAAAGTTTTGCTGTAATACCAGTTCAACGGGCTCTTGAACTATTACCGATATTTTCATTTCATCCGGAGAAAATCTATTGATAAAAATGCTATCCTTAAGAGAAGATGTAGTAAAAAGAAACGGTTTATTTAAGAATGCCGAATCAGCATTTGTTTCTAAATTTTGAAAATATGCCCTCATGTTTTTCAATATGATGGGATACGACACTTCCTCCTTTACACCAATTTGTTTGCTATACATCGACCAGTTTCCGATCATAGCGGATGCTGCTTTGCTTAAAGTATCGTTACGGATAATTGGTTGTAAAACGGGTGTTATGATCCTTTGAGGGGCCTGGTTCAATACTGACTGCACTTGTTGTACAGAAGCTTTACCTGCACCAGTGTAAGGTATGTTTAACAGGCAGGTAATAATGAGGTTGACAATTGTAAGCCTTTGCAACCAAGCCCAATTGCTGTTTCTCAAACACCATTTTATTCCCCACAAAAATAATAGTTGGATCGATCCTTCTATCCAAAAAGTATCGTAAAAGCTTATAGCGTCTATAAAGTCTTTTAATCTTTGTACAGTGCCATGGGTGATTAAGACGCTTTTCGTAAATAAAAAACTTTCTCTGCTGCTGATCGATTGATACAAGCCAAATATAATGAGAGCTACTGTAATAAGTTCTATCAGGTAGTAAATCCATACAATGGCTCCCTCAAATTTATTTTTGTGTTGAATGAACTTATGAAACTCTATAGCCGCAACCAAGATAAAACACAATAAACTAAATATCCTAAACTCCCCGTTTAATCTCACATAACCAATTAAAGGAATAAAATTATAGGCAAACGTTTTGAAAATACCACCCAGAGAAAGAAGTGCGAATGCCACTCCGGTGCCCAATAAAAATTTTTGCCAACGATCTTTTTGCTTTATACATGCCAGCAGAAAAAATAATAATAATGTAAGGCTAAAATAACAGTTTCTCATTGAGGGATCTGTGTTATAAAAGCTATCATTTTTTACCGTGGCAAAAGGTAATAATACACTTATCCAGCTTTTAAGGTTGGTAGGATTACTGAGCGAATCATTTAGACCAATTTTTTCCCCGCGGATAAAGTTTGGTACGATGTCCGAGTAGCCCGCAATTAGTCCGGCGCTTAATAACAAAACAAGAATAAGGAATACAAGGTGCGTTACGCCAAAGCTTTTTATTTTCATTTTGAAGAGCTTGTCCTTATCGGAAGCAAAAGAAAATATGCAAACAACTCCAAAAAAATAAATGGCGCTAATAATAATGCCAGGGTGAGATGAGGCGATTAATAGATAAAATAATACGGCCGCTTGTATGCAGTTCTTTAATGAAAATTTATTAAGCAATATGAGGTAGCTCCATAAACACCATGGTAAAAACGCTGCGCCACTTATCCAATTGAAATGCTGGAGGTGACCGAGATTATAGCCGCAACACATAAATGCTACACCTGAAATTAC
Source organism: Ferruginibacter sp. (assembly GCA_039922055.1). Lineage (GTDB taxonomy): Bacteria > Bacteroidota > Bacteroidia > Chitinophagales > Chitinophagaceae > Ferruginibacter. The sequence continues at coordinate 1,808 of JBDSAP010000329.1, forward strand.
CCTTACGGTGTGTGCCAGGTTGAATATTCCAGTTGCTTTGTACATGCCTAGCCCTCCAACCAAAATATATAGTAGCAATTCAATAGTAAAACTGTAGGCGTTATATCCAACACTTATTGATATCAGCCATGTTATAGGGCTCCAGAATCCACTATTCATGTCACCATATTGAGGAAAGCCAAAATTTATATAAGGGTTCCACAAAGGCAGGAAGCCTGATTTAAGACTTTCGCTTATAAATAATTTAGGAGGAAAATAATTAATGAAAGCATCGTTCTTTATAAAAAATAAAAATGAACTGATTGGTAAAAAGGCAATAATAAGAATCGTGAAAAAGAGTAAAATAGTTTTAAATGAGAGCTTAATGGATCTAAGAGAAAGTTGCATGAAATAAAAATATAGTATTCCTCGAAATGATCGAAACAAATTTTATATTGGCAATTTGCCTAACTGGGATGGTAGTTGGCTGGCTAAGAAAATGGGTAGTTTCTGAAAGATATAAAAACAGTTATTCGATATTAATTTTCCGATCAATTAAATAGAGGGGTCGTTGTTTGGCTTCTGTGAATAAGCCGGCAATATATTCGCCCAATAAGCCAATGGCTAATAATTGAGTTCCACCTAAAAACATCACAGCAATAATTAGGGATGACCAGCCGGGTACTGTATTGTTATTATAGTATTGTATGACTGCATAAATACCAAAGCTAAATGCAGCAAACGAAATAATACTGCCGGCTATTAATGCCACTCTTAATGGTTTATAGCTAAAAGAAGTAGTTCCTTTTAAAGCCAGTAGAAGCATATTGCCGAAAGTATATTTTGTTTTTCCAAACCTTCTTGGAGGTGCAGTAAATTCAAGAGTGATTGTTTTAAAACCGATCCAGCTAAATATGCCTCGCAAAAAGAGATCTCTTTCTTTAAATTTTAAAATACTTTCTAAAACTTTCCTGTTGAATGCTTTAAAATCAGCAACATTACTTTCAATGCTTGTCTCTGAAATGCTGTTGATAAACCGGTAGAAGATTGCTGCGGTTAGTTTTTTTAAGGCACCTATATTTTCTGTTTTATTTCTTTTAGTAATAACCAAATCAACGCCTTCTTCTAATTTTTCCAGCATATTGGTAATAAGTTTAGGTGGGTGCTGCAAATCACCATCCATAATAATTATATATTCACCCGAGGCATGTTCCATTCCGGCCATTAATGCATTTTGATGCCCAAAATTGCGACTGAGGGAAATACATTTACAACGGTTATCCTTTGTTGAAATAGATTCTATTATTGCGAATGTTGAATCATTACTGCCATCATCTACAAAAATTATTTCAGATCCTTGATCGCAATACAAACTAAGTTCATTGTATAAGAGTTGGATATTTTTTTCTTCGTTATAAACAGGGATGATAATGCTGATTGTTTTCACTATAATTATTTCAATGAATGATAAAACAGGTAAAAGTATGGGCTACTTTCTAAATTGCATATACCGGTTTATATATTTCCCTATCATATCAAATTCTATGTTTGCTGCTGCTCCTTGTTTTAGATATTGCATGTTAGTGTGCTCAAAAGTATAAGGTATAATTGCAACTTGGAAAGATGTTTTCAATACATTGAAAAGGGTGAGGCTGACCCCGTTTATGGTGATCGAACCTTTTTCAATGATCAATGAAGCGAATTCTTCATCAATGGAAAAGCTATATTCCCAGCTTCCATTCTTCCCTGTTATCTCTGTACAAATCGCTACGGTATCTACATGACCCTGTACAATATGCCCATCAATTCTCCCCTGCATTTGAAGGCAGCGCTCGAGATTTACTGCATCCCCTTTTTGCCAATAATTAAGATTAGTTTTTTTTAATGTTTCTTCAATGGCGGTTATCCTGTGCCGGCCACTTGAAATTTCTTCTATTGTAAGGCACACCCCATTATGAGCTACACTTTGGTCTATAGATAGTTCGTCAGAAATGGAAGATGAAATCCAAAAAGTCTTGTTGGTGCCCGAAGTGATGATTTCCGTGATAATACCCCCGGTTTCAATAATTCCTGTAAACATGCGACAAATTTACTTTTTTATCAACTGGATTTTGAATTTTAAATATTTCCTTTATCTTTGCGCTTCTAAAAAAACAACCAGGGAGGTATATCAACATGTTAATTATCGATTCTAAAGATTGCGAAAACATAGACAAAGCGCTGAAAAAATATAAGAAGAAGTTTGAAAAAAGTCGTGTTTTACTACAATTAAGAGAAAGACAGTCATTCACCAAACCCTCGATCAAGCGTCGGACAGAGGTTTTGAAAGCTGTTTACAAGCAGAATATCGCAAGCGGTAAAATAGACATTTAGTCATTTGTCGCGGATTAAAATATTTTAAAACTGATAACCGGTTCCTGTAACTTTGGTTATCAGTTTTTTTATGTCCCCAACTCCCCATAAAGACATACAAGATTATTTGGATTACCTTAAATTCCAAAAAAGATATTCCCAACATACCATCATTTCCTATCAGAACGATCTCACCAGCTTTTTTGATTTTATTAAAGCGCAATTTGGTACTTTAAATCTCGCCGAAATTACCGGATCGTTTGTCAGATCATGGCTTGCAGGTTTAAAAGAGCAAGGCATGGAATCCAGGTCAATCACCAGGAAGATATCATCCCTTAAATCATTCTTTAAATACCAACTCAAACTTGGACTGATAAACAAAAGTCCCATGATTACTATTATCTCGCCAAAAGTGAAGAAGCGGCTCCCTGGTTTTGTAGAAGAAACGGATATCAACACGCTATTCAATTACGTCGAATTCCCATCCACCTGGGAAGGAGATACGGCAAGACTGATAATGAGTATATTTTATAACACTGGTATGCGGCAGGCCGAATTGGTAAATCTTAAAGAATCACAGATTGACAAAAGTAATTGCTCATTAAAGGTAATTGGGAAGGGCAGTAAGGAAAGAATTTTGCCACTGAGTAAAGAACTGATGGGTATAATCGAAAATTACCGCACTGCTAAAGACAGTCAATTTGAAATTGTTGATAAAGAATACTTGTTGGTTAATGATAAGGGTAGAAGGGTATATCCAAAGTATGTTTACAGGGTTGTAAATCAATATTTAAAAGAAGTTACCACCATTGACAAAAAAAGCCCGCATGTACTTCGTCACAGCTTTGCCACTCACCTGATGAATAATGGTGCGGATTTGAATGCGGTGAAAGAGTTGTTGGGGCACAGTAGTCTTGCAGCCACGCAGGTATATACACACAACACAATTGAAAAATTGAAGGATATATATAAAAAAGCTCATCCAAAGGCATAAAATCGCCATTTTAATGCAATATTTTTTCAAGTAATTTGTTATTGAATTAGA
>JBDSAP010000330.1:0-4295 GCA_039922055.1 Ferruginibacter sp.
TTTGTACTTGCTGGCGAAAATTTGTTTATTGCCTTTACCCAATGTATATTTTATGGTACTTTCTTTTTTGTTTTTGCAAAGAATAATACCAATGGTTTTATTTTCATCCGGCGCTTTTATTTCCTCATCATAATAATTTACATACATCTGCAGTTGTCCCAGGTCCTGGTGTTTCAAAGTGCCAATCTTTAAATCTATTAACACAAAGCATCTTAATATGCGGTGATAAAAAACCAAATCGATCTTGTAATCGTCACCATCCATCTTTATTCTTTTCTGCCTGTCAACAAATAAAAAACCTTTACCAAGCTCCAATAAAAAATATTGCAATTTACTGATGATCGCATTTTCCAAATCACTTTCAGAATAGAACTCCCTTTCCTGCAGGTTTAAGAACTCCAGTATGTATGGGTCTTTGATAACATCAGAAGGTGTTGTAATGAGATGCCCTTTTTTACTAAGCTCTTTTACTTTGGCTTTATTCCGGCTTAAGGTAAGTCTTTCAAATAATGCACTTTCAAACTGCCTTTGCAGTTCTCTTTTGCTCCAGTTTTCAGCAGCCGATTCTATTTCGTAAAACTTTCTTTCAATTGGATCTTCAATATTCGTTAGCAAAATATAATGTGACCATGAAAGCTTAAAAGGTGATAAGCTCAATTTCCGAGACAGTGTCTCGGATTTTTGTTTTTTCGAAAATGTTGCAGTTACTATTGCGGGCTTTGATGTGTTTCCCAATTTCCGAGACAGTGTCTCGGATTTCTTATTTTTACTGGTATGCTTTAAGTAATCATCTTTATACACCACGTACAGCTTACGCATGTTTTCTAAATTATCCACTGAAAAACCTTTACCTAATACAGGAGTAAGTTTAGCAGATAATTTGATCAATGTTTCTTTCGCATAAGCAGCCCTATTACTTCCCTGCTGCTCATATTCCACGATCAATCTTCCTATATGAAAATATGTTTCCGTAATGGTAGTGTTTACAACAGCATACAACTCCTGCCTGCTTTGTTCAACAAGCGTTCTGATGTTTTTGAAAAGTTGTATAGTGGTTATCTTGCTCAATTAATCTTTATTTGAATTTCCGAGCCAGTGGCTCGGAAATTCATTTATAATGCTTCTTCAAGTACGGGCAGTTGTCTTGCCTCATATTTTTTTACTTCGTCTGCAATATGCCTGATATGATCCGGTGTAGTACCGCAGCAACCTCCTATAATATTCAGCCAGCCATTTGCAGCCCACTCTTCTATAATATGTGCTGTTTGGTGGGGTTGCTCATCGTACTCGCCAAATGCATTTGGCAAACCTGCATTGGGATAGGCCGATGTGTAGCAACTGCATAATTGCGCCAGCTCTTCAATATGCGGCCTCATTTCTGCCGCACCGAGGGCACAGTTCAATCCTACGCTTAAAGGTTTTGCATGCATTACCGATACATAAAAAGCTTCCAGTGTTTGTCCGCTTAATGTGCGGCCGCTGGCATCTGTAATGGTACCGCTGATCATGATTGGTAATTCAGGCTTGCCCGATTGCCTAAAATATTTTTTTGCTGCGTAAATAGCTGCTTTTGCATTGAGTGTGTCGAAGATTGTTTCGATCAATAATACATCCACTCCGCCTTCTGACAAGCCTTTTATTTGTTCCAAATATGCCTCAGCTACCTGGTCGAATGTTACCGCACGGTAACCCGGATTATTTACATCTGGTGAAAGGCTGAGCGTTTTATTTAATGGTCCAATAGCACCTGCTACAAAACGTGGCCTGGTAGGATCTTTTGCAGTGTATTCATCGGCTGCTTGTCTTGCGCATTTTGCCGATGCTACATTCATTTCAAAGGCGATCGATTGCATATCGTAATCGGCTTGTGCAATAACAGTGCTGCTAAAAGTATTGGTTTCAATAATATCTGCACCTGCTTCCAGGTATTCTTTATGTATGCCGATAATAATGTTGGGTTGGGTAATGCTGAGGAGGTCATTATTTCCCTTTACATCTGTATGCCAGTCTTTAAAGCGTTCGCCGCGATAGTCTTCTTCGCTCAATTTGTGCCGCTGGATCATAGTGCCCATGGCGCCGTCGATGATCAATATTCTTTCTTTAAGACAATCCTGGATAGTTTTTTTCATATTGTTGATGAAAGTTTAATTATTAACAAATAGTTGAAGTGAGTTCCGATGAATCGGAATTAAAATAACAGCAACGATGCTGACCAAAGCTGTTGCCGCTGACTAAAAAATAATTGTAAACTGTTAAACGAGAATCAATCCGGGAGAAGATGTGCAGAATTGCTTTCGTTTATTAGTTCAATTAAAAAAAGCTTACAAGCCGAACAATAAACAAATCTGCCTGTAAACAGGCGCAAAAATAAAGCAACTTAACGGTATGACAAAATATGAGATTACGCCCCTCCGGAGAAGTGGTGACGGTGAGAGGCTATAGGTTGTGTTGAGAGGGTGGAAATGGTTTTATCAGGAATATATTATCGCTTTTTTCCAACGTTAAATACCCGTGAAATATTGAAACCGAATAATGTGTCGCCCTTACCCCACTTGCCGGTTGTTTCGCCGATAAAGGTACGTTCGCTCATACCCATTGAATTGGTGAAATGCAACTGGAATACATGCCCTCCGGTTTCAATATCGAAACCGATGGATAAGGAATTGGTGCTTGTATCTTGCTTATGGCCGGGCAACTGGTAGTAATATTCAACATTTATACTTACCCGCTTGCTTAGCTTTTGTCTGCCACCAATACCAATCGCAAGTATATCATTGGGGTCAGTTGTTAATTCTGCAAGGTTCCGATGAATATAGGTTGGCATCAGTTGCAGGGAAGTGCCCGCAGAAAATTTGCGACCAATAATCAACTGGTGACTATAGAACAGTTTGGAGGAAAAAGGATTTTTTTGTGAAGGATCGGAACGCCTTAAAGTTTTTAATGCAATGGTAGGGACATAGCTTAAGGTAATGGGCATATTCACTTTCCCCGTGGATTGACGCAGCAGTTTTATTTTAAAAAATGCATCGTATGTTTTTTGAAAAGTGCTTCTGCCAATACCTACCATAAAATTGTTGGTGATGCCATAATCAAAGCCAAGCCGCATGGTTGCATTATCAAGGCCAAATAGTTCGTAGCCGCCTTTGTTAAGTGTTCCGAAACGATGGGATATCTTAACATCGAGCACTCCCTTTCCTAAATTTTCAACCGTATGGCCGTTGATCAACCTGGTAGTTTTAAAAGTAGCCCTGGTATAAATGGTACTATCTCTGTTATCGCCTGAAGTTTCTTTTTCGAGCATGCTCATCAGATCAGTAGAGTCCTTTACCTGGGCCTTTATATTGGTGGCTGTGATTGCTGTAATAGCTAATGCTAATATTTGTATTTTTAGTTGCATAGCAGCGGTGGTGTTAAAGGTTTACATTTTGTTTTGGTAGGAACAGGAGACAGTTACTTCAATTGTTTCAGCGATATTTTCCCTGACTATTTTTGGAATGCTGATGTTGTAATCTTCGGGCTTCACTATAAATTTTGAGTTAGCTGCAATGACGCCTCCTTTAACGGTTATAGTGCCTGGCGCAGATATTTTATGCGTAACTCCATGGATAGTGAGGTCGCCTGTAACAGTTATATTGTAAGTGCCATCCTGTGTAAAATTTACCTTGGCCGGATCTGCAATATTACCTTTGAAAGCAGCTTTAGGAAGCTTATCACTTTCCATATAATTTTCATTGAAATGCTCTTCCATTAGAGCTTTTTTAAAATGAAAATTCCGGACAAGCAGAGAAAAATTAAACTCGCCATTTTGCGTATTCAACACGCTTACTGTTTGGTTATTGTCAGCGCTGATATTTTCGAGCGGTGTTTTTGAAAAGAAAGAGATCGTTCCATTCTTGGTGAAATATTTTTGAGCAACCGCCAAATTTGGCAGTGCAATTATCATTAGGGAGTACAATAGCAACTTCTTCATAAAACTTCAATTAAAATAAACATGTATCATTAAAATGCATTAGTTGTTTGGCGCCCCGTTCCCGATCCAGCATTTTAATTTGTCGATGTCGGCTTGTGGCAGCGGACCTGTAGGAGGCATTGATTTCTGTATCACCACTCTTAAATTTATCAGCTCTTTTGCAACATTAACGTCATTATAGCTTTGAAAAAAATGACCACCAGAAGCTGTAGCATCATGGCAGCCAGGCACGGCGCATTTGGTGGTGACAAGTGGCAATATATCTGCATTGAAACTTGCTGGTACAGTACTGCAACTATTTTGGTTATGATTACCAGGGTTTAAT
>JBDSAP010000331.1:0-12037 GCA_039922055.1 Ferruginibacter sp.
AATCCATTTAAAATAAAATAGATGCCGGTAATAGTACCTGCTACCATAATTCGCTTGCGGATCGCCCACATAATGAGAAATAGGAACGTGCAAATGATGGTTTCGTAAAAAGGTGTAGGAAATACCGGCTGAGGCAATACTCTATTGTGTTCGTCCTTATTTCCTGGTATCAAAATGCCATCCTTATTTACATTTTGCGGATAATTATAAGCAACCATCCAGGTAGGAAGAAAAGATGGAGCTTTCAAAAATTTATGGGGTACTGCTGCCAAACTATCGCTCTTTCTATCGGTTACGAAAACGGGCGTTGTACTTCCGGGGTCTGTAACGGTTCCGTTGAGGAAATAAGTTTTGTGTTTTTCAAGATGGGCTTCAAATTCGCCGGGTCCGGCCTCGGCCACCTTACCACTTTCATTGGTTATGTATGCGCTGTTATATACTCCCCAATCTCCATCACCTGATACCTGGCAACCAATTCTGCCAACGGCATAAGCCAGCATCATTGCAGGAACAATGGCATCAACAAGGTGTACCAGCTTTATATTTTTTTTAATAGCGTAAACGCAGATCGCTATGCCGGCGGCTATCAGTCCTCCATAAAAAGTCAATCCACCCGCAGAAAAAATTCTACCGATTGGATCTTGAATGAATTCGTCCCAGTTCTCCAGGTTGTCAAATAACTTAGCGCCAATAATTCCAAATACTAAGGAAATGATGACGATATCTCCTACCCTATCGTGCGGCCAGATGCGAACTCCACGGTGCTCGGGTTCTTTAAGTTTTTGTTTGTTCTTCTCCCACCATTTCAATCCGGTTAACACTAATCCCAATACCAATCCGCCAAGTACGCTTCCTTCTGAAGAAAAAATATAAGCCTGTGGCGTGAGTTCTTCTGGCTTATTAAAAAAGAGGCCAAATAATTTATATCCGAAAATAAATCCTACAATTAAATTAACCAGCAGATCCACTATTGATGCCGGTTTACCGACTGTAATAAACTCTTCACGGGGAAATAATAATCCCTGTTTTTCTTTACGTTTTAATTCGCTGGTAATAACCATGGCAGCCACCACAAATCCAACCGCTACCATCAATCCGAATGTATTTAAAAAACCAAGCACCTTCCATTCAACACCAAACCAGTCTTTAAAAACGTAATATAAATTGGGATACATTATTCTTTACTATTAAAATTTAAGAGCTGCAAGATATTCATTTATACCGATTCAAAACTTTAGTTTGCATGCCGGTAAAAAGATTCACACTAATGTAAAATAGAAGTTAAAACGCATAAAAAATCCTGTAGTTATAAACTACATAAAAAATCCTGTAGTTATAAACTACAGGATTGGTATACTAACCCACAAAATTATTTAGGATCAATTACAATATTGTTCAAAAGCACCAATCAGGTTTTGTGCAATCATTTGTGCACTCCTTCCTTCAATATTATGTCTTTCAATAAAATGTACCAACTGGCCATCTTTAAAAAGTGCTATCGAGGGAGAAGAGGGAGGATAAGGAAGCAAATGTTCCCGTATTTTTTTTACTGCATCTACATCAAAACCTGCAAAACTTGTGGTAAGCTGATCAGGCTTTTTTGATGTATTATGAACAGCCATCAATACTCCGGGCCGGGCGGTTCCTGCACTACAGCCGCATACTGAATTTATCACTACGAGTGTAGTTCCTTCCTTGGTCAATTTATCTTCTACTTCACTGGCAGTTAACAATTCCTGGAAACCATTTTCTGTTAACTCTTCCTTCATTGGTATTACAATTTCTGCTGGATACATATTTAAGTTTATTTTGAAACACAAATTTACAAACTTGTATCCAAATATGTATCGATGAATTTCGATGTTATAACGAAACCCGCCCTGACAATGAGACGCACAGAATGCCGCCATTCCGCCATCATGGCGCAAAAAACGTAGTGATTAGGTCAATGATTCATAAAAAATAGGTTGGAACAGCTTTTGAAAAATAATTATCGAAATCAAAAATTGTATAACCAAAAAAATAAAATTACTATGACACTCGTAAAAGTAAACAACCCGGTTGCCAAAACATTCGACGGTTTAATGAATGATCTTTTTAATGATTTACCAGCAACATTTGGTAAAACATTCAGGGAAGATGTTTTTAGTTTTCCCCCTGTTAATATTGTAGAAAAAGGAGATAGCTATCAGCTTGAAGTGGCAGCACCAGGATTAGAAAAGGCTGACTTCAACATTCAATTGGAAGGCAAGATCCTTACCATCAGCGCAGCAAAGAAAGAAGAAGCAAAAGCTGAAACTGATAAAGTGATCAGGAAAGAATTTAGCAGCAAAACGTTTAAACGCAGTTTCACTATTGATGAAAAAATTGAATCTTCATCTATTGCAGCTAAATATGAAAACGGAATTTTGAAACTGAGCCTGCCTAAAAAAGAAGAAGTAAAAGCAGTAAGTAAAGAAATAAATATCCAATAAAAATAGGTGTCCAAAAGGTAGGGAAGATAATGTGAGCAACCTGAACCAGTACCAAATGGATTAACTATGAATACGGCTGATTTTGGTTTAAAGCTGTCCCGGATTTCCGGGATGGCTTTTTTTTATGAGTTAATGTGTAATTTTACGGCTCAGATTTCAACCCGAAGCATGGATATAAAAAAAGCATTGAGTGCAGTCAGTTTTTTTCTTTTGTCGTTAACAGGCTTTTCACAGATCTATTCTGATACTATCATAAAAACCTCTCATCCTATTGACTCTATATTAAGGATAAGGAACATGAATCCATATTTTACGCTGGAAGTAGATTCTACTTTAAAATATGATTTTGAAATAAACAAAGACCAGGCAGACTACTACTGGTACCTGAAAAATTCCCCGGTTGGTTTAAAAATAAATAAGGACAATGGCCTGCTCACCTTTAAGGCGGAAAAATCCTATTTTCTTTCGGGCAGGTTAAAGTATGATTACGAGTATAAAGTAAACATTGGCCTGCAAAACCTGAATGACCCGTCCGAGAAGATCGACACTTCCTTCATTCTTCTGTTTTATAACAAGGAAATAATTCCTTCAAGAGTAAAGCCCACGGTAAGTAATTCACTTTTTATAGAAGAAGGCGATACGCTCAATTTCAAATTGCAATGTGAGAATGGAAGTTTCCCCATCGAAGAAATCACCTATTTCAGCAATTACCAGGCGAGGTCCATTACCCCTGTAAGCAAATGCAATGATGAGTTTACCTGGGTTGCTCCTTTCGATTTTGTAAAAGAAACGGATAAGGATAAACAAAAAATGTTAGAGCTGGTTTTTGTGGGAACCAATAAATTCAGTAGCAGGGATACCGCAGTGGTAAAGATTTACGTAAGAGAAAATATAAATTACCCCCAGCGAGAAATGGAGTTTGAAAAATTAAAATCAGATGTGTTGCAATACATCCTGCAATTGAAAAGCAGTTTCAGGATCGTTGATCAAAAATTAAAAAGGACGAAAAAGACCCGTACAGGTTTTGATCTTGCATCGGCAGCTACTGGTTTAGGCGGTACAGTATTTTCTTCCATGTCGAACCAGGATCAAAAAACTGTCGGCAAGATATTACCGAGCGTTGGTGTGGCACTTGTGCCTGTTAAGGAAGCCAGCGCACCCAACAGCAGCACTGATCAAAATACTGCTTCTCTTATCAGGAACGCTATCAAGCGACTTGAATATCTTGTGGCGGAAAATACATTGGTAGGTGACCGGGATCCTGCGATACTAAGTAAGTCAGCCAAGCTAAAGGACGAATTAAAACAGACCCAGATTCAACTGATTGATATCCCCATCGCAGAAGAAAACTTAAGCAGTAAAGAACTCGATGAATATTTTAACAGTGAGAAGGTGAATAAAAAATACCGGGTAAAGAATTAGTTGCAGTCGTTCATAAATCATTCGTGCTAATTCGTGCATTCGTGGCGTCAAAAGTAATAGTCATTATCGCCATAAAATTATTCGTGCTAATTCGTGCATTCGTGGCTAAAGTAATTATTGGCACCCTTCCTTTTTCCTTGTATCAATAATATAGTGAATCTTCCAGCCGCTATCACCCCTTACCAATTGAAACGAGTTAACTCCGCAATGACTAAACTTTCCTTTGTAATAAAACTGGTAAGGCGTCCAAACTGTCGCCAAAACCCCGTCTGAATTTACAGCTTCTATCTTAATTCTTTCATCTGCATCGCCCGCTTTTTGGTGAGATAGAAAATCAATAAATGCTGCGATCTCTTCGTTTTCTACAATTGTTTTCCCACCCTCTTTTTGAATTGTCTGAAGCAGCGCATTAGGTGTGAGTGTAGATTTTAAGAGAACTGTATCTGCATTTTTCATCGCTGTAAAAAACTGATTGATAGTTGATACAATACTATCCTTAGCAGATTGAGCATTTGCAAACCCAGCAAAATTGATGAGTAAAAGAATACTGATTAACCTTTTCATAACCGGTGAATTAGCGTTTAGTAAAAAAGAAAAAAGTGGCAACTCAGCCACTTTATAATTGAACATTTTAGATGTCTAATATCCCAATATCTTCAACATGCTTTGAGCGCTTTGTTCTTTTGCATACACCCAATCCACCAGCTTGCCATTTTTATCGTGGCCAATAATAATATGTTTTGGCGAAGGAATGAGGCAATGCTTGATACCACCGTAACCACTGATCTGGTCCTGGTATGCACCGGTATGAAAGAAACCTACATACAAAGGTTCCCCAGTTGTAAGCTTAGGCAAAAACACTTCGTTGATATGTTCTTCCGAATCATAATAATCGTGGCTGTCACAAGTAATACCGCCCAGCGTTACCCGCTGGTATTCTTCTTTCCATTTATTGATCGGAAGCATCAGGAACTTTTCACCGATGCCCCAGGTATCAGGTAAAGTGGTAATGAAAGATGAATCGATCATGTACCATATCTCCCGGTCATTCTGCATTTTTTCGCCGATCACGCTATAGATATGCGCCATGCTTTCGCCCACGGTATAGCTTCCAAACTCGGTAAAAATGTTTGGCATTTGCACTTTATTCCGCTTACAAGCAACCTTTATATTCCGCACAATTTCGTTGATCATAAACTGGTAGTCATAATCGAAACCCAGCGAATGCTTGATAGGGAAACCGCCACCGATATTTATTGAATCGAGTTCAGGGCAAATCTTTTTTAACTGGCAATACAGGTTGATCACTTTGTTCAATTCACTCCAGTAATAGATATCATCTTTAATGCCTTTATTTAAAAAAATATGCAGCATTTTCAATTGGAACTTATGTTCCATTCCTTCTATCTCATCTACATAAAATTCCAACACGTCTTTAGCACGCATCCCAAGCCTGGAAGTATAGAACGGAAAATTCGGCTCTTCCTCCGCAGCTACCCGTATACCCAATTTAAATGGAACCTTTACACTCTTATATGCCTTTAATTCTTCTTTATTATCCAGGATCGGGATCACATTTTTAAACCCGGTATTTAATAACCTGGCTATCCGGGATGTGTAAGCTTTTTGTTTGTATCCGTTACAAATAATAAAGGTCTCTTTATTGATCTTACGACGGGCATATAATTTATTGATGATATCAATATCATAAGCATAAGACGTTTCCAGGTGGATATCATTTTTCAGTGTTTCCTCCACTATAAAAGAAAAGTGGGAGCTTTTTGTACAATAACAATAGTTGTACTTACCCTCGTACTTATGCTTCTTTATTGCTTTTTCAAACATATCTTTCGCCTTATTTATCTGCATCCCTATCTTGGGTAAATAAGTCAGCTTCAGCGGTGTGCCATACTTGTCAATCAGTGCTTTTATATCTTGCCCATTATATTGCAGGTATTCATCTTTAACTACAAAGTCTTCCTGGGGAAAATTAAAGGTTTGATCCACCAGGTCGGCATAAGTATTATTCATGGTATTTATTTCCTTCAATGATAAAAATTTTAATTGTGTAAATGTAATTCAATGATAAATGCAATTAATAAAAAATACCGGATGTGAATCACATCCGGTATCTATATTTTTTCAATAAAGTAACAAGGTTTATTTGGGGTCTTTTACCTGAGCTATAAGAGCTTTAAAGCTTTCCGGCTCATTCATTGCCAGGTCAGCTAAAACCTTGCGGTTGATATCAATGTTCTTTACCGCCAGTTGGTGAATAAACTCACTGTAAGTAAGTCCTTCTGCTCTTACGGCAGCATTGATACGAGCTATCCATAATGTGCGGTATTCACGCTTTTTTAATTTACGGCCAACATAGCTATATGTTAACCCTTTTTCCATTACATTTTTGGCAACGGTGTATACATTTTTCCGCTTACCATAATAGCCTTTGGCGGCTTTTAAAACTCGTTTTCTCCTGGCCCTTGATGCTACTGCATTTTTTGAACGTGGCATATCTTAATAATTTTGATTGTTAATGTAGAAAGTATTGTTGAGATCCCGAAGGCTTAGCCTTTCAGGCGTAACAAACGCAATACGAAATCGTGGTTGGTAGAATGAACTACACCATCTTTTCTCAAATTACGCTTACGTTTCTTTGATTTTTTTGTTAAGATGTGACGTTTGAAGGGCTTTTGGAAGGTAACTAAACCTGTTCCGGTAACTTTGAAGCGCTTTTTTGCGCTTGAGTTGGTTTTAACTTTTGGCATTTAATAACTTATTATAGTTACTCCCTGCTGGCGTTCCGATCAGACGGACACTTTGTGAGCCTTGTGGGAAATGTAAAAAAGAATTTTCTTTTTGGGCGGCAAAAGTAGGGAAATTATGGAGAAATTTAAAATTAATTCTGCTTTACCAAGTTAACCTTTGCAATTAATTTGTTAACCAGCGGAAGGATTTCATAGCATCATCGTCCGCCGCGGCGGATCCTTTCATCGGCATACATAATGGCAACATTTCAGACCATTATAACCAATGTGAGCAAACTACCTCAAATAATGGCCATCCTAAGGGCGGCCATTATACTTCTGCCCATTTATGTAATGGTCCTTCATTATTTCAAAAACTTTATCCTTTAATTCTCCGGCTTTACAACCTTCGGATGAAACAGCGGGAAGAAAATCCATCCTTAGTCTTGTCGGAAGTAAATAGAATCCTTTGCTGATTGGTATCGCTTCTTTAGTGCCAAATATTATGCAGGGGATTACGTCTTTTTTTACATCTACAGCTATTTTGAATGCTCCATCAAAAAATTCTTTCAATGGTTGATCTGTCCTGTTGCGGGTTCCTTCGGGATAGATGCACATATGCATGCCTTGCCTAAGTACATTTCGCATTTCCTCAAAACTTTTTATCCTGCTCCTGTTGTCCTTCCTATCCACCAGCACCGACCCTCGTTTGTAAAACCATCCAAAAATGGGCACTTTGGCAAATGAAGCCTTAGCAATTGTTTTGTTAGGACCGGGCACAAAGGGCGCTGATAGTGGCACATCCAGCAATGCGTTATGGTTATAAACGATCACATAAGCCTGCCCTTTTTTAAAATGTTCTCTTCCGCTAACTTTCAACGGGCAGCCAATCAGGAACAACCAAAACCTCATCCACCACCTCGAAACTCCGATAAAATACGTTTGCCCTTTTATCTGATCTTTAAATAAATACGACAACATCGAGGGAATGAATATGATCAGAAAAGTAATGATGAAAAGAACAAATGCCCAAACCGCCCAAATCCTTCCAAATATATCTTTCAAAAATTCACCTTGATTTCTTTTGCTTTTGCGAATCGACCGAATTTCTTCCATTTAAAAAAGTTAGATTTTAAGGTGATAATAATTTCCAGTCAATAGGCGCAAGTCCCTGCCTGGTTAATAATTCGTTGGTCTTTGAAAAATGTTTACATCCAAAAAAACCTTTATCCGCACTAAACGGCGAGGGGTGAGCGGCTTTTAAAATGAAATGTTTTGTTTCATCTATCAAGGTTTGTTTATCCTGCGCAAATTTACCCCATAATAAAAATACCACTCCTTCTTTTTGATCGGATATTTTCTTTATCACCGCATCCGTAAATTCCATCCAGCCTATTTTAGAATGACTTGCAGGATCATTGGCTCTTACCGTTAATATGGCATTTAACAACAATACGCCTTGCTCTGCCCACCTTGTAAGATTACCATATTCTGCTGGCATGGCCACGCCAATATCTTTCTGAATTTCTTTATAAATATTTACTAAGGAAGGCGGCGGTTTAATACCATTTGGTACTGAAAAACTAAGGCCATGCGCCTGACCCGGATTGTGATAAGGGTCTTGTCCTAATACCACAACCCGTACACTGTCAAAAGGAGTTTGATTAAATGCATTGAAGATTAATGGACCTGGTGGGTAAATTACTTTTCCGGCAGACCGCTCAGTTTTTAAGAATGTAACAATCTCTAAAAAGTAGGATTTGGTAAACTCGTTTTTCAGCACCTCTTTCCAGGAAGGTTCCATTTTTACATCCATGCAATAAGATTTAAGTAAAAGTACAAAAGCTATAATAAAACGAATGGCAACATTTACAGCCCCACATACAAGAAAAAATAACGGGCTATTTTTAACAAGCAATTGAAATGATTGTAAGTATTTTTAAGGCCGCTTTGCAAATTGAGTAGGTACTAAAACACGGTAAATGTTGAAAGTATTTTATATACCAATCCTATTTCCTTCCTTTACTGCGCTGGCGCTTTGGTGAAAACAGTCAGCGAATCAAGAGAACAGGAGCCATCTATCCCGCTATTGTTGGTATGAAAGATCTGAAATTTGTTAAGGACTTTTAATTTGCACAATTTTACAAACATGAGAAATAACTATTCGACTTGTTGTCTACTTATATTTTTTTCTTTTGCCTATTATGCGAACGCACAGCATGCGGCCACTTTTACCAATCCACTTTTACCTGCGGGCGCTGACCCATGGTGTATTTATAAAAATGGCTTTTATTATTACACACATACTACCGGAAAAAATATTACAATCTGGAAAACAAAGACGATTGCCGGATTAGATACCGCAGAAAAAAAGGTCGTATTTACACCTCCAAAAACAGGCCCCTATTCGAAAGAGATCTGGGCGCCTGAGATTCATTTTTTAAATAGTAAATGGTACATCTATTTTGCTGCTGATAGTGGCAATAACATTTCTCATCGTATCTGGGTACTTGAAAATGATTCGCGGGATCCGTTAAAAGGTGACTGGAAAATGAAAGGCAAGCTTCTTACTCCGGATGATAAATGGTCGATTGACGGCTCTATCTTTGAACACAAAAAACAATTATATTTTATATGGTCCGGATGGGAAGGCGATGTGAATGGTTATCAAAACATTTATATTGCTAAAATGAAAAACCCATGGACGCTTGGAGATATACGTGCCAAAATTTCGAGCCCTGAACTGGAGTGGGAAATACATGGAGACCTGCAAAATGCGAATGATGTTCCACATGTTAGTGTGAATGAAGGCCCTGAAGTGTTGACCAATAAAGACAAAGTTTTCCTGATCTATTCAGCAAGTGGCTGCTGGACCGACTACTATGCATTAGGTATGTTATCCGCCTCCGATACAAGCAACCTGATGGACCCAACCTCCTGGAAAAAACATCCACACCCCGTCTTCTCCCAATCAAAGGAAAATAACGTTTTTGCCCCTGGTCATAATTCATTTTTTAAATCGCCTGATGGTAAAGAAGATTGGATATTATATCATGCCAATGACGAGCCGGGGCAAGGCTGCGGTAGGCACCGATCACCTCGTGCCCAGCGATTTATCTGGACCAAAGATGGCTTGCCTGATTTTGGAGTGCCTGTTCCTACAAAAATTTCCATTAATACTCCTTCTGAAACCAGTAATTAACCGTGCTGTTAAAATCAGAATTTCAACAGGAGGATTTAAAATGCGCAATAGGAGGAAAAATCCGGCGTTAATATTTTACGACGGGGACATATCTGCCTACAATGCAAAAACCCTGACCTATTAAAAAATTCCAAATACCGTATCCATGAAATTCTACAAAGGCCAAAAAGTGGTATGCATCAACGACAAGTTTAACAAGGTTTATAGTACCAAGAAAAAAAAGTTAGTGCTTAAAGGAGCCCTGCTGTTTCCAAAAAAAGGCACCACGTTGATCGTTGACCAGGTGATTAATTACTCCGGGCAAACCTGGCTTAATTTCGATGAGTTTGATACCGGCACACGCCTGGAATGGTGGGTAGCCATGCAATTCAGACCATTAGATGATTTTAGTATTACATTAGGTGGTATTGATTTAAACAGGGCATTATCATTACTCGAGTAAATTATTGCTCCCTGCAATTTCTATTCGCTGCTATCTATCCGGATTGGCTTACCAATCCGTTATTTATTCCCCGCCTGCCTCATTCTCTTCTTCTCTTAAAAAGATTTCCGGTAATTATATTCTGTATAATCTTGCGCATTCAATACGTATCGTCAACGTTCCACTACAACAGACGAGAAATTATTTTAATCTACACCTAAAACTGGCATCATTTTTTAATGACAGCACTTTCCGCAGTTGATAAAAATAGGGTATTGATAAAGAACTATATTTGACTTGCCATTTAACACAGTTAAGTATTGATGTGAGTAACGATTTCAAAATAAAATTACCAAAGGATAAAACTAAAATTAATGTAAATGATTTTGGTGAATTTACCTGGTGGTGCAATCATTTAGGCGTAGGCCCGGAGAATCTTCTCTCCATTATAAATAAGGCCGGCGTTTCAGTTGTAGAAATAAGAAAGTACCTAAATAAGTAAAATAAGAAAAAGCAAACTTCACTTATATCAAAGAGAATTATCACCTTCCCCTTTAAGCTCCCTAAACCTGCAACAATAAGCTCGTCAAGACTTTCAATGTTCTGCAATTGAGTGATTCGGAAATAAATATTATTTTACATCCTACCTAACTACTATTTTTAAGCTTCTATCGCTTCATTCAGTTGATGTACTTACGATTGCGTGCCGGAGATTATTTCATCTATGTTATTGTGGACCTTTTTTTAATTAAAACCCATCGTATATGAATGCCTGGTACCAACTTGCAAAAGAGGATGTAATGGCTAAACTGAAAACATCTGTTTCCGGTTTGGCAAAAGATATAATACCCTCCCTTCAAAATGAGCACGGAAAGAATGTATTAAAAGAGGCCGCAAAAAAGAGTAAGCTTTCAATATTCGCCGCCCAGTTTAAAGATATTATGATCATTATTTTGATCATTGCTGCTGCAATTTCCTTTGCAGTGGGCGAGCATATAGATGCATACGTTATTCTTGCAATTATTATCGGCAATGCATGGATAGGATATAGCCAGGAAAACAATGCGGAAGAGGCAGTGAGAATGTTGCAAAAAATGGCAGCACAATTCGCAATGGTAATACGTGCCGGCAATCATGAAAAGATCGATGCAGCAGAACTGGTTCCTGGCGATATTGTATTGTTGGAAGCAGGTGATATCGTTCCGGCAGATGCAAGGCTTATTGAAGTAAACTCCTTTAAAACAGAAGAGGCGCCACTTACCGGAGAAAGCTCTTCAGTTGATAAGATAGCAGATGCCATTCCGGGAAATAATATAGAGCCAGCCGACCAGGTTAATATGGTGTTTAAAGGTACCATCGTAAGCAACGGCTCGGGAAAGGCGGTGGTTACTTCTACCGGTATGGATACGGAGATTGGGAAAATTGCCGGCATGATGGAATCTCCCCAACAAAAAACACCGTTGCAGAAAAGGCTCGCAGTATTCAGCAAGCAGCTGGCGGTTGTTGTTATTGTTATTTGCGTGATTGTATTCGGTGTTGGATTATTGCGGGGTGAATCGCCTTTCCTTATGTTCCTTACCGCACTATCGCTGGCGGTGGCGGCATTGCCTGAAGCGCTCCCCGCAGTAATTACCATTGCGCTATCAAAGGGCGCACAAAGGATGGTAAAACAAAACACACTGGTAAGGAATTTACCAGCCGTGGAAACGCTTGGTTCTGTCACTTATATCTGTAGTGATAAAACCGGTACGCTTACTCAAAACATCATGAC
>JBDSAP010000332.1:0-9948 GCA_039922055.1 Ferruginibacter sp.
TGTGTTATTTTTTTAATTCCGATTTATCGGAACTCACTTGTACTGTATTTTTTCATGGCATCTTTTTCGTTCCATAATTAAACTATCGTAACCGTGAGCTACATTTTTTTAAATATGTCAAAGTAGACTTAAAGTACAGGTTCAAAAAGCAAAATTAATGGAATGTGCAGCAGGCTAAATATCAATTTGAAATTATGAACGAAGACTGAAAATCAAATGTCGGGGCCAAACTGGTGCTGACGAATACTTTTGTTGCTTGTTGATCTTCTATCTCTGGTTCTTAAAAACATATTGGAGGCAAGCATTGACGTAGAATATTTACCTTGCAACAGCATGTAAAGTTGTTCAACAAATACAAATTATATCAACGCTTCTTATGAAAAAATTAATAACAGCATTTGTAACAATAGCCCTGGTAACAAGTGTTGAGGCACAAAATCAGGAGCAGGCAAATTATGATGAGTCAAAAGTGCCGGCATATACTTTACCTGGTGTACTTAAGACGTCTGCAAATAAAGATGTAACAAATAAGACGACATGGGAAATGGTAAGAAGGCCCGAGATCCTCAGGTTGTTTGAGGATAACATTTATGGGCAGATGCCTAAAACGTACAGCCGGATGAAGTATTCGGTTACTAATGAAAATGCAAACGCGATGAATGGTAAAGCCAAATTGAAAGAGGTGCTGATAGAGGTGTTCAATAATAACAAGTCTGTAAAAATAAACCTCGTTCTTTTTGTTCCCAATAACGTAACGAAGCCTGTGCCTGCTTTTTTATTGATCAATAACCGTAGTAAAGATATTACCGATCCTACAAGGGCTACTAAGTCCGGCTTCTGGCCGGCAGAAATGCTGATTGACAGTGGTTATGCAATAGCCGCGATCCATGTCAGCGATCTTGCCCCGGACGATAAAGTAAAATATGTAAATGGGGTACTCGATTTATACCCTGTACAATTAACTACAGACAATGGCATGAAAGCTATTGGCGCCTGGGCATGGGGTGCAAGCCGGGTAATGGACTACTTTGAAAAAGATAAAGACATCGATGCAAAAAAGATTGCGATCGTTGGACATTCAAGGGGCGGAAAAGCTTCACTACGGGCTGCTGCGGAAGACCAGCGATTTGCCATTTGTGTGTCCAACTGTTCGGGCAATACAGGCGTTGCACTGGCACGCAGGCAATTTGGTGAAAGGATCGGGCGCATCAATGCTTCTTTCCCTTACTGGTTTAATAACAACTATAAAAAATATAACAATAACGAGCATTCATTGCCGGTAGATCAGCACATGCTGGTGGCGATGATTGCACCAAGACCTATTTATGCCACCAATGCTTCAAAAGATCTTTGGGCAGATCCTTTCGGCACATTTTTGTCTTTAAAGAATGCTGAGAAAGTGTATCAACTATATGGTTTGAAATCAAATCTTCCGGCAAATCCTCCCGGAATAAATCAACCAATTATTCAATCTCCGCTGGCCTATCACAACAGGGAAGGCGAGCACGACCTGACGGCTTATGACTGGAATAATTTTATAAAGTTCGCCAACTATCATTATAAGAAAAGCAAATAAACCTGTATGAGGCAGGCCTGTTATTTTTGATCACTATTTGTCCCGTCCTTAAACCCCCGGATAAAACCATCGCTCTCTTTTGCCAAAGCATTGATACGATGGAGATGGCGACAACTCCGGGCATAACAGGGTTATTGATGTGGCCTAACATTCTGCCCAAGTTAATCTGTGCAACGTGGTACTGGTTAATTTGCATGTTGTTGATTTTTTAGTTCCGGCTATTGCAACAACTGATGATAACTAATACTAAAGAAATAATGGCGGCAATTGTACGGATATTATGGAAAAATTGCCAGCGTTGTTCGAATTGTAATTTTTGGGAAACTATTTGGGCAGGAGTTGATGTTGTTAAATTAAACTTATCCAGCGCTTCATTTAAAGGCACATTTCCAAAAGCAGTAACGCCAAATACACCTGTTATATAAATTGCAGTAGCCGCTATTAAAAGTATGAAACACAAAGAATGCCCCTGGTGATATTGCAGGTAAGCACTTAAGGGAAGCAATACCATTGTACCCATAAAGCTCGCAAAGAAGATTGGGTTTTGAATAGCATTATTTATTGATTGCATGGCAGCTAAATATTCATTCGCGGGTAACCGGCCTAAACCCGGGTTTACAGAACAGGTATAGCCATACAACAAACCCGCAATTAATGCGGTACTGGTTGCAGTTAGTATCAAAATTAAAGTTGTCATTGTCGTTTTATGCATTGTGGTGATCGATGTGTTTTGTATGTGATTGGCAATAGTGGCCACTAATTTCTCAAGGTTTTAATGTATGCTATCAATGCATCTATTTGGGGCGGCGCTAATTTTTTACCCCATTTGGGCATAAAGCCTCTCCCCTCACTTATCACCTTAAATAATGCCTCATCGCTTAGCCTGCTTGTGCTTAAATTCTTAGCGCCCCAGCGGCCTTTTGTTCCATCTGTTCCATGACAGTTTACACACTTGCTTTCAAATAATTCTTTGCCTGCTGAAGGCAGGTGTTGATTGGTAGCTTTGGTGAAGAGGATGGTAATAAGAGAGAGCGCAAAGCATATTTTAATGGTATTACCATAGCCATGCAATACTGATCTGCCCATTGAAATCAAAATGAATACGGTCATCGTTTTTACTTTTGCATGTAAAATTGCGATAACGTAAAAAGATAAAATAGAACAAAACCGACAGCGGCTAAAATATTATTTCAGCCAGGTTTTCAACCACTGCGGTTGTTTGCTTTTGGTATTGGTTGGGAGAAACGCCGGCAAATTCTTTAAATGCACGGATGAAGTGTGACTGATCGGCATAATCATTATCGAATGCTATGTCAGAAAGCTTATTATACCCTGCCTCCTGAAGCTGTTTTAACGAAGCCTGGAACCTGCAGATCCTCGAAAATAACATGGGAGAGATCCCTATATACTGTTTAAAATTTCGTTGAAAACTTCGTTCTGATAATTGCAAAGTTTTCTGCAGTTGTTTTAATGACACGCTGCCTGAAGACTGAATTATTTGCTCAAGTGCAAATTGCATGGCCGCATTAGGTGATCGGTTGTTCGTGTTTACCTGGTTACATAAAAAAGAAGATATCATTTCAACCTTATCTTCTACCGCTCCCGCATTTGCAAGACGCTCCGTTAAATTAAAACCTTTCTTTTTTGCCAGTAAATTAATGTTGAAGCAAGAGTCGGTCAGCTCTCCGGGATTGCAACCAAAAATAGATGTGAGCGCATGAGGGTAGAGATACAAACCAATGGTAGCGAACTTCCCTGAGAGATCAATCTCAGCATGCCTGGTGGTTTGTCCGAAAATAAATAGTTCGGGCAATTGTTTATTGTTCTGTTGAAATGAGCCCTCACTTGCCGGTTGATAAATAAGCCCGGGACATCCATCAGCCATTGTTCTGAATTGACTACCAGCAACAGGCATGCCTTCTAAAATCCAGCAAGACCTAACAACGGAATTTAGTAGGGGGTGTATGGGAACATTCCGAAAATTCATTCATTCAAAATTTAAAACAATTTACAGCTTTACCTGCAAACTGTTTTCAGTTAACGGATGATTTTGCACTTAGAATTCCTGCGGGTAGCTGAATGAAACTGAATCGATTGGTTTGCTCATGATTAAGGATTTAATCTGTAATCATATCAATTAATGCAAGATATTTCTTGCACTTTGGGCTCACGTTCGCACTGCGTACATGGGAACTATTACCTGTGGCCGGGGCTTGCTGATGTCAATTTTTTTCTGTCATTTTACCTAAATTTATTTTCTCGGCTTTGGTAAACGTAATTTCCCGTACAACATCCATGTGTCCCCACAAATATTTATTTCCTTTCAGCCATTTAGTTGTTTGCATTCTTGAATCAAGTCTTTTTATTTCAATGTCTGTCGCTTTCCTTTTTTCTCCGAGGTGCCCATATAATTTAATTGCCGGGTAACTTTTGAATTGTCCAATAAATAATGACGTCAACCAAAACATGGTGCTACTGTTTACTCCTAACACACAAATTTGTTTGTTTGCTTTGCTGTTTTCGGGAAGTTTAGTGGGAAATTTTTCAAAATAAAAACCCGTCTGATTATTGTTAAGAAATAAAGATCCAATTGGTGTCACTGTTGGGTTGTTGTCTTTGCCCACCGATGCAATAGAAACGTGAAAGTTTGTCCTGAAACTTTTGTTGAAGTGTTTACGAATGCCGGACCAATTTTCTATTATATCCATGTTTCAAAAAAGTCTATAAATATAAAATTGTTGATTCGGGGTTGGGAGCATTGCAACCAACTACAGGTTAGGAAAAAACCGATGCAGTAAAACAAATATACACAATGTGAACAACGGCAGTTACGTGCTTTTTGTTAATGAAGTGTATGCAATTTACATCGAAACAACTCCCATTAAGACCTACTTTAGCAATAATAGCAAACTGACCGATCACAGTTGATAGGAGGAACATATACTGCCACGGGGGAGAAAGACAAAGCCGAACCGGGCCGGGACTATACCGCCCACATCCATCAATATGCTTTTACTTAAAATCCAGGTTTTCAGTAATACGGCTTCCATCATTTCTGAAAGTCTCCATGTACATATTTATTCTTTGCTTTGCGACCTCGAGGTTCAAATTGTTAAGATTAATATTCAACAGATCAATAAACCATGGAAACTTTTCGTGGCTATGAATATAGGCGATGGCTATTTCTTTAGAGATAGGTAGTGTCGTGTTTTTTGAATCATCAAACACATCTTTTGTATTTGCGCTTAAGAGTTTTGCATACTCTTCTTCAAGTAATTTGTCGAACAAATAAACGGAAAATGTATCTCCCGCTTTTATTCCTGTTTGAGTATCATCTTCAGTGATAGCAGCACTTTTGTGCACCCATTCCCAAAGAATGCTTAACCTGATCTCGCCGGTTGCCATGTCTTCCATCAGGTATAAAACGTCATCATTTCCAAAGAAATCAGCAGGCTTTAATGCGGCAGCCTGCATGCCTTGCCCAAATGCATTGCCGTATTGCAAAGCCACACTTAATAAATTTCTTGCACCACGAATAGTAGTCGGCGCTTTTTCTATCAATATAAGCCCGTCCGCATCCTGCTGGGTATAAGTAAGTGGCGGAAAGCTTCGTCCCAATTGATTTGCCTCGCCTGCCTTTTCCCATACTGGCCTTACAATATTTACCATTTTCCAATGCGCCACCCATTTGCCGCTGGCGCCTTCATGCTGTTCTCTTTCTGCCCCCGCAATTGCTTTTTTCATACTTGCCCTAACGCCTTCTTTTGATCCTACTGGTATGTTAGGTTCCATGCCGCCCTGCCATAATGCAAAGTTGCCATTTAGGTCAGGAGTGTTCACAGCGCATCTTACACGATTTTCATAATTGCGCATGTAACCGTAGGTCATGGTGATCGCTTCTATGTCGGGATTGATAAAATTTTTGCCCCATGCCATTGCATCGGCAACACTATTGATATAATCCCAGCGACCGGTATTATAACCAACAAAATGTTTTCCCAATACAGCACGCATTTCCATCAATTGATGCGTAGCTTCCAACTGTTCTACCAGCAAATATACTTTGATCGTTCCCACTTCAACATCAAGGTGTTCTTCGAGCGCAGTCAGCATATCATTCCATAATGCAGCTTCTTCTGCGGTCTGAATTTTGGGAAGATATAAAACAACAGAGGCGCCTGTTTTTTGTAGCTCTTTGTAATTGTTGACTACATAAAGTGTGAGGTCAACAATAGAAGCAGCCATTGCTACTCCGCTGGCATCACGGATATGTCTGTCATCCAGGTGAAGGCCACGGGCACGGAATATCTTGGTAGTAAAATTCAATTGTTCTTCCCAGTTGCCAACTATATTATTTCCAAAAAATCCCATTGACCACTTGTTCATTTCTGCCGCAACAGTTTCTGCCACTTTTAAAAACAGGGGATCTTTTTTAATAGCCAATTTTAAATTACGTTGGTTATCGAGCGACATAGTTTTTATTTGCCCCAATGCATCTTCTCCATCAAACATCCATCCATCGGCTCCGGAAAGCAAAGCATAAGCAACATTGCGGATACTGCTTTCCAAAGTCGCATTCGGCTTTGCTGCAGGGCCGGTTCCCTGTATCCATTGTCTTTGCAGATCTTTGGGAATAACAGCTCCGTCAAATTTACCATCTCTTGCGTCCTGAACTTTTATTGACGTGCGAGGTATTAAACTACCAGGCTCTAAAAAGGTGATCCGCTTTTTTTGTTGACTGCGTTCTGCCCTTCTTTTTATCCTGGCAGTCATCGCTTCTTTTATCTCCTTGTTGAAATGTGCCAATGAAGAAAGAGCGGCGAGAACTTCTTGAGTGTATACATCATTGTATACTTCCAGCACACTACTATTGATCTTGAAATTGCTATTCATAATTATTCTTACCTATTAATTTTAGTTTGCTTGTTCTTAATTATTTCATTATGAAAACTGTCATTGATAATGGGCCGTGGGCGCCTAATACAAGCGCCTGTTCAATGTCTGCTGTTTTTGACGGACCGCCGATAAAGCCACCGAAGCCATAATCGCCTGTACCGATAATTTCGTAAGCTTCATGCAAAGTGGGTACTATACTATTGGCTTGAACAATTACAGCAAGATGCTGGCAGATATAGGGAATAATTCGCTGGCCCATCACTTCCTCTGTTAACCATACTGCGCCATTTTCGGCTACGGAAAAATGCGCCCTGATAATGGCCAATTCAACATCTTCGTAGGTATGCGGATCAGTTTCACCGGATATCAACCTGAAACGATCACTCAGCTCACTAAGGGTAGTTACTATTCTTTTTGCTGTATCAAATTTTTCGTGAACCAGGTTTTTTACCGCGGCGATATCGTCCACCATAAATGCGCTGCCTCCAATCGATTCAAAAACAGCTATATACTTTTCAATAAGATCATCTCCGGATCCTTTAAACATGGCAATGTCGGGCAATCCCGTTGTTGGTGGTTGATTCTGCAAGACAGACTGTAATATTTTTTCTCTTGTACTCATATTTATTCCTCTTTTTTACTTTCATTTCTAATATACCATTCGCGAAAAGATTCTTTTGGTCCCTCAGGCATATCCCTTTCCTTATACCATGCGTTGAATTTATTATTTACCACAAATGGTATGTTATGCAAGAACCATCTTCCGGCTTTACCTGCTGTTGTCAATTTTGCCGGCGATGTCAATGTCCAGGCCATCGCCTTTACGCCCAATGACTTTATACTAGTAGCATATCCTTCTTTCACAATCACCTGTCTCCATTTATACAATTGCTCATGTATATTAATTTTCACCGGGCAAACATTTGTACAGGATCCGCAAAGCGTAGATGCAAAAGGAAGGTCCGCGTGCTTTTTCATATCGAGATTGGGAGCAAGAATAGCACCGATAGGTCCGGTAATGGTATTGTGATAACTTAAGCCGCCGCTCTTCCTGTAAACAGGGCAGGTGTTCATACAGGCGCCGCACTTGATACATTTTAAAGAATCTCTAAAATCAGCACGACCGAGTTGACGAGTCCTTCCTGCATCAACCAATATTAAATGCATCTCCTGCCCTTTCCGCGGATTTTGAAAATGGCTGGAATAAATTGTGATCGGTTGCCCTGTAGCGCTTCTTGCCAACAATCGCAAGAAGACTCCAAGGTGTTTCTTTTGAGGAATTATTTTTTCGAGACCCATGGAAGCGATTTGCACTTCGGATAAATGGGCGCCCATATCTGCATTGCCTTCGTTCGTGCAAACAACATACTCCCCTGTTTCGGCAACCGCAAAATTTACGCCGGTGAGAGCGGCTCGCCTTGTGAGAAATACATTGCGTAAATGGTTTCGGGCAACTCTTGTAAGTTGCGTGGGATCAGACATTCCTTTCTCTGTTCCCAAATGTTTATGAAATAATTCACCGATCTCTTCTTTTCTTTTATGAATGCAGGGGAGCACAATATGGCTCGGCGGTTCTTTATCTATTTGCTGGATATATTCACCCAGGTCTGAGTTGATCACGTCTATTCCACGTTCGTCCAGGTATTCGTTCAGTTGGCATTCTTCGGTCAGCATCGACTTACTCTTTACCATCTGGGTGATCTCTTTTGCTTTTAGAATTGAATAAACAATTTCATTATGTTCTTCTGCACTATCAGCCCAATGGACTATTATTCCATTTTTTTTAAGATTTTCTTCGAACTGTAAAAGGTAGTCGTGCAAATTTGAGATGACATTACTTTTGATCTGCGATGCTGTTTCCCGCAATTGTTCCCATTCAGGTATTTGCTTTGAAATAATATCTCTTTTCTGACGGATATACCAAAGGGCGCCGTCGTGCCAGTCTACCCGCTCTTCATCTTTAATAAAGGCGCTGGCTAATGTTGCGTGATCTTTTGCCTGGCTCATTTTGTAGCATTTAATATTTCAGCAATATGGATAACTTTCACCGAGCTCTTATTCCTGCGAAGTATTCCTTCGAGGTGCATGAGACAGGAGAGATCTGATGAAGTGATATATTCTGCACCATGTTTGGTATGATCTGTCACCCGGTCCTTTCCCATTTTTACAGACACTGCTTCTTCGGTTACGCAAAACAGTCCACCAAATCCGCAACACTCATCCATCCTGTCAAGGCTGGTATGTTCTAATCCTTGTACCATATCTAAAAGGCGCCGCGGTTTTGAAAATTCGGGTTCATTAAGCTCGCTCATTTGCGACAAATGAAGTCCACGTAATCCATGGCAACTATGATGCAATCCAACTTTATGAAGGAACACTGCATCCAGTTTTTCAATTTTAAGAACATCCGTTAAAAACTCTACCAGTTCATAAACTTTGGACCGAATAGCGGTAGCCTTCTCTTCATTTTCTTCAGAATGAAGATGCTCCTTTATGTGAAGAATACAGCTCGCAGAAGGTCCAACAACATAATCGAATTCGAAAAAATTTTCTATGATTATTTTATTGCAGTCCTTCGAAAGGTATTCAAAACCTGAGTTTGCCATAGGCTGGCCACAGCAGGTTTGCTTGATCGGATACACAACATTTACTCCCAATTTTTTCAGTAATTCCAATGTTGCCTTTGCGGCGCCAGGATAAAACTGGTTAACGTAACAGGGTATAAAAAGTCCGACAGTCATAATGATATTTTAGGATATAGTAAACAAGGGATAAAATAATGAAAATTTTTTTTTGAACCCAGCAGAAGTTTTTCAATTAAGCTTCATTGGCGTCGCACTCGTATACATTTTATCAATGTGGAGCAAAATACCAGGTCACTAATTTATCCCTTGCGCAGTATAACATCATCAATTTTAAACAGGACGGGCGTATTTCAAATTTCTTCCTGCTCATTGAGACTATTTTTTAAAGGCATGGCGCAATCAGTACCCAAATTGTAAAACGCCTGATTTATTGAGTACCCATATTTGCAAGTTTTTTAAGCGCAAGGTATAAAGCCTGTGTGCCTGAAGAACCTTTATCCATTGCCTGGAGACTTATATACAATTGTTTTACCAATGCCACACCGGGCAATGACAGTTTCATTATTTCAGCTTCTTCTAATACTATAGTGAGATCTTTGACAAAATTGTCAATCGAAAAACCCGGAGCATAATCATTCTTTACAATTTTTGGCGCCAGCACATCAAGCGTCCAGCAAGCCGCAGCACCTTTGCTGATACCCTCAAGCATTGTATTTAAATCAAGCCCTGCTTTTGTTCCATATACAAGCGCTTCGCAAACTCCAATCATAGTACCGGCAATGGTTATCTGGTTACACATTTTAGTGTGTTGCCCGGCGCCGGCTTTTCCCTCATACACAATGTTTTTCCCAAACACCTGGAACATAGGGAGTATTGAATCGACTACTTCTT
>JBDSAP010000333.1:0-6451 GCA_039922055.1 Ferruginibacter sp.
TGTGTTATTTTTTTAATTCCGATTTATCGGAACTCACTTGTACTGTATTTTTTCATGGCATCTTTTTCGTTCCATAATTAAACTATCGTAACCGTGAGCTACATTTTTTTAAATATGTCAAAGTAGAATTAGGATGATCTCTTTTATTTACTTGTGCGCAATCTCCTATGGAACTAACTTGATGATACTGCCCCATGGGGCGGAAGCAGGCTTGCTAAAACGGAAAGAAAAAAAACAGTTGCGTAAAATATTCAAAGATTCATTTGACGAATAATTCCCTGCTCTTCGCAATAATTTGTATATTAGTTTTCTGCGTCCCCTTCTTGCGTTATTTCTTCCTATTTTTTTTAACTCTTAAAACTTAAACAATGATCTCATCACGATTTTTTTCGGTGTCTTTTTTGGCCGCCGTATTTTTCTTATTCTCCTGTAATGGAAGTGACGAAAAGTCCAGCGCTGACCAACCAGGTGCTGACACTACTGCAACTGCCGAACCAGTCGCTCCTTCAACCATCAGTACCACACCGCAAAGTATGCTGTTGGTAAGACACAAAGTGAGCGATTATACCAAATGGAAAGCATCCTATGATGCACATGACTCTCTGCGGCAGGCCGCTGGCATGCGTAATTATGTAATTGGCCGGGGGGCCGAGGATTCCAACATGGTAATGGTAGCAGTAAAAACAGACGACATGGCCAAAGCGAAAGCATTTGCTAAAGATGCTAAATTGAAAGATGCAATGCAAAAAGGCGGCGTAAGGGGTGCACCTTCTTTTTCGTTTTTTACCGCGACCTTCCAGGATACTGCTGTTATTAGTTCAGCGCTCCGGTCATTAACCACTTTTACTGTTAAAGACTGGGATGCGTGGCAAAAAGGCTTTAACGAGGGTAAACAGGAAAGAATAGATAATGGTATAGTGGACAGGGTGTACGGCCATGATGCCGACAATGATAAAAAAGTAATGTTGGTAGTGGCGGTAATGGATACTGCAAAAGCGTCTGCTTACTGGAAATCAGATATGCTGAAAAAAAGAAGGGAGGCATCTGGAGTGGTAAGTACGCCCGACAGGTTTGTGTTTCGTATAGTACAGCGGTATTAAGGCAGGTAGATTGTTTAATAGAAAAAAGATGAAGTAAGTGCTTCATCTTTTTTTATTTCAGCTATGCGCCCGTTAGAAACTTCTTATAATAATTCTTTGCGGCTTCGTTGGGCTGAATAAAACCGGATGACTGTTCGATAGCATTAATAAATGTAATACTGTAATTAAATGGATTTTTAAACCTTAACCGCTCCTGATCCAGATAAAGGCGAAAGGCTTCTATCTCATTTACGAGTTGCTACAAAATGTTTTTCAGAATTATGCAAAGCCATTCGAATCAAAACGTGAAAACCTGGGCAGGTAACCTTATGCTTCTTCTGTTTTGTTTATGAGAAGAAACGGTTGATCGAACTCAGGCAATTAAAAATAGAGATTCATTTGTGCACGAAGCTGAAGGCGGAACGCCAACAGGAAAAATTTAAATCAGCTTATGCTCATACGCATATTTAACCAAGCCAATCACCGAGCTGGATTTTAGTTTTCTGAAAATATTTTTGCGGTGGGTTTCTACGGTTCGCTCACTAATAAAAAGTAGATCGGCTATTTCTTTGTTGCCTTTTTCTTTCTCTATCAACCGGATGATCTCTATTTCGCGGTCTGTAAGATGTACTTGTGCGGCCTGCTGCTTCCTATCATTTTCCTTCGCAAGACTTTCTAATATTTCTTCACTGTAATAGATACCACCATCTGCTATTTTTTGTATGGCTTTTATTAGTTCCTGCCTCCCAATATTCTTAAGAACATAACCATGTATAGAATCATTGCGTATCATTTCATCTACCATATCCCCCGCCCCACTCATAGACAATGCCAGCACTTTTATCGAGGGATAATTTTCATGTACCTTTTTTGCGAGCACAACCCCGCTCATTGGCTCCATCATTATATCGGTCAATAAAATATCAACATTATGGGTCTTAATCATTCCAAATATTTCTACAGCCGATGTGCTGCTACAGGTTATTTCAATTGATGGATGATTGGACAATAAGGAATGTAACCCATCAATTACTATCTGGTGATCATCCACTATTGCGAGCTTAATTTTTTCTTTCATATCGATATAACAGGTGAGTAATTTATTGTGGCACGTACAGTGCAACCAATGTGCCTTTATCCGGCGCCGAATTCCATTCCACGCTACCCTTTAAATATTCCATCCGTGTCCGGATATTCTTTAACCCTATCCCATCGCCCGCTCTTACTCTTTTTTCGTCAAAGCCTTTACCATTGTCTTCAATAGTAGCGCTTATACCTGTGCTGTCTTTTATCAATGAAATATCAAGGTTGCTGGCTCTGGCATGTTTTATTACGTTATTCACGCATTCCTGTATTACCCGGTACAATATTGTTTCCGTGCTGCCATCCAGTCGTTCATTTAAACCCTCACTGTAAAAACTTATTTTCAAAACGTGGCTATCAATCTTATCGATAAAATTTCCGATTGCTGTCGCCAGGCCCGATTTTAATAAAGCATTTGGCATCATGTTGTGCGATACCATGCGTACCTCTTTACAAGACTCATCTACCAGTTGAATGATTGTTTCGAACTTCAACTTTTTTGGAGCATCCATCTGTAGTTCATGCTCCATAGCTGAAAGGCTCATTTTAGCAACGCTCATCATTTGCCCGATTCCGTCGTGGAGATCCCTGGCAATACGCACTCTTTCATTCTCTTCCGCAGCCAACACAGCTTTTACAGAAAGGTCCTGCTGCTTCATAATCTCCTGTTGCAGTTTTACAGCTTGTTTAAGCTGGTTGCGTTTATAAAATATATACGAGAACACCAGTGCAAAAAGAAGCAAAGAAAGCGCCCCGGCGATCATGTAATTTCTTTGCAATAAAACATATTGCTTTTGCTTTAATTCAAGCTCCTGCTCCTTTATCTGCTTCTCTTTTTTTTCTGTTTCATATCTCACCTGCATAGTCGCTATTTGCTTTTGCAGCCCCGCATCGTACAATGAATCTTTAGCTCCCAGTGCCTTATTGCTAAATGCCAGCGCAGAATCCGGGTGGTTGAGTTTCGAATATGTTTTAGATAGATTTTCGTAAACGGCGGAGAGTATATAATTGTCCTTTGTTTTACCTGCTAATTTAATTGCCTTGTTTTCAAATTCTGCGGCCTTCAACCAATCTTTTTGCTTGTAGTAATAACTGCCGTAATTCACATAATTGTTGGCAAGGCCTTCATCATCCTTTAAAGCCTTGTACAGGAGTTCGGCATTTTGTAAAGCACGCAAGTGGTCAGATTTTCTACCCAGTTTATCGTTTAAATCTACAAGACTATTATATGCATTGGCCATTCCTAAACTATCGCCGAGTTCTTTTTTAAGTGCAAGGCTTTTGTTTAGATAAACGGCGGCTTTTTCGTACTGCTTTAAATCCGTACTAATTGTCCCTAATGTATTCCAGGCATTGGCCATTCCTTTTTTGTAGTTACTGCTTTCAAACAACTGGAGCGCTTTCAGTTGATATTTTTCCGCTTCTTTCAACTGCGACAAATAGTAATAGGCATTTGATAAATTGGCATAGATATTTGCGAGCACTAATGGTTCCGAACCCTTTCTTTCAGCAAGATGTAGCAAATCAAAATTTTGCGCTACTGCCTTTTGATAGTCGCCCCGCTTTGAACTGTTTAGCGCAATATTGGTTCTTGCCTTCAGTTCCAACGCCTCGTTGCCTAATTGTTTAGCAATAGCGATCGACTTTTGCAGGTTAATATCTGCCTCCTCATAAGCTTTATTGTAGATAGCCATTATACCCAGTAAATTGTGAAGGTCTCCTTTTTCATACAGATGGTTGCCTCCTGCATCTGCTATCAAGAATGCTTTATGAGCGTATGTTTCAGACAATTTACGGTTGGCAAAGAACAGGTCTTTCGCCGCAGTTGTATAAAACCCAAGCTTTGCGGTTTCTGTGCTATCTGATAAAGTAGGTTCCAGTTGTTCCCATTTGGATTGTGCCTGTACGCAGGAGCCAGCTAATAGCAAATAAAGGAAAATAGAAAACGACAGGCAGCATTTGCCTTTAATATAGCTCATTGATCAGCGCAGTTTAGAGGTGTGGTTTAAAACGCAATCTATCAGAAAAGTATTGCAAAAGTTTTGCAATGTATGAAAATAAAGACTTCTGTTCAGCCTCATCTTGTAAAATGGGGCTAAAATCTACGTGTTAACGGGTATATTCTGGGAAGGCGTTTAACCCCATTTTTACACAAAATAAAAAACATGAGATATTTTATACTTCAAAGGCTTTTGGTGTTAACGTTATTGATTGTGATGAATACAGTTAATGCGCAGCCTGGATCGGGATGGGATTGGGCCGCTACTTCAACCAAAGCCACCCCATCTCCCGGTCGCCAAATAAGAGATATTGTAACTGACGCCAGTGGAAACGTGTATGCCGTTGGTGACTTCGCCGGAACTATGACGATGGGATCTGCCACTCTAACCACCACAGGTGACGGGTCGGTTAATTATAATTACGACTTCGATGCTTTCGTAGTAAAGTACAATGCCACAGGTACAGTATTGTGGGCGAAACAATTTGGTGTGGCAGGAGTTGCAGCCAACGACCGTGGAGAAGTGATTAATGTAGATGGAAATGGCAATGTGTATATAGGTGGTAATAGTGGGGTTCCGTTCCTGGTGAAGTATGATAATAATGGTAATCTGCTTTGGAACAAAAGCTTCACACTATATGATCTTGGCGGAATAAACTTTGGGCCAGATGGCAACCCCATCATAATGGAAAGCGACCAGGGCTCGAAGAATATATACAAAATCGATAAAGCCAATGGCAATATTTTATGGACTGTAAGCAATACCGGTGTTGGTTCAAACAGTACCTCTACTTTTCAGGATTTTGTTGATCTGGCAGGCAATGTGTACTTCACGGCTTTCAGAATAAACGGAGGGGTGGTAACCGTTGCAGGTAACAGTTACAGCCCCACACAAACCACCACCTATATTGCATCGGTTGATAATAATGGCAGTACCAGGTGGGTGGATGTACTATCCAATGTGCAGGTACAGTTGAGTTATACAATTGATAAAAATGGTAAAAGTTATGTAAGCATTGGCGGCGGATTTGGCAGCAGTTTCCAGGGTGTACCCATATCAGGAACTCCTGCAAACGGCAATACCTACCTGGAGTTAAATTCAAGTGGAACCTTAGTCAGTTACAAAAGTATAAGCCCTTTTAAAGCATTGATGCGTGTTACTAACAACGGGATTTATTCGTATGGTGTCAATGCCGGCTCGTCCTATGGAAGTTATACAGAAGTGTATGGTAATAACATAATCAAATCAAGGGCTGGCACCGGAAACGACCTTGGAGTAATAATAAAATACGACCTGAATACTTATCAGCCACTATGGGCAAACAGCTATGAAGCGAATGGCAGCAATTACCTAAATACCATTGAAATAGCGGCTAATGGTAAATGCCTGGCCGGAGGCGCTTACCAGACTTCGGTAAAGTTTGGAGCCTCGCTGTATACTCCTGCCACTATCGGAACTGCTTATTTTGCCTTTGACTTTTTCCTGGCACAGTTTAACTCCAGTAACGTGGCTCCATCACCCACTACCACATGGACAGGTAACAGCAATAACGGAGATTGGAATGATGCCGGTAACTGGTCAAATGGCGCACCTAATGGAAATGAAAAAGCAACTATCCCCGCAGGAGTTTCTAATTACCCCATAAACATTACCACAGCAAATTCCACAGGCAAGCTTACTGTTGCAAACGGCGTTTCAATCGCTTTACCTGTTGGCTTCGATGCCCCGGTTGGAATAGTAAATGATGGCAGTATAGAAGTGAAAGGCGCAGGCACCTTCCAGGGATTTAATACCAGTTATGTAAACTATTTAAGCGGATCGGGTAAGTTGGTTTTTACTGCAAATAGCCCATCTGCCATTTTATACAATATCAATAACAGCCTTGAAGTAAATAAACCCGGCGGTACTTTACAATGGAATGGGGGTACGATATCCGGTTCAATTAGTCTTACGGCGGGTATTTTAAACGGAGCATTTCCCATTGTTTTAACCGACCCGAATGCTACCATCACGTATTCATCAACCGGCTATATGAATGGTACTTTGAAAAGAGCGGTCAATTCATCCGGCACTTATGTTTTCCCAATGGGTAATTCAGGCTTATACGCCCCCGTTACATTAACGCTTAACAATATTACCGGTACACAAAATATCAGTATAATCTTTCCGGAGAGCTTTGCTCAAACTGCAGGCACAACACCTAACATTAATTTAGGTGGCAAAACAATTACTTCAAAATTAAACAACAACCAATGGGTGATTACACCTGATGTTGCATTAACAGGGGGC
>JBDSAP010000334.1:0-27075 GCA_039922055.1 Ferruginibacter sp.
AAAAAGTCAGCACCATATTTGAACTGACTTCGAAACTGAAATTAATAATTTTATAAATAATACCAATAACAAGGAACTTTATGATAGGCTTTTTATCAAAAATATTTGGGGGTAATAAAAGCGAGAAAGATGTAAAAAAGATCGCCCCACAAGTGGAAAAGATCAACGCTTTTTTTACCCAATACCAAACCCTTTCCAATGATGATCTTCGTAATAAAACCCGGGATTTTAAGAACCGGATTACACAGCACCTGGCTGCAATCAACGAAAAAATAGAAACGAGGAAAACCGATGCTGAAAATTTACCTGTAACCCAGATCAACGAAAAGGATATTATCTACCAGGAAATTGATGCCTTAAAAAAAGATCGTGATAAGCAGATAGAAGAGATCTTACAAGAAATATTACCCGAAGCATTTGCAGTGGTGAAGGAAACCTCCCGCCGGTTTAAGGAAAACCTTACGCTGGAAAGTAAAGCCACCGAACTGGACAAACTGCTATCTGTTAAAAAAGACTATATCCGTATTGAAGGCGACCAGTGTATGTATAATAATACATGGAAGGCCGCAGGCGGAGAAGTATCCTGGAACATGGTGCACTACGATGTACAGTTGATTGGTGGTGCGGTATTGCATTCCGGAAGGATTGCTGAAATGGCTACCGGTGAAGGTAAAACACTCGTGAGCACCTTGCCTGCATACCTGAATGCCCTGGCGGGAGAAGGCGTACACATAGTAACAGTGAATGACTACCTCGCAAGAAGGGATAGTGAATGGAACGGGCCCATCTTTGAATGGCTCGGAATTACCGTGGATTGCATTGATAAACACGAGCCCAATAGCGACGCACGCCGTGCCGCCTATAATGCTGATATTACTTATGGCACCAATAACGAATTTGGTTTTGATTACCTGAGAGATAATATGGTGCACAGTCCTGATGAAATGGTTCAGCGCAAGCACCATTTTGCGATGGTGGATGAGGTGGATAGCGTATTGATAGATGATGCAAGGACACCGCTTATTATTAGCGGACCTGTGGGGCACAGCGACAACACACAACAATTTTTTGATCTTAAGCCACGTATTGAAAAACTCGTTGACGCTCAAAGAAAGGCAATAAATCAATATTTAATTGATGCCAAGAAAAAGATAGCTGAGGGCAATGATGATCCTAAAGATGGCGGTCTTTCCTTAATGCGGGCACACAGGGGTTTGCCAAAGAATAGCGCTCTTATTAAATTCTTAAGTGAACCTGGTATGCGGGTGAAATTGCAGAAAACAGAAAACTATTACCTGGCTGATCAGCAAAAAGAAATGCCGAAGGTTGATGCAGAACTGTACTTTCATATTGACGAAAAAAACAACCAGGTAGACCTTACTGATAGAGGTATCAACCTGATCACCCGTTCCGGTGAAGACACTGAGTTTTTTATTCTGCCGGATATTGCTACAAAATTATCTGAAATTGATAAAGGAGAACTGAGTGCGGAAGAAAAGCTCCATTCAAAAGAAGCCCTGTTAAATGAATATTCACTGAAGG
This sequence comes from Ferruginibacter sp., assembly GCA_039922055.1. GTDB lineage: Bacteria > Bacteroidota > Bacteroidia > Chitinophagales > Chitinophagaceae > Ferruginibacter. The sequence goes on from JBDSAP010000334.1 coordinate 1,543, forward strand.
CGGATCGCATTCACACAGTGCAACAATTACTAAAAGCTTATACCCTATTCGACAAGGATACAGAATACGTAGTAATGGACGAATCTGTAAAAATAGTGGATGAGCAAACCGGTCGTATACTGGATGGAAGAAGATATTCTGACGGTCTGCACCAGGCAATTGAAGCAAAGGAAAATGTAAAGATCGAAGCAAGCACACAAACTTATGCTACTGTAACCCTTCAGAATTATTTCAGGATGTACCATAAGCTTTGCGGCATGACCGGTACTGCGGAAACAGAAGCAGCAGAGTTGTGGGATATCTATAAACTGGATGTGGTAACGATACCTACCAATTTAAAAATGGTCCGTAAAGATGAGCAGGACCTGGTATATAAAACCAAGCGTGAAAAATACAGGGCAGTAATAGATGAAATAGAGCGTTTGCGCCTGGCTGGCAGGCCCTCACTGGTGGGTACCACTTCGGTAGAGATCAGTGAATTGTTAAGCAGGATGTTGAAACAAAAAAACATTCCCCACAATGTATTGAATGCGAAACAGCATGCGAAGGAAGCGCAAGTGGTAGCTGAAGCTGGTTTTGCCGGTGCAGTTACTATTGCAACAAACATGGCTGGTCGTGGTACGGATATTAAGCTCGGGCCTGGTGTGAAGGAAGCAGGCGGTCTTGCAATTGTAGGTACCGAAAGACATGAAAGCCGGCGTGTGGACCGTCAGTTGAGGGGACGTTCCGGAAGACAGGGAGACCCTGGTAGTACCCAGTTTTTTGTAAGTCTTGAAGATGACCTGATGCGCATGTTCGGCAGCGAACGTATTGCTTCTTTAATGGACAGAATGGGATACAAGGAAGGCGAAGTGATCCAGCATAGCATGATCTCGAAATCAATTGAAAGGGCACAGAAAAAAGTAGAAGAAAACAACTTTGGTATACGTAAGCGATTGCTTGAATACGATGATGTGATGAACAAGCAACGCAACGTTGTATATAGCAAACGTAACCATGCGCTCTTTGGAGAAAGACTGGCGCTGGATCTTGACAACGCATTCTATTCCGTGGCAGAGGGATTAGTAAATTCGTTTAGAGAATCTAATGACCATGAAGATTTCAAGCTTGCTGTGATCCTGAATTTTGGAATAGATACTGAAATTACACCGGCAGAATTAGAGAAAGGCGTAGTAAACGTAGTAGCAGAAAAGTTATACGATGAAGCTAAATCTAATTATAACAGGAAGGTAAAAGGCATTGCAGAACAAACATTCCCCATCATTAAAAATATCCGCAAGGAACAAGGTAATCATATTGAAAATGTGGCGGTACCGTTTACTGATGGACGTAAAGCAATACAGGCGCTTGCCAATCTTGATAAAACCATGGCAAGCGAGGGAGCTGAATTACCAAATGCATTGGAACGCAGCATCACACTCGCACTGATCGACGAGGCATGGAAAGAACATTTAAGGGCAATGGATGATCTGAGGCACAGTGTTCAAACTGCCGGATACGAGCAAAAAGATCCGCTGGTAATTTATAAGATAGAAGCATTTGGCGCCTTTAAACAAATGGATGACAAGGTGAATAAAGATATTGTTAGCTTCCTGTGCCATTGTGCAATACCAATGGAAGAAACCAATGCGGGCAGGCCCGATAGTAACCGGATAAAAGAAGGCAGGGAACAGAAAACAGATATGAGCAAGATGCGCCAGCGTAAAGAAGAATTCGCAGGCGCAACATCCAGCACCGGAGGACCTGAATACATGAGCCAGGATACTGAATACAATGATCCTTCACCGGCAGTGAAACAAGAACCAATAAGGGTGCAGCCTAAGATTGGCAGGAATGATGCTTGTCCGTGTGGCAGTGGTAAAAAGTTTAAGAACTGTCACGGGAAGGATGTGTAATGGACTTTAAAATATTAAAAAAAGCCGGGATAATTCCTGGCTTTTTTTGTTGATGTAGTTTCGTAAAATATTTTTGGAAATATTTCGTAAAATATTTTGGAAAATCTGGTGGTGGTCACTACAGATCCAGATGAGAAGCATCCTGCTCTATCAAGGAGTTGGTGGCAATTTTTCACGACCACCCAACTAACCGCCAATTCTGTTTATAGCTAAATTTCTTCAAAATAAAAGTTGCGCTTTCGGACTACTTCTGTTACTTTGCTATGTGAACGAATCGAAAAAATATCGAACAATCATAACCTATAAAAATTACTTTGAAGAGTTTCTAACAAAACAACGACAAAAAGTAAGAGAAAAAATTGTTTGGACTTTTTTGTTGATTGAAGAAGTACAACAAATTCCGGAAACGTACCTGAAACATTTAGAAGGAACGGATGGACTTTATGAAATTCGCATTCAACTTGGCAGCGACATTTTTAGGATATTTTGCTTCTTCGATGAAGGTAAATTGGTTGTTTTAGCAAATGGGTTTCAGAAGAAAACTCAAAAGACACCTAAACAGGAAATTACAAAAGCATTAAAAATAATGGAGGAATATTATGAAAACAAAAAATAATACAAAAACACTATCCCAACTTGTTAATGAACAATATGGCAAAAAAGGTACACCTAAACGAGATGCCTTCGATAAAGGCTACGAGACTTTTAAATTAGGTGCAATGATACATGAAGCCAGAATTGAAAAAGGGATGACACAAGAGCAACTTGCAGTCAAATGTGGAACAAACAAGGCATATATTTCAAAGGTCGAGAATGATATTAAAGATGTACGCATTTCAACGCTTCAAAAAATTATTGAGGTCGGACTTGGTGGACACCTAAATTTATCGGTAACTCTTTGACATCATCAGTAATTCTAATCGACTTCAGTTGCCGGGCTGACGGGACACAGAACACCACCACAGCCGCAAACCCTAACGTTTTGATTTTACTTGCCGCCCAAAGCTGCAAATGCATAAAAGGGCGACGCCAGACTCCCCAACGGCGGGCCGTTAAACCAATGGAAATGAACATTTGTAAATCAATGTCGTTTAGTCAAGCTCCGAAGGAGCATTGTGTTTATAGATAAATCATTATGACGTTACCCGGCTCCGTAGGTGCCAGGTAAACCAACTGGCACCTACGGAGCCCGCCCATTGTGGATGGTAATTTCTATAAACAGGTATGCCCAATGGGCTGATACAAAAGCCTTAACTACACGACAAGTCATTTTTGTAAATCGCTGATTCCAACAACAAAAAATTGTGTTCATTAGTATGATGATACAATAAAAAACAAATGCCTGGACCAAATATTCTTCCCTGATTGTAGGAAGTTGATGCAGATGAGATTTTTGTCTCTGCTATATAATTGAAATAGCTGGTGCATATTTATCGCCCGTAAAAGCGAATAAATGAGGGCTGCCCAATAAGACAGCCCTCATTTTATTTAAACCGAAATATATTCTTAGTACAAATTGCCACTAAAGAAAAAGGCCGGGTTTTCCTGGCTTGAAAACAGCCCCAAAAAGCCCACGCTTGTAGAGATGCCGTCCAATTTGAAATGATCATTCCCTATATAGCCTAAAATATTATTCATGTCTGTAGCGATCAATGCGGCATTACCATTTTGGGTTGCTTTTGTAAACTTGAAAACGCCTGCACCGTCAATGGTGTAAGTATAATTATATTGGGCTAAAAAGCCATTGTTGCCCTGGTAAACATAGGCGTTTACTGACATAGTTTTAGTGGCCGCATTAAAGACAAAATCCATGTCATCAAGCCTTAGTGCGTAAGGCCCATTCAAAATTGCCACTCTCGCCGCATTATATTTAGTAATGAATAAAGGTGATTCGTTCGGCAGATTTGCGCCTGGAGGAACGGTGATAGTTGTGTATTGGTTGCCGATGTCTGTGAGTGGTAATGTCACTATTGGTGCGGCGCTGTTGGCAAATTCAACCCTCGTGCCGCCAGACATTATATAGTACACATGCTTTGCATCATCCCAAAAAATATCCTGGAAAGTAGCGTTGCCTATTGTAGTTGGATTCTGCAGGTGTATTCCATAAGTGGTGAAGCTGGAGCCAATGGTTGTGTTAACCAGGGCGCCTGCATCCAGGTATGAAAAAGTGATCAGCATTTTATTGAAGTCAAAACCAATCCCTGCATTAAGCGTGGGACTGGCAGGGAAATACAAGAAAGGATTTGCTACCTGGTACAATTGTGTGATGCCTATAATGTCGCCCAGTCTTCCATTGGAAAAAGCGGCATCCATTTCTGCCTGTGTTGCCTTGATGAGCACGGCCGAGCTTTTATTAAAGTTGCCCTGCAGGTGAATGGTATCTTTTGGTGCTGCTTCGGTGAACGAAAAATTAAAATCGGTTCCAAATCCATCCCCGCCTTTGCCGGTTGGCGAAAACGAAACATTGGGATCAGGATCGGCAGGAATATGCATGTAGCTATAAGTGTCAAATATAAGAGAGGGGCGCTGCAGCGCTTTTAAACGATAACCGCTTTCTTTAGGAACAGAGGCGATATCTGTTGAAAAATCAGACACCATAGTTACCCTATTGGTATTTGTAAACTTTAGGTAATAGGTTAAACCGCCCACTGTGATATCCTGTGATTCCAAACCTTTTGGATACACAAATAGTTTCCAGCCGGGAGCGGCGGTGAGATAGTTTTGATAATTAGTTAGGGCCTCTGTTAATCGCTCATCAACGGTTTTGTCAAATATCTCATCTGTCTTTTTATCGCAGGAAGCAAAAAACAAAGTGCAGGTTATAAGAATCAATATGTTTTTAATCATCGTCATTTGTTTTATTCAAAAGGTCTGGTATGATAAATTTTTAAGGCGCCAAACCTGCTGTAAACCAGGAATCCGGGTTGGCAACAGGCACGAATTTAATTTTTGGATAAGTGGTTACGTTCGGTGACTCAAACCATTCCACATCAAACTTATTGTTATTGAAAAACGCAAGCAGTGGATTGGCTGAAGCCTGCCGGGCTATTCCATTTGCGTTGGCGCTCGTTATTGTAAATGTATAAGTACCCGAAGCATCCTGTGATGAGTTATACGTATAAACCGCAAAGGTGGATGGCATAGCGGCGTTCGCTGTGGCATTATTCGGATTGTAATACATATACAACTGCATGGTAGTTGCCGAATTGAAGTAAACCTCGAACGAACGCAAAGTAAGCGATGGATTTTCTGTAGCAAATTTTGCTTTTACGCCATTGTATAGGGTGGTAAAAGCAGGCGATGCAGGAAACTGTACAAACGGCGGGAAAGCATAAAAAGCGGTAAGCTCGCCAACCTGGCCAGATGTATAAGGTTGTCCGAAGCCATATAGATCCGATACCGGTGGTGGCGGATACAATGCATTGAGGGCAGCCTGCACCCGTGCCTGCAAACTATAAAAATCAATGTTCCATACCTGGCGATAATAGGTTACAACTATATCTTCTTTTTGTTGTAGTGCCTGCCGTGCGGTAGCATTCACCCCAGCTTTCATTTCCTCCCATTTTGTTTTGCCTTCCGTAAGCATAGTTGCAATCATCTCAACAAAATCTTCATCAGGTGATGCCCGGGAGTAAGCGGTTGCATATCCCTGTTCCAATGCATCGGCATCTGCCACATTGAACCAGGTTGCTGTATAGCCGGGTAAACCGAGCTTAGTTGAAATCCCTTTAAAATCCTGGGGATACATGATCGTTTGGTGGAGAATGTGCCCAAATTCGTGATGTGCAGTATGGATCACCCGCTTGATCGATGTAATCGGATTCTGATCAAAATTCTGGTTTACATCAAAGAATACAATACTGTTACCACCTTCAGCCTGGCCAAGTGTTACTGAATAAAAATCGTATTCAACACTTCCAACAAGTACAAACTGTTTGGGAGAATACTTTTTTATAAATAGCTCACTGCCCGTTTCAGCGTTATAGGGATTGATCCATACTTTTTTTAGCGCAGAAAAAAGCGGTATCACCCTGCTCTCATCGGCAGGTGTTAGTGTTTTAAAAAGAGAAACATTGAACGGATCCCACCTGTATTTAGCTGCAATATTATATGGTGTGGTCAGGCTATCCGTTATCCATTTATCTATTGCAGTTGGCGTAGTTGTATCACCGCCGAGGCCAACCGGTACTACATCATTCAACACTTCGTCTTTTTTGCAGGAGGCCAATACTGCCAGCAAACAGGTGGTTAGGATTATATATTTAAGACTTTTCATTTAATTACATTTAATCTTTTAAACTATCTGATATTAGGTTCCAAGCCGGCTTGCTTTGTTAACACCGGTAATTGCAATGCTCTTCGCTTGTCATCTGGTGTAAGCGAAATAATCTCTCCCGAAGTAGTAACATGGGTTACAGGGATCTTTAAGCGCAGAATGTCGAACCAGCGCATTCCCTCATGAATAAAAAAAGCTCTTTTAAATTCGAGTGCGGTGTTAATGATCGCTCCGCTCGTGTCGTTCGGCATCTGAAAAAAGTCAACCATCTTTTTTGGAGTAACGTTATCGGTCGGTGCATAGGAATCGATATTCTTGCTCACAAATGCATTTAGATCATCAATTGCCGCAGTACGGTTGTTGAGACGCATGTAAGCTTCGGCCCGGTTAAGCACTACTTCCTCTGCCGTAAATAGCGGAATGGTATTGTAAGGATCTCCGGAACTTGCGCTTATACTTTCCTTCACGAAATGTTCATAAAACTTGGGGATATTATAAACGGCGGGCGTACCGTAAACGGTATAAGCATAAATCCACCCGGTTGGATTTACTGAATTGAAGAGCCTGGTAAAGACATTATTACCGAGGCCATATCTCAAAGATGGATAGGCCCTACCCCAAACAGAGTTTGCTTCCTGCAACAATAAATTGCCCCGCAAAGTAGCTTTGGTATATTCTGCCTGGGCCTCATAGTATTGAAGGCTGAACAACACGGTATTCCAGGGTCGCAGATTATCTGCCGTAACCCCGCTCAACGCTTGTGCAGCATAGTTAACGACAGAAGCATAATCCCGTTTGAACATATAAAAACGGGTAGCGAATGCTGCTGCGGCTTGTTTGTTGAAATGAAATTTTGGCGCCGTTCCATATATCTTTTCATTGATAAGCGGATAACCTTCTTTCAGATCCTTTTCTATCATATCATAAACATAAGCGACTGTCTTTCTCTCATATTTTGCGAAAACAACTTTTTCGGGTGTGGTCACATACGGTATCCCAGGATCGGTTGCGGCCGTAGTTGGATCATACGCTTTTGCAAATAAGGTAACCAACATAAAATGTGAATAGGCTCTTGCCAGCAACGCTTCACCCCTTTGTGCAGTTAGCTGATCTTTATTTGGCGATTTGTCTATGATTTCTAATGCAAGATTGCAAGCCGCTACTGCTTTATAAACTGAATTCCAGTAAAAGTCAGGTGAATCCAGGTCGTCAGGGGCAGCTTCGATCGCTTCGTACCGGAAAGCCTGCCGGTTAACTCTGTCTATAAAATCATAGCCAGTTCCGCTCCCATTTTTATCTTCCGCATTATCCGACATGGATTCACAAAACAAAATATAATTACCCTTTGGATAGGCGCTGGTGAGCAACTGTGATATTTGATCCGGTGTTGTTATTTGTGTTCGGTTATCCGGATCATGATCAAGATATTTTTTACATCCAGCTGTTAACGTTATGGCAGCTATCAGGAATGCATATAAATTATATTTCTTCATAGTATTTGCTAAAAGCCCACTTTAAGTGATAAAGTAAATTGTTTATTTATTGGCAGGGCCACACCGCCTGCATTAAAGAATTCAGGATCCTGACCATGAAGGTTCTTGTCTGAATAAATTAACCAAAGATTATTTCCCACAACGTTCACCGAAACCGTCTTAAAGATTGATTTCTGCAATAGGTTTGCCGGCAAGTTATACCTTAGGGATATCGCTTTCAAGCGCACAAAAGATCCATCAACCACTCTTGCCGTGGAATAATTATAGTTGTTGTATGGATAAGCGCTGGAATTATTGATATCGTAATTTGTATATTGATCAGCTATAGACGGGATGTTTGTCATTTTTTCGTCGCCGGGTAACGTCCACCTGTTTTTGAACTCGTTTGGCATTGCATCCAGATCGCTATAGCTACTTCTATATACAGGATTTAACCGGATTTTATTGCCGGCCTGGTATGAAACATGAAAACTCAAAGAGAAATCCTTATAATTAAGTGTATTTGTAAATCCACCAATAATGGTTGGGTCAACAGGTCCTTCATATTTAAGAAATCCTATTTTATCACTTTGCAAATACACGCCCATACTTGTATCGCCTTTTTCACTTTTAAATACGGGTATTCCTAGTTCATTCAGCCCCACAAAAGGAATAGAAAATAAGCCTCTTTGAGGATAGCCAACCAAGGCTCCGCCTTCAGGTATTACCAGGTTATATATCAAAGGAAAATTATCTGCCCTGGTTATTTTCGAGCTATTGTATCCAAAAGTGAGATTAGTTTGCCAACTGAATGCTTTGGATCTGTAAGGAGTTCCCCCGATACTAAATTCAATACCATGAGATTTCATGTCGGCATAGTTAGCAGCCTTCGTTAATTCGCCTCCAATACCAGATGTCCTGATCAAATCTATCAGATCAAGGCTTTTTCTTTGGTAAGCATCAACAGAAATAAGAAGGCTGTTGTTATATAACCCCAGGTCGATACCCACATTTCCTTCAAACTTACGTTCCCATGTCAGTTCTGAATTCTCAAGATTTTCTATATCTATAGCTAATTGCCTGTCACTTAAATATGGACGACTGGTTAGCTTGGTACGTAAAACAGCCAGCGAGTTGGTAGCATTCCCATAGTTGGCATTCAAGCCATAACTGGCCCGTACGGTGAGACCACTGATGGCTTTAATATTACTGATAAAATCCTCCTGGTCTGCGTTCCACCTGCCTGCAACGGTCCAGCTATTTATCCACCGTGCATTGGTAGAACGGCCAAGCCTGTTCGATCCGTCTCTTCTTACAGTTCCCTGTATTGTGTATTTACGATTATAGGTATAACGGAGATCTCCAAAATATCCGAGGAATCTTTCGTAGGTATTTTCCCTGCCATAGTAATGCAGGCTATTTTCAATAAACTGTTTTACAATTTGATAGTCTACAAAAGGAACACCTCCATTATTATACTGGTAGCCAAAACCGGTGTTGTTTGCATTTTGCCGGTCGGCATATTTTAGCTCCTGTCCTATCAAACCCTGTATTTGGTGTTTGCTGGTAAATGTTTTATCGAAATTAAGGACGTTCCGAAAAGTGTAATTTCTAAGTTCGTCTTCATCACGATTGTAGAAGCCTCCATAGGGCAACACGGATACCGGTTGGGCATCGGGATTGTCCGGATCACGGTAAAGGAACCGATTTGCATTGGCAATGGTTGAGGTTCCGGCAGCCCTATAAGCATTTGCCTGGTTAGAGTTCTCAGTGATCTCATGTTCCTTGGAGGTTTTTACATACCGGGCAGATCCTATAAAATTGTAACTCAGCCAGGGAGTAAATTTATACTGGCCATCTACAGTTATTGCTATGTCAACAAGGTTAAGTTTGATGCGGTTGTTGGCCACTTCATCAATGATATTGAATGGCGCAAAATTTCTTCTGAAGTACTCCAGTTGCCCGTTCTCATCGTAAGCGGTCAGCACACGGCTTGTATTTAAGGCATAGCTAAAGGGATTGATATCAAAATCCCGGTCATAGGATCCTTCTACCGGATTGCTTCTGCGAGATGTGGTGCCCGGCGCCCTCTGCTGCCGTACTGATCCGGCAACTTTAAAGCCAGCACTAAACTTATTTGAAAAATTATAAGTATTGCGGGTATTGATGGTGTAACGTTTTACATTATCCGCCAGCGTCCAACCCTGGTCGTTGTAAAAGCTGGTAGAAAAATAGCTCTGTGCTTTTTCAGTACCGCTCGACAAGCTGAGCGAGTGCTCCTGGGTGACCGAGTTACGAAACAGAACATCAAACCAATCAGTATTTGCTTTCGCATACCGCATCAGGAATGCTGACCTTGCTGCCGGCGTATTTGCCAGCGCAAAAGTTCCATCCGGGTTAACGGTTTTTATCAGGTCTGCCATTTTTCCGTAAACACCAGCATTTGACCGGTTAGCAACACTGCTGAAATCCAGGTAACCTTTTCGTTCCAGTTCAGCATATACCGACATCTGGTCTGCTGAGTTCATAATATCATACTCGTTATAAGAGGGCTTTAGTTGTACTCCAAAATTCCCGGAATAAGCGACTACGGGAACACCAGATTTTCCTTTTTTGGTGGTGATAACGATTACGCCATTCATGGCACGAGCGCCATACAATGCAGTGGCAGAGGCGTCTTTCAAAATGTCGAAACTCTCAATATCGTTGGCGTTTATACCTGCAACTGCAGAACCTAATAAGGTATTAGGGTCGCCTGTGGCTAACTGGTCGTTGGAAATGTTGACGATATCTTCCAGCACCACACCGTCTACTACCCAAAGAGGTTTATTATCACCGGTAATAGAGGTAGCACCCCTTATACGAATCTTTGGAGCAGCGCCAAAAGTACTTGATACATTTTGGACAGCGACCCCGGCCACACGGCCTTCCAGCATACGGCTTACATCAATAACGCCCTCAATTTTTACCGCATCAGCTTTAAGCGTAACAGCAGATCCGGTAAACTTTTTCCGGTCGATCTGTTGAATTCCTGTTACTACCACTTCTCCCATATTTACTGCGGCAGCAGTTAAACTCACAGAAATAGCATTTAATCCCCGGATACTTACCGTTTGGTTGGCATAACCAATAATTGAAAATTCAAGCTGATTTACTGTTGAAGGAACAGACAATGAAAAAGTACCATCAGTTTTGGTAGCTGCGTAAAGGTTGGTTGAAAGTGCCCGGACTGTAACAGCCGCCAAGGGCTTGTTGTTTTCGTCAGTTATTTTACCAGTGACAGTACGGTTTTGTGCAAGTAACTGCAAGGTGCCAAAACAAATGCACATCAAAAGGAGCAGTTTTCTCATAAATTCTTTGGGATTTTAATTTTTGAAAGTTACGGGATATAAACAAAAAATAATCAAACCTACACATCAGACATACATTCTGCTGGAAATGTTGCAAACGGCCCTTTCTTTTCTTCAAGCAGTTTTCAATGATAGATACGTTTGATAATGACGACCGGTTGTGGATACAGGCTAAAATACTTAAATATTTTTTTCAATACATTTTAAATGATAAACGGGGCTAAATAAGGTTCATCCGGCTTACGAATAGTTTGACTGCTTCTTTACAGATATCAGTTCTTATTTATTCTAACTCACAATAATAGTTTGAGCACCTCCACATCAATAATGGTGATTAAGTAATTTATTTAAGCGCCAACCACTATGCCCTTAAATGAATGAAAATTATTTAATTGAATATTTATACTTATAGCGCTCATACAGTTGCTTCTGTTTGTTGTCGAGATTAATTTCCCTTCCCTGTATAAAAGCATTGGATACTTTGCTGCTTTTCATATCCAGCAGATCTCCTTCGCAGATAACAATATTTGCATCTTTACCTTTCTCCAGCGAACCCGTGACACTGTCGATACCCAGGATTTTAGCGGCGCTTAAAGTAATAGCGGATAATGCTTCTTCTTTACTTAAGCCGTAAGCGGCCATGGTACCCGCCTGGAAAGGTAAATTGCGCTGCTGCCAATAGCCGTCGCTCTCATCCTGGCAAATAGAAAATAATACACCGGCCTTCTGTAATGCGGCCCCGGTTTTATAGGGTTGGTCCACATCATCATCGTCCGTGGCTGGTAAACTGTGTGGCGCAGATAAAATTACGGCTACATTATTTTCCTTTAAAATATCCCCGATGATCCAACTTTCACTGCCGCCCACTATCACCAGTTTAAAACCAAATTCTTTCGCCATGCCGATGGCCATCATCATTTCTTTCACCAGCTCGCAATGAACAAAAAAGGATTGTGTTTGGTTGAATAGTCCTTTCACCGCTTCATATTTCAAATTGGTCGCAGTATGGCTCACATTATTGTTATAAGCCTTCGCTTCCCTGAAGAATTTTCTTGTTTCTTCAATCTTATCTAACCCCAGCTTTACGAGGTCTACCTGGTCGGTGCCGCGGCGACGGAACTGATTTGGCCGGTTGATCAATAACGGCATATTAAAATGTATACCATTATCGGTTTTATATGCGGCATCTTCCCAGTTCCATGCATCCAGTTGTACTACAGAAGAACTACCGCTAATGCTGCCGCCAGCAGGAACGATATGGGCCAGCAACACGCCATTACTGCGAAGGGTATTTATCACTTTGCTATCTGTATTATAAGCCACAATCGAATGAACATTCGGATTTATATCGCCGAGCTCCCGGTAATCAGAAGCGGCACGTACTGCACTAACTTCTATCAAACCCAGGTTGGTGCTTGCTGCAATAATGGCGGGATAAACATGTTTGCCCGTACCATCAATTATCACAGTTGGTGGAAGTGCATCAAAATCCCCAGCGCCAACAGAAGTAATCTTCCCTTTTTCAAAGACGATATACCCATTCGATATCACATTTCCATTGCCTACATGGATCGTTGCATTTCTTATGATAACGGGATTAGATTGCAATGGTGAAGGATGCATATTTTCCTGTGCACCGGCAAAAAGCATAAGCAACAGTGATATGCTTAAAAATATTTTTTTCATAATTATATTTTAATCTTGAACTTGCCATGAACCACAAACTGTAAACAATAAACAACAAACCATAAACCCTGGACTAATAACTGCTGCCCATAGAAGCAAATCTTTCTTCAATTCTATCCCACAAACTATTGCCATCATGATGATCTTCTTCACAATAATTTCTTTCGTGGAAAGATGGAGTTGCAGGCCCGGTTTTTTCACCACCTTTTTTTGCCCCGATCATCTTTTGTATCAGCCTTGTTCTTTCTTTTAAAATATCTTCCCTTAGCTGTTTATCTCTTTCACGGTCGAAATAAATGATGCCATCTACTATAGTCTTTTCCGCCATAGCATAAATGCTTAATGGATGATCGCTCCACAAAACCAGGTCCGCATCCTTGCCTATTTTAATGCTACCCGTTCTGTCCGCTACATGCAACATAGTGGCCGGATTTAATGTTACCATTTTCAACGCATCTTCTTCAGCCATACCTGCATATTTCACACTTTTTGCTGCTTCCTGGTTCAGCCTTCTTGCCATCTCTGCATCATCAGAATTGATCGCCACGTTCAAACCTACCTTTTGCATAATGGCTGCATTTTGTGGTATCGCATCGATTACTTCCATTTTATAAGTCCACCAATCACTAAAGGTAGAAGCGTTTGAACCGTGTGCTTTCATTTTGTCCGCTACTTTGTAACCCTCTAGTATATGAGTGAATGTATTTACCGTAAAGCCGAATTTATCAGCCACTTTTATCAGCGAATTGATCTCGCTCTGTACATAAGAATGGCAGGTAATAAACCGCTTTTTATTTAAAATTTCAGCAAGCGCTTCCAGTTCCAGGTCTTTACGTTTTCCTGCGCCTTGCTTCATATATTCTTTTGTGCGGGTAAATGCATCCGTCAATACTTCTTCCACACCCATCCTGGTATCGGGAAAACGACCGTTGTTTTGGTTAGATGAATTTTTTACATTTTCCCCAAGAGCAAATTTTATGAACGGATCCCAGTTTGTAAACTTCATTTGCTCTGCATTTGCTCCCCAACGAAATTTTAATAACTGTGTTTGTCCGCCAATGGTATTGCAACTTCCATGAAGGATATGACTGCTGGTAACACCCCCGCTTAACTGGCGGTAAATGTCCACGTCCTCGGGATTGATAATATCTGCCACCCTTACTTCTGCCGTCACACTCTGTGAACATTCGTTGATAGAACCCGAAGCCGCAATATGCGAGTGCTCATCGATGATACCCGCGGAAAGATGCTTGCCCGCACCATCGATCATTTTAGCGGATGCATCGGTCAAGCCCTTGCCAATCGCAGCAATTTTTCCATTCTTTATCAGTACATCTGTATTGTTTAATTTTCCTTCTTTTTCATTTGTCCATACGGTGGCATTTTTTATTAAAATGTTTTCCTGTTTTGGCTGTTGCTTAAACCCATATCCATTAAAGGGATAAGTGACTTCAGCCAAAATCTTCTCTTTAATTTCTTTTTTCTTTTTGACGCTGTCGATGATTTTTACATCACCCATTCTTGTAGCGGTCCAGCTAACCCATTTACCATTCGGCAACTGGCCGGTACCTTCCATTGTACTATCGCTCATTACACCGGAAAGCCTTGTGGTGATGGTGCTATCTTTTTTCAAACTGAAATTGATCTTTACCAAACGGTCGTTCATCGTAAGATACACTTTGATGGTATCCTTCCCAATAATCGAAGCTGTGGGTTTAGCGATCTCTCCATTCAGTTCCAAATTGTATGTTTCATTATTAATTACAAGTTTGTAAATGCCCCGTTTGTCGGTCCAGCCTTCATCCTTCACAAAATACCTGTTGCCTTGTACCCAATTTTGGAATATCACCGCTTTTTCAGAAAATATGGGTGCAGACACAATTAAAAAGTTAGCGATCTTACCTGCTTCGAGGGTGCCAACCTTATCATAAATACCCAACAAAGTAGCAGGTGTTTTAGTAAGCGCCTCCATTGCTTTCTGCTCACTCAATCCAAGCTGGATGGCTTTTCGGAGATTGATTGGAAAGCTGCTGGTTTCCTTAAGCCCATAAGCAGTAAGTGCAAAATCAATATTAGCTTTTTCAAATACCCCGGGATTACCAGGCGCCATTTCCCAATGTTTTAAATCGGCCAATGAAACAAACCTGGCATCTGTCGGATCTGCCACATCCATCGCCTCCGGAAAATTAAGTGGTAGTATAAACGACGCATTGGTAGCCTTTACTTCGTTGATCCGCTGGTATTCATTTCCACTGCCTTTAATAATATATTGTACGCCAAACTCATCACCAATCTTATCTGCCCGCAGATCGCTCCATTTGTCTGTTGTTTCAAAAAATTGTGGCAATGCCTGGTTGTCGATGAAAGCCTGCAAAGAAAGATTCATTCCTTCGCCGGCCGGTTTGGTTTTGTACCATTGGGCATCTAAAAAATTCTGGCGCAGCAAAGCAATAGCGCCCATTAAAGAGGTTGGGTACTCCTGCCGGCTGGTACCTTTATCAAAAGAATAGTTGGCCGAGGCTCTGTGCTTCAACATTACTTTATTCTCCTTTTCTACAGCAAGCGTAACTATAGCGCCTGTGCCTCTTGATATACCATCCATCTGGTGGGTAAGCACTGTACCAAAACCAATGCCTCGCAGTTCCTTCGCCTTTGCATCATTTACCAAAAAGGTTTTTGAAATATCAGTTTCAGACCTGATGGCCTGGTTCCAGCCATAAGCGCCTTTTGTATTAGACACCAGTTGGCCGTTTCTACCGCCCAATGCCCCTGTTTCAACTTTCAATGGGCTTGTACCGTAGTCGGACCATGCATCTATAAAAGAAGGATAAATGTACTTACCCTTGCAATCCACCACCACTGCATATTTTGGTATCGTAATGGTGGCGCCAATACTTTCTATCTTGCCATTGCGTATTACCATTGAGGCATTCTCAAGCATTGTTCCGCCTTCTTTATAAATGGTTGCATTGATAAATGCGTATGCTCCTTCTATTGGGTTGGCCACATCATTTACAGGGAAAGTAATTTGGGCATTTAGTGAGGAAGTAAAAATCAGCACAAAAAGAATACAGGATGTTGTTTTTCTCATCGCTCATGGTTTGGTTCAAAATAAGAAGTGATAAATATACCGAATGATTTGTTCGAATTTTGCAGCCATGACCAATTTGCAGGTAGTAAATTGTAATATTGCAACTTAAAAAAGGATGATGAATATTGCTGGCTATATCGATCATACCGTTCTAAAACCAACTACCCTGGCGAGTGACGTTGATAAGCTATGTGGTGAAGCAGTTCGTTACGGATTTGCCGCAGTTTGCGTACCGCCCTTGTTTGTAAAAAAAGCAAAACAGTTACTAAATTCTTCCGAAGTAAAAGTGGCAACGGTGATAGGTTTTCCTTTCGGTTATTCTGCCATCGAAGCGAAAGTGGCTGAGATAGTTTTAGCCATTATTGATGGTGCAGATGAGCTGGATGTAGTGATCAACATCAGTGCTATAAAAAATAATGACTGGATATTTTTGGCAAATGAGCTCTGTGCTTTTTTACCTATTATAAAAAACAAAAATAAGCTCGTTAAAATAATCATTGAGAGCGGCATTCTTTCCGATGAGGAGATCATTAAATGCTGCGACCTGTATGGGATAGCAGGCGTGGATTTTATGAAAACGTCTACCGGCTATGCAGAGAAGGGTGCAACCATAGAAGCGGTGCAACTGATGCGCAAACATCTTGCGGATAATGTTCGTATCAAGGCAAGCGGCGGAATAAAATCCTATAGTTTTGCGCTGCAATTAATACAAGCAGGGGCTGACAGGCTGGGATGCAGTAGCAGTGTGCAGATCGTAAATGAGGCCGTACACAACAATTAACTGGAACAATTTTTGCCAATATCAAACGATGAAAAAATTTATTACTATCTCTCTTTTTGTTCTTTCAGCAACCATTGTAAGATCCCAGGCCGGTATTATCAAAGACACCATTTCTTACGGCAGAGTTACGGTTACTAAAGATACCAGGTTAGACATTTTGACGAGGAAAGAAGCGGAATTCAACGAAGCAATAACAAACGGGCCAAAAACAACGCGTGGTTATCGCCTAATGGTATTGAGCACGAGCGACCGGGCAATGGCTATGAACTTACGAGCCCAATTATTACAGCGCTACCCCGAACAAAAAGTGTACATGAGTTTTCAACCTCCTTATATAAAATTGAAGTTTGGTAATTTTTTAGATAAGGCCGAAGCAGACCAATACCGCGAGGAATTTATGCGCAACAAACTGGTACCATCTAATATATACCTTGTACCCGAAAATATCGAGATCAAAGGCGATAAGCTAAAAGAGTTCCGGGAGAAAGAAAAGGAAAGCCAGTAGATGAACACTGACGATTGACCATCGACGATTGACCATTGACCATTGACTATTCAATGTAGTTTACTTTAGAAATTTTCACGCAAAGAGAGAAAAGGAGCAAAGCCGCAAAGACTATTTCGTCTTCTTTGCGTTCTTACCTTGTATTACTTTGCGGCTTTGCGTGAAAATGTGCCAAGGCTTAGATTGCCCATTGTTAACACTACAATCATCTTCACTGCAATTTGTACCTTCGCAATAAAAGCAACCAGTGAGTGAATCATTACAACAGCAAATAAAAACACTTGCAAAAGAATATGCGGGTGAATTTATTGGTATCCGCCGCCATCTCCATGCACATCCTGAATTGAGTTACCAGGAATTTGAAACCTCCCGCTTTGTGCAAGAAAAATTAGCTTCTTATAATATTCCATTCGAAATCAAAGCCACTACCGGTGTGATCGGCCTATTGAAAGGAAAAAATCCGGGCAAGAGAGTAGTTGCACTCCGGGCCGACATGGATGCTTTGCCCATTTTAGAAGAAAATGAGGTGGATTATAAATCGACAGTGCCGGGTGTAATGCATGCCTGTGGCCATGATGTGCATACCAGTTGCCTGCTTGGCGCCGCAAAGATCCTGGGCGAGTTAAAAGATGAATGGGAGGGAACGGTAAAGCTAATCTTTCAACCCGGCGAAGAAAAAAACCCTGGTGGTGCAAGTCTTTTAATTAAAGAAGGCGTGTTAGAAAACCCTGCGCCGGAAAGTATTTTCGGATTGCATGTGCATACAACGCTGGAGACGGGCAAACTTAGTTTCAGGAGCGGAATGGTTATGGCCAGCGCCGATGAGATCTATATTACCATCCGAAGCAAAGGCGGTCATGCTGCTGCCCCACAATTTACCGCAGATACCATATTAATTGCTTCGCAACTGGTAGTGAGCCTGCAACAGGTGATTAGCCGCAATAACAGTCCGTTCAATCCCTCAGTATTATCCATTACGTCTGTTCAGGGCGGTAACACCACGAATGTAATTCCCAGCGAAGTAAAACTGATGGGCACTTTCAGGGCCATGAATGAGGAGTGGCGATTTAAGGCGCATGGGATAATAAAGAACCTTGCAACCGAACTGGTACATAGTATGGGCGCCGAAATTGATTTCAGGATAGATATTGGCTATCCTTTTGTGTTGAATAATGAAGGATTAACGAAGGCTGCAAAAGCAAAAGCTGCGGCCTACATGGGGACAGAGAACGTAGAAGAGACTGAACTAAGAATGGGCGCCGAAGACTTTGCCTTCTACTCACATATAATCCCCGCATGTTTTTTCAGGCTTGGTACCGGCAATGTTGCTAAAGGAATTACCATAGGCGGCCATACGCCTACTTTTAATGTAGATGAAGATGCCATTGAAATAGGAATGGGAATGATGGCTTTGTTGGGAGGAAGCCCCCTGTCCCCCAAAGGGGGAACTTAGATTGTTACCATCTTTGATGATCATTCTATTCTTATAGGCGAAAGATTCCGTCGTTACAAATTGTTGTCGTTCCTCTTTACATAGATTTCCTTTTGGTTGTTGAAGAAGTTATTACATAGATGATTATTGTACCTTGCACAAACTTTTTATTAATAAAATTCAAACAGATCAGCTTATAATCCATCATACATTTATCACTTAAAGTGTGCGATACAGCCCCCCGCAGATTGTTTGCCAAATCCGCCATTTAGAAATCGTTGCTGCATTGGGGTATTTAAAAATAAATTATGTCAAAACAATTAAGTAAACAACAGGCGTTAGAATATCATTCCAAAGGCAGGCCGGGGAAGATTGAAGTGATCCCTACCAAAGATTATAAAACCCAAAGAGACCTTTCATTAGCATATTCTCCCGGCGTAGCCGTTCCCTGCCTGGAGATAGCCGCTAACCCTGAAGATGTTTATAAATACACTGCTAAGGGAAACTTGGTGGGTGTGATCAGCAATGGTACCGCGGTGCTGGGCCTTGGTAATATTGGCCCCGAAGCAGGTAAGCCAGTGATGGAAGGTAAGGCGGTGTTATTTAAAATTTTTGCAGACATTGATGTCTTCGATATTGAGATCAATGAAACCGATCCCGAAAAATTTGTACAGATCGTAAAAGCGCTCGAGCCAACATTTGGAGGAATCAACTTAGAAGATATCAAGGCTCCGGAATGTTTTTACATTGAGCAAAAACTGAAGGAAGAATTGAAGATCCCCATCATGCATGATGACCAGCATGGCACTGCGATCATTTCAGCGGCAGCTTTATTGAATGCATTGGAACTACAGAAAAAGAAGATCGATAAAGTACGGATAGTTGTAAACGGTGCCGGCGCTGCCGCAATGGCCTGTATGAAATTATATGAATCACTTGGGGCGAAGCACAGCAACTTTATCGTGTTTGACAGGCAGGGCGTTCTGTATAAAGGCAGACCAGATGTAGAAGAAATGAAAAAGAATTTTTGTGTAGATGAAAAATATAAAGACTACACATTGGCGGATGCATTTAAAGATGCGGATGTATTTGTTGGATTGAGCGTTGGAAATGTAGTGACACCGGAAATGGTAAAAAGCATGGCCAAAAACCCAATCGTTTTTGCGATGGCTAATCCTGATCCTGAGATCGCTTATGACGCGGCAATTGCGGTTCGTAAAGATGTTATTATGGCAACGGGAAGAAGTGATTACCCAAACCAGGTGAACAATGTTTTAGGGTTTCCCTATATCTTCCGTGGGGCATTGGATGTAAGAGCCACCACTATTAATGAGGCAATGAAACTTGCTGCGGTAAAGGCTTTGGCCGCGCTAACAAAAGAACCCGTACCCGATATCGTTAACCTTGCTTATAACGAAAAGACTATTTGTTTCGGCGCATCTTACATCATTCCCAAACCACTTGATCCACGGTTACTCGCAACCGTTGCACCGGCAGTTGCCCGGGCGGCAATGGAAAGCGGTGTGGCAAAATATCCGATACAGGATTGGGAAGCTTACAAGCTTGAACTGAACAAGCGCCTGGGCCTGGATAATCAACTAAGCAGGGTGATTAGCAATAAAGCCAGGAAAGATCCAAAAAGAGTGGTATTTGCCGATGCGGAAAATTCAAGGATATTGAAAGTAGCGCAACTGGTAGTGGAAGAAGGTGTAGGTTATCCCATTTTGTTAGGTGATGAAAAAAGGATCAGGCGTATTGCCCTGGACAATAGTATTGACCTGGAAGACATGCCGATCATTGATCCCAAAGCAGATGAAACAGAAGAATTAAGAAAGCAGTTTGGCGACTTGTTTTATTCACGCCGTCAACGTAAAGGATCAAACAGGTATGAAGCCAACAAAATAATGAAGGACCGGAATTATTTCGGATGCATGCTTGTAGAGACCGGTGAAGCTGACTGCATGATCAGCGGCCTCACAAGGAATTACCCGGATACGATACGGCCCGCTCTGCAAACCATCGGCGTAGAAGAAGGCGTGAATAAGATTGCAGGTATGTATATTTTGTTTACCAAGAGAGGGCCGCTGTTTCTTGCGGATACTACCATTAATTTTAATCCTACGGCAGAGGAATTGGCTGAAATAACTTTGTTGGCAGCGAAAGAAGTGAAGCAATTCAACATTGTACCCCGTATCGCTATGCTCTCCTATTCTAATTTTGGAAGCAGCAATTCTCCGGAATCGAACCTCGTACGAAAGGCAAGGGAGATTGTGAAAGCAAAAGATCCAACCCTTCTCTGCGATGGTGAAGTACAGGGCATTTTAGCATTTAACAAGGAGATATTAAAAGAAAATTATCCGTTTACGGAATTGCTGGACGGCGAAGTGAATACGCTTATTTTTCCAAACCTTGCTGCTGGTAATATCGCTTATAATTTGCTGCAGGAAGTAGGTGGCGCAGATTCGATCGGGCCCATTTTATTGGGATTGAAAAAGCCTGTTCACGTACTTCAGTTGGGCAGTTCTATCCGGTCTATTTTTAATATGGTATTGATAGCGGTAGTGGATGCCCAAATGAAATCTCCGAATACAGATCCGCAGCAAGCCATTCAGAAAAGCAGGTGGTGGAAGCAGAAAAAAAAGACATCACACGAAGTTTAGCGGATGGACAAAGCAGATCATATCACCAAAAAGAAAATCTCGTTTCCCATTAGCAAATCTTTTAGGAAATACCTGAAAAGATACGGAAGAGATATGTCGCTCCCAATCGCTTATGATACGCTAAAGCATTTCAATTTCAGCATTCCTGTGCTGGATAAAGATGGCAACGACACATTTTGGGAAACCGTTTTTTATAACCCTTCCCTTACTGCCGAGATACATGCTTCCTTAAAAAGAACATATTCTATCCTAAAATCGAGCGGTCATACACAGGCTGAAGAGCATTTATATATAGAAAGGATCGACTATTGCCTCTTTGCAAATTCAAAACCGTTCCGGATAAAAATAGTGAACACTTTCAACGAGGTGTACGACTACTTCTATATCAAGGTGGCGGATTCGTCCAGGATATTTGGAATGGAACTGGAACACCTGCTATCCCCCAACTGGATGAATTTTTTGGTGGATAATAATACGCTGGTGGAAGAACATATTTCCGGCGTGCCGGGAGATACGTTTATCCTGCAATACCTCGACCGGCCTGAGTTTAATCCTAAAAGAATTGCGAAGGAATTTGTTAAGTTCAATGAGCGTTGCTTCGTGCGTTTATTGGGCGACATGCGGAGTTATAATTTCATTTTTGATATCACACAGGATTTTGATGACGTGCAATTCAAAATAAGGTCAATTGATTTTGACCAGCAATCCTACGAAGGCAGCAAAAATATGTACCTGCCTCAATTTTATAAAGAAAACCGGGTGTTTGTCGATCTCGTAAAAAAACACCTTAATACAGAAGTGATCAGTCAATACCAGCAGGAAGAACGTTCGCAGATCATTCGCCGAATAAGATCAGAACGCCAGCGCCTGCGTGATCTCCGGGTTAGCGCTGCGGATGATCCGCTTTCCACACCGCCAAAAATTCAACAGCTCGCAACCGAACTTTCGAAGCATTATGACAATAATCCACAGTTTCTAAAATGTGTTACTATGCCGCAAGTGATGTACCAGCATCTGAAAGAACTCCTGTTATCTGACCGGAAATAATCAATCCGGTACTATCTTCATTTTTCAATAATTTTGTCTCATGATGTTTTTTACGCACTTCGGCCGTTACCTTATAATGATAAAGGGAATGTTTACCCGCCCTGAAAACGGCAAAATGTATTGGAAAGAATTTATGCATCAATGCGCCGATATTGGTATCGGATCATTAGGGATCGTTTCTATTATCTCGGTTTTCATCGGCGCCGTAAGTGCCGTACAAACAGCTTATCAATTAGTAAGTCCTGTTATTCCTAAAACCACTATAGCTCAAATTGTACGAGATACGGTTATCCTGGAGTTTGCACCTACGCTTGTATGTATTGTACTCGCTGGCGTTATTGGCAGTAAAATTGCCAGCGAATTAGGTAACATGCGTGTCAGCGAACAAATAGATGCCCTGGAGATAATGGGGATCAATACCAAGGCTTACTTAATAATGCCCAAAATAGCTGCCGCACTTTTAACGATCCCTTTTTTGGTCATCATCGCCATGGTGCTTGGCATCTGGGGCGGTCGTCTTGCAGGCACTGCGTCCAACATACTTTCAACTGAAACTTTTGACCGTGGCTTGCTACAAAGTTTTGTTCCATACAATGTAACCTTTGCGCTCATCAAATCTTATACATTCGCATTTATCATCAGTAGTGTGCCGGCTTATTATGGCTATTATGTAAAAGGCGGCGCTCTGGAAATTGGCCGAAGCAGTACCAAGAGTGTGGTAGTAAGTTGTATTCTTCTTTTATTTGCGGATTATGTATTAACTCAATTATTATTAAATCCCGCCGCCGGATCATGATAGAATTTAAAAACATCGAGAAAAGCTTTGGTGAAAAGCAAGTGCTCAATGACGTGAGTCATGTGATGCAGACGGGGATGTGCAACCTGATTATCGGCACAAGCGGCAGCGGTAAAACCGTTTTGCAGAAATGCCTGGTAGGGCTGTTTGAACCTAATAAAGGTGAGATCATTTATGATGGGGTGAGCTTTACCGATATGACGGATGAAAACCGGAAGGAGCTTCGGCAGCAGATTGGCATGCTGTTCCAGGGATCAGCGCTGTTTGATAGCATGACAGTGGAGAGAAATGTAAAGTTTCCGCTTGATATGTTTTCTAAAATGAGCCATGCTGATAAAATTAAACGTGTAAATGAAGTATTGGCAAGAGTAAACCTGGAGGGCGCTAATAAAAAATTCCCTGCGGAGATCAGCGGTGGTATGAAAAAAAGGGTAGGTATTGCGCGGGCAATTGTATTAAATCCGAAATTTTTATTTTGTGATGAACCCAACTCTGGTCTCGATCCGCAAACCAGCATGGTGATCGACAAACTCATCTACGACATTACGAAAGAATTCAACATGACGACGGTGATCAATACCCATGATATGAATAGTGTGATGGAGATTGGTGAAAATATTTTGTACATGTACGAGGGCAGAAAAGAATGGACGGGCAACAATGAAGAGATCATCTTTTCCAAAAACGACCGGCTGAACGAATTCATTTTTGCTTCTAAGTTTTTACAGGATGCTAAAGATATGAGGATGCTTGAAGCAAAAGGGATCATATCAGATGACAGGGATATGGAGGAAATAATGAACAACGGAGAAATAGGTTAGAAGGAACGGCCAATAATTCGTGATATATAATTGTATTAAAATTCGTGTTATACAGGTGTAGCAGTTGTACTCAATTCGTGTAATTCGTGTACTAAAATTCGTGTTATACAGGTGTAGCGGTTGTACTCAATTTGTATAATTCGTGTATTAAATTCGTGTTATACAGGTGTAGCAGTTGTACTCAATTCGTGTAATTCGTGTATTAAATTCGTGTTATACAGGCGTAGCAGTTGTACTCAATTCGTGTAATTCGTGTATTAAAATTCGTGTTATACAAGTGTATTTACTCCGTGTTATCATCTGCCCTATCTTTGCCGAAATTTCAAATTTATCATCTTAAATAATTAATTGATCATGTCAGTACTCGTCAACAAAAACTCCAAAATCATTGTGCAGGGTTTCACCGGTACAGAAGGAACCTTTCACGCCACCCAAATGATTGAGTACGGTACTAATTTAGTAGGCGGTGTTACCCCGGGAAAAGGCGGTACCAGTCATTTGGACAAACCCGTTTTTAATACCGTGGCAGACGCGGTAAAAGCCACTGGCGCTGATGTGAGTATCATTTTTGTACCGCCAGCTTTTGCTGCGGATGCCATCATGGAAGCAAGTGACGCTGGTATTGCATTGGTGGTATGTATAACGGAAGGTATACCGGTACAGGATATGGTGAAAGTAAAAAATTTCTTGCTGGATAAAGAGACCCGGTTGATCGGGCCAAACTGTCCCGGAGTGATTACTGCGGATGAATGTAAAGTGGGGATTATGCCAGGGTTTATTTTCGTAAAAGGTAGGATTGGTATTGTTTCAAAAAGCGGTACCCTTACATACGAAGCGGCCGACCAGGTAGCCAAAGCAGGTCTCGGTATTTCAACAGCTATTGGAATCGGCGGCGATCCTATTATCGGCACTACGACCAAAGAAGCGGTTGAACTGTTTATGAATGATCCTGAAACCGATGCTATCGTAATGATTGGTGAAATTGGTGGTGGCATGGAAGCAGAAGCTGCACATTATATTAAATCAACCGGAAATAAAAAACCTGTCGTTGGTTTTATTGCTGGCCAAACAGCCCCTCCGGGCCGCCGCATGGGTCACGCAGGCGCCATTGTAGGTGGTGAAGACGATACGGCCGCTGCTAAAATGAAGATCATGGAAGCTTGTGGAATACATGTAGCAGCCAGCCCCGCAGATATTGGTAAAACAATGGCAGAGGCTTTAAAGAAATAATTTTTAAACTAATAAGATAAGTATAACAGCACTGCACAGGTGCTGTTATTTTTTTATACATACCTAAAAAGCAGACCCGGCTTCCGGGTGAATAAAGATTCATTAACAAAAGCTTAAACAATGGGGGAGATTGCAGTTTATGCAATCCCGTATTACTTTACATCTGCTTATTGAACTGCCGGACTTTCTCCGGCATTATATTGGCATACATAAATGGTATTTCATAAAATTAAATTGGCTGAAATGTTTTTAAAAAAATTAGTGCTGCTCCTATTAGTGACAAATGCTCTTGCCTTCACCGTGGTAGCACAAACCAACAATGATTACTCTTTGCAATGGAAAAAGGTAGAAGCCTTCGAGAAAAAAGGACTTACAAAATCAGCGTTGCAGGAAGTGATGAATATCTATAATCTTGCCGTGAAAGATAACAATGACGCACAACAAATCAAGAGCAGTATCTACCAAATAAAATATCGCCAGATGGTAGAGGA
>JBDSAP010000335.1:0-28967 GCA_039922055.1 Ferruginibacter sp.
GTTACGATAGTTTAATTATGGAACGAAAAAGATGCCATGAAAAAATACAGTACAAGTGAGTTCCGATAGATCGGAATTAGAATAACACAACGATGCCGCCATAAAAAACATCTGCTGGTCAACAAAAGAACACAAAGGTTTGACTTGTCAAAGTAGAATTAAATAGCACGCTTTAAAAAATTGTAATCAGCCAACTTCCGCATATCATGGTTGTTATCCCCAACAATCTTACATTCAGCATCTTCTTGCTGGCACTTCAATTGTAAGTTTACTAAATAAATAAATCTAAATACATTATGAATAAAATTATCATTGTTGCAGCCGCAGCCGGAGCTGCCGTTGCTGCCTTTCTATTGGCCAAAAAAAGATCCGGAAGAACTGAAATACAACCTGCGGTAAATCCGGGGAAAGTGCAAAAACATCTTACAAGTGTATTTTCGAGAGCGAAGAGAAATGCTCAGCATATTGAGTAACTAACGACTACATTGAAATGGTATAAAAAAGAGAGGGGCCAGGATGAAAATCCAGCCCCATTTTTTTTATCCAATATCCTATGAAAAACCTATCGTTATAAATGTAAATCTCATGCCACTAAAACCTAAAGCTAAATCCTTCTTTTTTGTGGAAAAAAATACACGAATCCCATATTCCTGATTTTAAAATTGAGGAAAATATTCCTTCAAATCTCGTCGTATTAAAAGAATAAGAAGGATGGGTAGGATTCAATATGCGGGATAATTACATTTTCACATTATGCCATATAAGCCTGGTTTTGTAAATCTATATGCCAATGATTTGGAGAGAACATTGATGCCAAATAATTTTTGAGCTGGGATAAAGGACTTTTAGGTGAGTCCATTTTAAAAGCATGGTAATTGGCGGTCGTTATCTTAACACATATTAATACTTTATCTGGTGCTGCCTGGTTGCAAACCTGTGGCGGAAGTGAGTTAATCTCTTCAGGATCAATTACCATCCGGGCTATGCCCGAAATATTTAAAGAAAAGGGCCGTCCTTTTTGATAATAATCGAGCGCCACCGGAAACCGGCGATCAAACTCTGAAATATATTGCATAGGCTTGTAAACAGTGAACCAAATACAGCCCGTATCATCAACATAGATTGTATGCACGATACATGATGGGATATTAAGTACGCCATCGCTGAAGTTATGAAATACGGCGGTTTGTAAATCCCGGACTTTTGAAATTATAAGGTTTAGTTGTTCATGAGTATTCATAGATGGGTATTTAATAATACAGTCAAAATTTCGTACCAACCTTTAAGCTGAAAACTTTGCTGGCAAAGAATTGGTCCCGAGTTTTAATCAAGTCACACTTATTTTAATCTCCATAACTATTTCGTCAATTAAAAAATTATTTCCGGGCGTGGAGTTGATCCCCAATGCCTTTTTAACGAATGGCTTAGAGGCTGGAATGATTTTTTTATAGATAATGTACAATTGAAAAAATAACAACGGCTTATGGATAATCAAAAATTACAATATTCTGCTGATTCCGCATCTTCAAAATTAACCACCACAATATGTCTTTTTGAGAAGGTTTTTAATAACACTTTTTGTTTAAAAGAAACAATTAAAACCGAGTTAGAAGACACCCGAATTGCAGGTGATGACTTGTTTTCCTTTTTTACTGCCAACATCATTAAACAAAGACAAATATTTACAAGGTAAGTATCACCAGTTTTGAAATATTAGTCCGTAGCTTTCTTCAGTAATAATGTCCTTCCATTGTTCTATCAGGGATTTATAAGCTTCGCCTACAGGCATAATTTTACGATCCAGGTCGTATAATCCTAATTCGTTCACGGTACCATTATCTCCCCGCAGCGCAGTATCCCAGTCAACCTGGTGTAAAAGGCTATACCATGTGAAACCGACGATGGGTATACCATCATGTTTGAGTCGTTGCACATTCGCCCATTGTTTAAAAAGCCACTCTTTGCAAGCCGGCATACGTATATTGGTTTCGGTATGCATGATCGGCAATTTATACCTCCGGTAATACTGACTGGTGATTACATAGTATCCAAAAATTTCCCCCGCAGCCTGGGTAAATCCATCTGAGTAAACGAGATGTTCATTGGTAACATAATAATCGTTTCCCATAATGCAATGAGCCTTTACCTGGTTGTCGGTAAACCACCTGTATTCCTCTTTGGTCATCCCACTGTTAAGCAGGTACTCATACATATTTACATTTAACGGATAGCCATACGTAAGATCAAGTGAAAGAAAGCGTTTTTGATTGAGAAAACGTGCCAGCGGTACCGACTGCGGATCGTATGGGTGAAAATATTCTGAAGACTCACTTTGTATAAAAGCAGCATCCGGCTGTATCCGCAGGATATTGATCATCGCCATAACATTCGCTTTACACAAGTACTTTAACGCATTTACAAATGCCAAATCAGAACTCAACCTCTCGTTCCACCACCCATACTGCCCGGAGAACATTGCAGCAATAAAAATTTCATTGATGGGAGTATAAAGATTGAGCCATGGATAATGTTGCGCAAATGCTTTGGCATATTCAGCAAAGAAAAATGAAAACTCAGGATTCTGAAAATTTCCAAGCCAATCCGGCACCCCAAAGTGACAGAGGTCAAAAATGGGATTGATGTTGAGCTCTCTTAGATAATTGAAAGTTTCATCAGCAAAACTCCAGTCGTACCGGCCAGGCCCTAAATGTGTTTTATAATACGGAGGACCATACCTCAAATATTCTATTCCCATTTCTTTCACTAATTCAAAATCCTTTCTCCAGTGTTCATAGTGCCCCGTTTTCTCCATTTCATCTACTCTCCAGGTGGTTCCGTTAGGTAATAATATAGTGGGATAACTGTTCTCTATCCCGGTAGAAAACATAAACTTTGTACCTGGCATAATCCTTTATTTTTCTAAAATTTCTTTTTCCTGAAAATATCGTTCCAAAGCATTGTCCAGCGCCGGCAACCTAATGCCTTTCTTGCTTTGCAACACGCTGTATAAAGGCCGCTTCGCTTTCAGTTCCATTTCGCCAAGTGTTTTACCTACTAAATTATTCCCGCTGTAACCGGCTCGTGACGCCACTTCCATGGCGAGACCTTCCCAGCTACAGCTTCCATCGCTGCTTAAATGCCATATACCAGCCTCATCATCAATAAAAAGATCGAGCGCCGTATTTGCCAGGTCCGGCACATAAGTAGGAGACACATAAACATCATTTAACACCGGAAAGGTTTGATCTTTCTTTAAAGAATCAAGCACATGAAAAACAAAATTATACTGATCCCACGGACCAAAAAAAGCACTGCTGCGTATGACCAGGGAATCCGGGTTTATGGCCATCACCATTTTTTCCGCTAATACTTTACTTTCGCCAAATACATTCAAAGGTTTTACTCCATCCATCTCAATATAAGGCGTGAATTTTACTCCATCAAATACCAGGTCAGATGAGAATGTCATGAACTTTATACCGAATTTATTACAGGCCGTAGCCAGCAGTTCGGCGCCACAGGCATTTACCTTAAAACATTCATCGCGGTTCATTTCCGCACTCTCAACATTTACATAACCGGCAGCATTAATTAATGCCCAGGGTTTGTATTTATTGATGGCCCTTTCAATCTCTATGCTATCACATATATTCAGATCCTTACTGGAGAGCGCAATAAAATCGAGGGCCCGATGGTTACATACTTTTGTAAAAGCAGCTCCGAGGGTTCCATTCTTTCCAATGATAAGCACACAGTTATCAATTGTGTTATTTTTTTTTATTTTGATAGATCGGTCTATAGGTTTAAAAAACCTGATATCTCTTTGCCACCAACCTTTGTTCTTTAAAACGGGATGGTGATATTTTCCATCTGTTGCTAAAGCCATCACCAGTTTTGCTGTAGCTGTTTTTCGCAGCATATTATTGCTTACATCGTATAAGCCAGATTCATACTTATCTTCTTGCCTGGTTAATAAATTGCACCAATCGTATGCACCTATAATTGACCATGCAGTGATCGCTTTCACGTCCACTCCTTGCGACCGCATTTCGCAACAACTTTCCCAAACTTCATACAGCCATCGCATTTGTTCGTCCCTTGTGCAGTTGAGGTGTACTTCTGTTACAGCGATGGTTACACGGTAACGGTCCCATGCTTCTTTTAATAATTTACCAATGCCATCTATATCTATCACCCTGCTGGCTTCCACATCCACGTAAATATGCTTTCCATTGCCTCCGGGCTTATGTGATGGATAGTTTTTGATATTTTCATCCAGGTATCTTTCGGACGTTACGTAATAATTAAAGCCCATAATATCCGGCGGCATAGGGTTATCTACAAAAAATTGCAGCATAGCTTTCGGTATACCCAATGCCAGGAAATGTTTCCAAAAAAAATGTTTCTTATTTATTCTTCCGCACAGTATATCGAATGTGAGCCACCGCCTTTCATTTTCGAAATCAGCCTGGTATTTTAAAAGCGGCGTGCTATGTGTTTTCGAAAGATCTTCTGTTTGTACATATTTTGCCGCAGGATTAATCTTTCTTATTTCCTGCATTGCCAGCACGGTTCCCTTGAGCTGGTTAAACAACATAAAGGCATAATCCGACTCCCGTTGGTAATGCGGATACCAAAAGCCATACAAACCGCTGAAACGCGCCGTAGTGTGAGGTTCATTAACAGGCGTGTACCATTCGAGCCACGGAAATTGTGTGGCTACTTTTTTTGCATACGCTGCGAAAAGATTTGGAAAATCAGGGTCATTCAAACTTGTAAATGAGGGTCCGCTTCCATGATGTAGTAATCCTGCAATAGGAGTAATATTATATTTCCTGATTTCTTCGAGCTGCCGTGTGGCCCAGCTCCAATCGATTGCTTGCCCTTTCAATGGCTCGTGCCGTTCCCATAAAACCGGGTACCGGAGCGCCTTAATACCTATACTTGCAAAAGCCGCTATATCATCTGCCCTTGTATAATGTCCACAATGATGCAACTGATCACGAAATGATTCGGCCACCCTGTTAATGGTACACTCAATGCCCCCCCATATTTGAGGTTTGGAGATGTGGTTTTTTATGTCCATTTATTTGCAGTTCATTTTCGGATGAAGCAATTTTTTTAAATAACGTCAGGGCTTGAGCAACTACCTGGTCCATATTGTAATATTTGTAAGTAGCAAGCCTGCCCACAAAATGAACGTTGGTCATTTCGGCTGCGAGCAGTTGGTATTTTTTATAAAGCTCGGCGTTCTCCGGTCTTGGCACAGGATAGTAAGGATCGCCCTCATCTGTTGGATACTCGTACACCAGGGATGTTTTGGGATGCACCTGTCCTGTTAAATATTTAAATTCTGTGACCCTGGTATACGGATGCTCGTTTGGATAATTGACCGTACCGGTAGGCTGATATTTGCCTGCTTCTATCGTTTCAAATTTGAATTGCAAGGAACGATAAGGAAGCTTGCCATAGCAATAATCAAAATAATAATCGACCGGTCCTGTATAGATCATTTTCTTATACTGGATCTCCGCTTCTATTTCTTTGTAATCGGTGTTCAACATTATTTTGATGTTCGGATGAGCCAGTATATTCTCAAACATTTTTGTATAACCATGCAACGGCATTGCCTGGTAGGTGTCTGTAAAATAACGATCGTCTTTGTTACTACGGGTAGGGATACGTGCAGTAACAGATGCGTCTAGTTCAGAAGGATCGAGGTTCCACTGTTTTTTGGTATACCCTTTAAAGAATTTTTCATACAGCTCCCTTCCTACCTTACTTACTACAACATCTTCAGATGTGATGATACGTTCTTTTTTTTCTGCTTTTGATGCCAGGAATGCGTCTACCTCGCTGGTTGACAGTTGCAGACCATAAAGCATGTTTATGGTGTTCAGATTGATAGGGATCGGAACGAACATACCATCAACACTGGCGAGCACCCGATGCTCATAAGGCCGCCAGGTAGTGAATTGCCCGAGATAGTCATACACCTCTTTACTATTGGTGTGGAAGATATGTGGTCCATATTTATGGACTAATATTCCATCCTTATTATAGTAATCGAATGTATTACCACCTATATGACTCCTTTTATCCACTAGAAGGATTTTTTTGCCTGAGCGGTTTGCTAGTCTTTCGGCCATTATCGCACCTGCCAGGCCTGCTCCCACGATTAAATAATCAAACATATGATTTAGCGGTTTTATTATGAATAATTTGTTTCTGATCGAATGTGAGTTGTATTAATTGTTGCATAGTTTGAAATGTTTTGTCCCATGAAATATTTGATAAAAACCGGTCGGCATTCTTGAGCCATGTCTTATCATTTTTAAGTGGCAAGGCAGTCTCGGCAGCCCTTATAAACTCGGGTGCATCATCAGCAATGAACACGAGCCCTTCCCTTCCGTAAGGATCTACTACATCGGCAATGGAAGTTGATATTACCTGCTTTCCTCCTGCAAGAAACTCAGGTGTTTTTGTAGGGCTGATGTATTGAGTAGAACGGTTCAGTGCAAAAGGCATCATCGCTATATCCCATCCCCCTAAATAAGCTGGTAACTCATCATAACTTTTTCCACCCAGGTAATGAATATTTTCTTTACGCGGTAAAGTAGCAGGATCAATTTTTACGACAGGACCGATAATTACAAAATGCCAATCAGGTTTTAAAGATGACAGCTCATCTAACAATTGCAAATTGAGCCGTTCATCTATTACCCCATAAAATCCCAAACGTGGATGAGGTATCGGCGCCTGGTCCTCCGGGTCTGGGGTGGCTAACCTTGCTGTTGCAAAATGCGCTTTATCGATACTGCTCGGAATGGGGTAAATGTTTGAATGAAGTGTCCTCTTTGCTTTGTACAGATTATGCCCGCCGGTGAATACAACATTGGCTTTTTGAAATAATTCTTTCTCTTTATTTACAAGGGATTCAGGAGCCCCGTTAAACCCTGATAATTCATCCATGCAATCATATACTATCATTGCAGGATTAATATGATCGCTGAATGAAAGTGGCATGGGTGAATAATACCACGCTATAAATCGATGGATATAATAAGACATGATCAACTCATCCAATAAAATGCGTTGCGCTTCTATTTTTTCCTGCTCATTCAATCCATTCCTAAGTTTAGGTACGGCAATCCATATAAGCTTATTTTCAACTTGCTTAATCTCGAGGTAATTATTTTCAGCGCCATACTCCGGCTCCTCCATTACAAAAACCCGGCTATAATGTGCAAAGCGGGTGAGCAAATGTTGAGGGCGCTGATAAACGAAATTCCATCGAAGATGACAAAAACAAATGATGTCGTGTTTCATAGAGAATAGTGTTTTAAGTTTTACAAAAAGGTTAAAAAAGCATGCCATACGTTTTTGTTGCGCATCAGTTTGCCGCATGAGAAAAACGCTTCCACAAAAAGGTAATTGGACTCCATAAAAATCTTTTACGAAAGAGATATTTGGTGAATTATTTGCCCAGCGTAAAAAGGATAAAGAGAAATTTGAGACAACTGGGCAAGATTGCCTTCGGCTTAGTGAGGCGCCGCAAATAAGATTGGAAAATTATCCCCATTTATAATCTTCTTTCCCGCTCTTTTATAAATCTGTGGCGCATTCACTAATGCGTATCGTTGCCGGGCCAATATCGTGTTGCTGCTGATATGAATGATAGCAGCAATTTCCGGAAAACTCAGTTCAGCGAAGTGTCTTAATGTTATTATTTCCTGCTGGTCCTTGGTAAAAGAAAAATAATTTACCGGATCTTTTCAAATTGTTTTTCTTCTGCTGCGGCGCTCTGCATTCCCTTTAAGTGTTTAGTTCATCGGTGGCTAAAAATTAAATCATAAGAAAATACATACCACCCCAATGATATAAAAACCCTTTCTCCCTGCTTCTACAATCTTTATCCGGTAAAAAATTAGGGGAGTTATAAAATCCAATTCATCAAACGCTGCATATTGCTTCATGCAACATGCCGTCAAAACATTTTATAACAAGTATAATTTTTAGTATCAATAGAAAGGCATGATATTTTCTTTGGATTAAATAATCAAAACAATAAACATGGAACAGGAATTAAATTTTACGCACGAAGATATTGCTGGTGAAATGTCTGTTAAGCTTGCCAACGATCAAACCCTCGATGATTTTTGTGCGCAGCATATCGCGGATTACAACCGTGACCGCTTTGAAGCGCTTGCTATCAGGTTGTATGTAGGAGCCGAAACGATCATAACCTTGTATGCTATTGATAAAACAAGACAGGAAAACTCCACTATAAATACGGGCAAGATCCCCGTAAAGAAATTTAAAATAGAGACACTTCCTGCATCTGCCCTGTTCAGCTATTGCGAAGGCTTCAATTGCACTTTATCTACCCGCAATTATCCTTTAGAAGATATGGAAGTGATCAATAAATAAACAGGTTCTAAAAAAATATCGTTTCAATGCTGTCACCCTCCCAGGTATTTCGATGCTGCTTGAGCAATCGTTCTCACGCCGCTTCTTTTATTTTTATTACCTAACAGTAACACGGCAACCATCCCGAAAATAATATGCGCAACAACCAACTGGGTATAAAATTTTCGGCGATGCGTATGTGGTGGAGAAGGATGCAGGCGAAAAGTTGAATGCCATATCGCCACCGCGGCCAGTCCTGTAACAGCACCGATCATGGCGCCGTTTGTGCCTGTAGCGCTTACCTGCGTTTTTCTTAAAAGATATTTATACAGGAGAGCGAAGAATATTCCCACCGCATAGTGTGTCAGCCATCCTGCTTTGTGGGCGGTGTGTTTATTTGATGGTGACATCATCCGGGAAATCATCGCTGCGAGCAGAAGGGGCTCTTTAAAGTTTTTGTCACTGGCTTCCGACAACAAATAGCTGAAGGCAGTCATAGCCGTTGTGCCCGCACTGCCGGCTACTATAACCTGAGCAATCAACATTCCTTTCTTTTGCATTGGCTATTTTTTGCCATTAGTGCCCTTGGCGGGGTTAACTCTTCCCTGGAGTTCCTGTTCCATTTGCTTTTTCAGGCTATGATTCTGTTGGGCCTCATCAATGGAATGAGACTGCAATAAATTTTCTTCCCGCTTAGTGATGATGCTCAGCTTCGAATAATATTTCTGAATGATCTTGAGTTCATCTTCGGTCATATTTTCCACATCCACCAAACGGTTACTGGCAAATTCATGTGCGGCCACCAGTTCGTTTAACTTCAACTGTATTGCCAGTGAATCTTTATTTTGAGATTTCTGTATCAGGAACACCATCAGGAACGTAATGATGGTGGTACCCGTATTAATGACCAGTTGCCAGGTTTCGGAAAAATTAAAAAAAGGCCCTGTAACAGCCCACCCAACTACCAGCAGCACGGCAGATGAAAAAGCCGCTGTACTTCCTGCTGCCTTGGTAACACCTGATGAAAACTTTTCGAAGAAATTCCTTTTTCTCCCTTTTTCGATTTCCATATCATTTATATTTAAAGGTTAGTGTTGAATAAACTTATTATAATTTATATTACAAAAAGCCGACCAGTCTATATGTACCAAGACCCCTATCCTGCTTAGTTTAACGGCTTTCATTTGTAAAGCTTTTGACAGTTTTCACAAAAAAAACTTCTTCGCTTTTTAACACCGGTTATCTTTTTAATGATCGGCAGTTTGCATCGTTCGCATATTTTCTTTGTGTGTGCAAGCCAGTGTTTTTTTAATACAAAATTTTTCTTCCATTCCAAAAAATCGAAGCTATAAATACGTGCTTCCTGTACCATCAGCTTTAGTTTGGCTGGCGGCAATTTACCTACGCTGCTTTCAGGATGTACACGAATGCGGTAAAGCACTTCGTTCTTAATAATATTTCCTACCCCGGCAAAAATATCCTGCTCAAGCAGGGCATCACACACCAACTTTTTAGGAACCTTTTTTAGTTTTACCCTTGCTTTCTTTTCATCCCATTCTTCATTCATCACATCTGCGCTCCAATCGTACAACCCATTAATATCTCCTTCAAGTATCCGGATTGCGCACGCATATAAGTTAAGCTCGCCGTTACTAAACCCAAGCCTCAGCCGCACTGGTTTATCCTTTTGCTCATTCACCAGGTACGATCCAAATAACAAAAAATGTATTCGTAATGCAAACCCATCGAAGCAGATGAGAAAATGCTTTCCCCAACTTTTAAATGCGATCACTTTTTTATCCAGCAAACGTTCCTGGTCGATCTTGCTGTTGCCGCTAACCTCAATAACTTTTTTGCCGGTAAACTGTATTACCGCTTCTTTCAATATAACTATGGAGGGGCCTTCAGGCATCAGTATCTTTCTTTTTATATTTTATTGCAAACCCGGCCAACACCAGGTTTATAATAAATGAAAATGAATTGGCGATAATGAGAATGAGGTCTTTTTTCAGGTAGCCGTAATAGATCCACAATGCTAATCCTGCAAACAAAATGGCAAGCATACCAAGCGACACATCATTGGCTTTTTTTTCTTTTAATAATTTTATCAGTTGCGGCAATAGCGAAGTAGCCGTAAGCACACTGGCCGCAATTCCTACGATGGTATAAAGTGTCATCATTTCGAAATGATAATAAAAAAGAAGGCTTTTTAACGGCCTCCTTTTTAGTTATAGTTTATATTCTATTGACCATTGACGATTGACGATTGACGATTGACGATTGACGATTGACGATTGACGATTGCCAATTGACCATTGACTATTGACCATTGCCAACGCCATTTCAATTAAGCCGGTACATTATCCAGTTTCTCCCTGTCCCAAAACCTGTGTTGAGCAATTGCTTTGATAAATAGCGCAGATAGCTCATTAATATTTCCACCCATTGCTATTCCATCTCTCAACACCGTTTCTTCTGTAAATTCCTTGGGAAGCTTGCGTGCAAAATATGTTTTTTCAAACACCTGTTCAGCATCGGTATCAGCGGCGATAGGCTTGCAATGTTTGAATGTTTCATTTAAAAAATGAATGGCATCCGGCTCTGCCGCTAATGTAGCAACACTGGCAATTCCACCCGGTATGTATACCGCATCGTACAAGACGGAAGCAGCTGTTAAAAAACTTTTTGCAGGAACAAGTTCGAGACCGCTTACAGTTGTTATCTTACTCAATTTAGGAGCTATCAATTCAACCGTTGCATCTTCCGATTCCAGCGCTTCTTTCATACCCAGCAGGGACGCTTCATTTACTCCATCTGCCACCAATACTGCTATCTTACGGGAACGGATGGTGTTCTTAATAGTATTGGCCATGCTTAAGGCCGGCGACTCTGCCAACGAGCTTTTTACTATCAGGGGTTGATAGTCTACCGGATCAGCATCCGCAGGAAAACTATGGTTAAGTAATCCATCTGCGGCCTCGGCAATATGGATGCCTAAGTAAACTGCAACTCTTGATGCAAGATCAATATCTACGTAAGAAAGATTCCTGATCATCCGCTCACGGACCGCCATCGTTTCTACCTTGCCCAATTCAAAACAAAGCGCATCCACCAGGTGATTTTTTTCAGCATCCGACTGGCTGTTATAAAACAAAGTAGCCTGGCTGAAATGATCTAAGAAACTCTTGCTGCGGTTGCGTATTTTATGTCCATCGATCCTTTCGGGAAAAGTTGTAAAACCACCATCCTTTGCTTTAGCCTGGAAGGGACATCCACCTCCCAATGTATTAGGTTCATAGCTAACACGACCTGTATTGATCGTTTGGCGCATGTGGCCATCACGCTGGTTATTATGTACCGGCGCTATAGGGCGGTTAATCGGAATTTCCTGGAAATTATGTGTGCCCAATCTTGATAACTGTGTATCGAGATAGGAGAACAAACGGCCCTGCAAAAGGGGATCATTGGTGATATCAATTCCGGGAATAAGATGACCGGGATTGTACGCTACTTGCTCTGTTTCAGCAAAGAAATTATCCGGGTTACGATTCAGCGTGAGCTTTCCGATCCGCTGTACCGGTACAATTTCTTCCGGGATGATTTTGGTTGGATCCAGCAGGTCAAATTCAAATTTATGCTCATCGCTTTGAGGTACGATCTGCACGCCTAATTCATACTCTGGAAAAACTCCTTTTTCAATTGCTTCCCAAAGATCGCGGCGATGAAAATCGGGATCCTTCCCGGAAATTTTTTGCGCTTCATCCCAGGCTACCGAATGCACGCCAAGTAACGGCTTCCAATGAAATTTTACAAAATGAGATTCACCTTCCGCATTTATAAAACGAAAAGTATGTACGCCAAAGCCTTCCATCATCCGGAAACTTCGGGGAATAGCACGGTCGCTCATCACCCACATAATCATGTGCGTACTCTCGGGCATCAGGGAAATAAAATCCCAAAATGTATCATGGGCAGACGCTGCCTGCGGCATTTCATTATGCGGCTCAGGCTTTACCGCATGTACCAGGTCGGGAAATTTCATAGCATCCTGTATAAAGAAAACCGGCATGTTATTTCCAACAATATCATAGTTACCTTCTGCTGTGTAGAATTTTACTGCAAAGCCCCTTACATCACGGGCAAGATCACTGGAACCACGGGAGCCAGCCACCGTAGAAAACCGAACATACACCGGCGTCTTCGCACTTGTATCATTAAACAACGCCGCCTTGGTGTATTGCGGAATAGCCTTATACAATTCGAAGAAACCGTGCGCTGCCGAGCCCCTTGCGTGCACAATTCTTTCGGGTATTCTTTCATGATCAAAATGATGGATCTTCTCACGAAGAATAAAATCTTCGATCAGTGTGGCGCCACGCTCGCCGCCTTTTAAAGAATTCTGATTATCATTTACTCTTACACCATGGTTGGTAGTTAAGAATTCACCATCGTCATATCGCCGGTTAACCTCAAGGTCAGTTATTTTGCTTGTTTCTTCTGCAACCTCCTTTTTAGGAGCTGTTTTTTTTGCCATGATTTATTTTTTATAATTGAGTGTGGGGAGATTCGGTTATACATTGGTGTACTACTTCTATTTGGTGCATTACTTCTATCTTAAATCAATTTTATTGAGAATTGAAAATGTGGTTGGTCCCGGCAATTGGTTTTTCAAGCATCATCGTTGCATCGCCCTCTTGTACATTTAAAGCCATGGGCAACAAGCCACCTGTAAATGCTAAGTCCTGTTCAACTGCCGGACTTTATTTTGTTTTTGTTTCTTCTATATTGTCATCCTCTGTATCCTCGCCGAACTCATCATCAATTTCCTCATCCTCCATCTCCCCTTCTTCATTAAAGAGTTCTTCGTCTGTTTCTTCTGCCGCAGCCTCCAGGTTAATAGATGCCTCCGCTACTTCTGATAATTTATCATCTGCATCTTTTTCTTCATTGAGGGTTTGTAGTAACAAATCAGCCGCTTCACTTTCTCCCAATATTTTAGCGAAGGCGCAAAGTGTTCCATAAGTTGCAATTTCGTAATGCTCTACTTTTTGGCCCGCAGCAATAATACCTGCATCTCTTACCACGCCTTCAGTGGTGCTTT
The DNA here is from genome assembly GCA_039922055.1 of Ferruginibacter sp. Classification (GTDB taxonomy): domain Bacteria; phylum Bacteroidota; class Bacteroidia; order Chitinophagales; family Chitinophagaceae; genus Ferruginibacter. The sequence continues at coordinate 13,511 of JBDSAP010000335.1, forward strand.
CCATTATTTGATTGCCTTCTTTTATTAACCCTTCCATGGCATCGCATTTCTTGGCTTGCACCGTAGCCCCGACAGAACTGAATATTTTTTCAAGCCTCAAAACTTGCTCTTCGGTGACCGCCAGGTGTTCTGTTAAGGCGTTAATTAATTCCGGCGAAGTAGCATTATCGATCATCTTTGGCAACGCTTTAGTGAGCGCCATTTCTGCCCAATAAATATCTTTAAGACCATCTTCAAAAAGGTCCCGAAGTCCCGTTGCTTCATTTGAATTTACTGGCATGGGTTTCTTCTTAACATTAGCTTTGGTACTCTGTTGAGTGTTGCTTTGTTCCGCTGTTTTCATCTTTAATATTTTTTAGTTTTTTATATCGTATGAATATTAGGTATTAGAAAAAACATGCCACCGGATTTATTATGGTTATGATTATTTTAAAACTCAGCTCGGCTGGCAACAGGGGAAACTATTCCACAACCTGCTAACTGTACATAATTTTAAAGTAATACTGTGCTAAAAGAATAAACACAACTCCATTGTGAATTATCGAAATGCATAACCGTCATTGATCAATTGTACATACTTAGTAAAAATCAGGATACCTGCGGGGCCAGTGATTAAGGCAATAACTTTTCTATAGCAAAAAATGGCATGATTCTTTGGCGTGGTTAATTAATATTACAATCATCCAAAAAACTTTTGGTTATGAATACTTCAAACAAAAACAAGAAAATTATTCTTTTTGGAATTCTCGGTGCTGCGGCAGTTGGTACAACGCTGTATGTATTGTTGGGCAAAGGAAAAGGATCAGAATGGAAGAGCAAACTTTCAGACAATATGAATGATCTTGCGTGCCGTGTGGGTGAATATTTTACCGGCGCAAAAGACAAACTTAAAACAGCTTAGATAGAAAACTATCGCATTTAAAAAACTCGGGAGCCTCGGGCTCCGGTGCTACTAACGGGCGGATCCTTAAAGATCCGCCCTTGGTTTTTTTTAAAAGGGTGATTCATCTACAATAGTGAGCAGCCCATGTTCAGGAATGATTATTTCATAAGATTTAATTACGTTTTTGCAATCATGATGACAGGTGTAAAAAACCTATCCACAAAAATTCAAAATAATATATTATGGCAACGAATGATAATAACAATAAACATGCAGCAACCGATCCCGGCAAAGAAGAATTGAATACTGATATTGAAACAAACTCCGCGTCAAATGATGATGCTACGATGGTGACTGACAACCCATTTAAAGCCCAGGCTGATGATGATATAGAAGCAAACCGGCAAGAGCTAAAGCGGGCGATGGAACCGCTTGAAAGCCGCACCGCAAATCCGGATACAGATGATCAGTTGAATACCGCTTCTACTAAATCTTCTGCAAACGAAAATAAAAAAGGCGATGATAGCTTCGTAAATATTACAAACGATGCCGGCGAAATTGAATGAGGCTTTTACTTTTTTAAAGCCGGGTACGCACATAAAAAAACCCCATTCAAACGAATGGGGTTTTTAAAATTTCAAACTTGTGATGAAATAATGTACTAAAGCATCCATCATTTATATCCTCCTACTCAACTGAACGCCGTCCCACAAAGAAAGAGAGGACAAACAGAACAAGGAAAATATAAAATAATATTTTAGCGATTCCGGCTGCACCCGCAGCAATTCCGCCAAAGCCAAGTATTGCCGCAATTATTGCAACAATAAGGAAGGTTATAGTCCAGCGTAACATAGTTGTAAGTTTTAGTGATAAAATAAAGTTCCTTGACCAGTAACCTTAAAAAAATTGTGCCATACTCCCGGAATTTTTTTAGTGCATCGTAATTTCTGAAAAACGTCCATACGAACTTTTACCAAATATTTTCCGAGACGAATAAACTTTTTCCGCTCCCTTTTTTGAACTCCTGTTAAAAAATAAAGTAGGTGTTGTAGAAAAGTTTCTTCAAAATGAGGCACCGCCGGAGACCTGTGTAAAACGAACCTACACATTCAAGAAACATGGTTCAAAAATTCCACGTATTGTGGATTTTACAATATGACTCATTCTTGGAAACGTAATTGCAGTACAGTGGGGAGAGAAAAAGTGGATTTAAAACAAAGGGGGGACTATGCTGAACCAATCGCAACTGCAGAAGCAAAATATGAAGATTTTGCCGCAGCAAATTCAAATGCTTGGGATTTACCATTTGAATATGATGGACCTGGAGCAAAGGATAAAAGATGAACTCGATGAAAACCCGCTGTTGGAGAAAACTTTAGACGAAGAAGTGGAGGCCAGCAAGGCAGATCTGAATGATCCGCCTCAGGAATTTCAAAATTGGGATGAATATGGATACGATGACATCCCTAACTACAGTTATGAAAACCAAAGCTATATTCATAACGACTCTATTAATCTGCCAATAAGAGACACCATAGATTTTAGGACCGGTTTAAAACAACAGCTCATTAATATTGATCTTGATGAGCAGGAAAAAAATCTTGCGGCTTTTATATTGGATTGTATTTCAGACAATGGCTATCTTGAACGGAGCATACCCGAAGTAGCAGATGACTATTCTTTCATAAATAAAACATTTGTGAATGAAAAGACAGTAGAAGAAGTACTGATTAAAATACAGGAACTGGAGCCGCCCGGTATTGCATCCCGAAGCATCCAGGAATTTATTTTGGTACAACTCAATTTGCAAAAGCATGGCCCAATTGTGAAGAAGGCGATCCAACTCGTAAAGGATCATTACAACAGCTTGCAAAAAAAGAACTTTGATAAAATTTGTGCAAGTCTCAGCATTGATGAAGAGGAACTAGCGATCATTCTTAGTCATATCGCAAAATTGCAATTAAGCCCTCTGAACATAGGAGCAGAGAACAATGCGGTGAAGGATACCATTATCCCCGACTTTATATTAATGGTGGAAGGGGATTCATTAGTGGTAGAATTATCCAGGCAAAAAAGCAACACGTTGTACATCAACGACAATCTTATAAAAGACCTGGAGCAGGCTTCTGTTAAAACTTCGGATGAGAAAGCCTCGGTACAATATTTGAAAAGTAAATTATCGTCAGCTCAATGGTTTATTGATGCCATCCGGCAGCGGGAAGATAATATGCTTTTGATCATGAGGGCCATCATCAAAAAACAGAGAGATTATTTTTTATCAGGGGATATTGCCACCCTGGAACCAATGATACTTAAAAATATTGCGGAAGAAGTTGGGCTCGATATCTCAACTGTATCAAGGGTCACATGCAATAAATACATCGATACGCCATTTGGACTTGTTCTCCTGAAAGACCTTTTTACAGAAGGTATCGTTAATGAGGAAGGAGTATCGGTAAGCAATAAAGTGGTTCAGATCAGGCTCAAGGAAATTATAGAGTCTGAAGACAGAAACTCTCCCTACAATGATCAGCAATTAGTAAAAAAACTGGGTGAAAAAGGTATTCGTATTGCCAGGCGGACTATCGCAAAATACCGTGACCTTATGAATATCCCGGTAGGAAATATGCGTCGTATCTGGTCGAAAACTTCGTAAAAAAATTGAAGAAAATTGTATTAAACGGTATAAATAACTATATGAGCACAAAAATTCTGATTATCGATGACGACATGGATATGTGCCGTCTTTTAGAACGATTTTTTAACCGGCATAATTTTGAAGTAGTAATCACAAATTCGGGTAAAAGAGGATTAGAGGAAATGCAAAAACAAATTCCTGATATTATACTTTGTGATTTCAGGTTGAGTGATACAGATGGCAAGGAACTCCTGATAAAGATTAAGGCTATCTCGCCCCAGGTGCCAGTGATAATTATAACCGGCTATAGCGAAATAAAGATTGCCGTAGAAGTAATGAAACACGGTGCATTTGACTATGTAACCAAGCCGCTGCTGCCTGATGAAATACTCAATACGATCAACAAAGCACTTGAGCAATCCAGCCAACAGGGCTCCCAAAGCGATGAGGATGTAACAGAACGGCCACATCCCGCTATCACTAATAAAAAGAAGAGCAGCAATGGTAAATATATTTTTGGCGACAGTAAAGAATTCAAGCAGATATTGGAACAGGTTGAACTGGTAGCGCCTACTAACTACAGCGTAATTATTTCGGGTGAAAGCGGAAGCGGAAAAGAAGCGATTGCCCAGGAGATACATGCAAGGAGTAAAAGAAAACATGCACCTTTTATTGCAATTGATTGCGGCGTTTTATCAAATGAGTTGGCGGCAAGTGAATTATTTGGTCACGAGAAGGGATCATTTACCGGAGCTGCTGCACAAAAGATCGGAAGTCTCGAACTGGCTAACGGAGGCACTGTTTTCCTGGATGAGATTGGCAACCTTTCCTACGATGTGCAGGTATCACTGCTAAGAGTTGTGCAGGAAAGAAAACTCCGCCGGGTGGGCGGTATAAAAGATATAGATCTTGATATCAGGATCATCGTGGCAAGTAATGAGCGGCTGTGGGAAGCTGCAAAAAAAGGGCTCTTTCGGGAAGACCTGTATTATCGGTTCAACGAGTTCAGCATTCATGTTCCTCCATTGAGGCTCAGGAAAAATGATATCCTTACATTCGCTCACTTTTTCCTTGCTCAAAGTAATGAAGAATTGGAAAGGCATATAAAAGGATTCAGACCCGAGGTGGAGCAAATATTTAAAAGTTATAACTGGCCCGGCAACCTGAGGGAATTGAAAAATGTGATTAAGCGGGCGGCCTTACTCGCAGCAGGCGATGTAATAGACGTGACCTCGCTTCCATTTGAACTGGTGAACTATACCAGGCTGGACTTTGATGCCACCATCACTCATGAGCCGATGAATTTGAATTACTCATCCGATTACCAGCATGCAGTGCATACAACACCGGCTGAGGTTAAAGAATATGAAGATAATAGTGGCGCCGAAACCGAAAAGGAGCAACCAAGGCCCATTAAGCATACGCTTAAAACAGTAAGCATCGATGCAGAGTATGAGATGATAGTAGCGGCACTTAAAAAAGCAAATTTCAATAAAAGCAAGGCCGCCAAATTATTGAATGTAGACAGGAAAACATTGTATAATAAAATGAAACTTCACAGTGAATACAATGCGTAATAACAGGTATTAAAAAAAGGCCATCTTTTTAAGGATGGCCTTTTTTTTCCACATGCCGCAGACCTGCTTATAACTGCGGAATTTTCTTTTGAATTTTTTCAACTTCGATAATGAAAGGACTTATATCCGGATCGGCGTAAGCGCCGTAAGCATCTACTATAGTACCCTTTGTTCCATCAGTTGTTTCTATTGCATACATTATGCTGTTGTCATCAGGATCAGACTGCCCTTCGAAACGAAAAAAGTTTTTAATGTGAACATCTCCAGGGCCATATTCCTTGCCGCTGCTTAAAGCTTTGAGCCTGTTGTCGTCTACAGTGAAGTTTTCTGTAAAACCTTCGCTAACCATTTTATCAAGACATTCATTAAGAGACTTTAAATATGGGGGTGTTGGCGCATTCATAATATTAATTTAAGTGAGATATTTTTTATTTGCTAACATGGGGAATTTTGTTACCCATAGTATACAGGCAAAAGATATTCCAATATTAGCCTGCCAACGTTAAGTTTAGAATTTATTGGGGATAATTAGATGAGTGGTAATGCTACCATTACCCGGGAAAATAAATGTAAAAAGCTGCACCATTCCCAGGCTCACCGAATGCAGTGATGTAACCCTTATGATTCTCTACGATCTTTTTGCACAGGGCAAGTATGCCGGTACCCTCATAAGCGTTTTTTTATTCAGGCGCTGAAAGATGGTAAATATGCGATCGATATATTTTTGTTCAAACTTTATATGTGCCGGATTTTAAAGTTGTCGTTCCTGCCGGGCTGTCAATCACCGAGTCATCACATAATATAAGAGCAATTTTCCTTACCGGTTCTCAATAAAAAAACCTGTTTATCATCGTACGGATAAAGCATTAAAGCATGGTCTTTCGCAGTAGCTTTTACAAGCACAATTGTAAAGTTTGTTTTGTCTGCTATACTCACTTCCTGGTCCTGGTACCCCGGGGCCGAGATCACGATCACCGCAGTGTCAGGAGCGCCTTTCAAATTGAATACTCCATTGTCATCGCTTGAAGCACTCAAGGTTGTTCCCTTTACTTTAATGGTTGCGCCGATAATGTTTTCATTCTTTTCGTTGGTTACAGTACCGCTGATATCTTTAGTTTGTCCAATGGCTACACCCACCCCAAACAGGGTGAAAATAAGCCATGTGAAAATTATCTTTTTCATAATGTAAAAATTTAAATGATTAGAAAAGTTTCACCGGATAGAGTAGTAACAGGGCGTATCATTTAAAATAAAATTCAAAAAAAATATTTGTCCTGGCATTTGTTTTCCAAGCATCATTCTTGCGTCGCCCTCTTGTACAAAAAAAGCTTTGGGCAGCGGATAGATCAAACCACCTGGTTGAAATATTCATGCGCTAAAATGTGCGAAAATTTTATAAATAAATTCTTTAAGCATTTAATAATTTTAACGCCTTGATGATATTATTCTTTTCACTCAGCACCGGCTTGAACAGGTCGCCCTTTTTTGCAATTCTTTTAAATATATTTTTAAAATTAAAATCGCTTGGGTGAAGTCCCCGTTTAACTTCCTTCCACTCCAAAGGCGTGGAAACAGTAGCGCCTGGCACAGGCCTTATGCTGTACGCCGATGCCAGTGTTTGCCCGGTACGGTTTTGCAAGTAATCCAGGTAAATATTATGTCCACGCTTGGCAAGAGAACGGACCATAGAAGTAAAGTCCGGCAGCATGTCATGCAGGAAATGCATAAATATCTCCGCGAAATTCTTCACCGGCAGGTAATCATATTGTGCATTCAATGGCAAATAAATATGCAACCCCGATGCGCCGGAAGTTTTACAGTATCCCGTTAGCTTTGCCTTATCCATTAATTCTTTACTTGCACGGGCCACTTCTATCACCTGGTTAAAATCATTTTTATCTGAAGGATCAATATCGATCAATAACCAATCCGGCTTATCCATTTTTTGTACCCGGTTATTCCATGGATTAAATTCAATGCAACCCAGGTTAGCAAGGTATATGAGTGTTGCAGGATTATTACAAACGATATAATCGATCGTCTTCTCGGTATTTGTATAAGGAAACACTTTTACAAAAGAGGGCGCATTTTCACCGGCGTCCTTATGATAGAAACCTTTATCCAAAATACCATTCGGATTACGTTTTAATGAAAGCGGCCGGTCCTTTAAATAAGGAAGAATGTAGGGAGCAATTTCTTTATAATAATTGATCATGTCTCCCTTTGTATAACCTTCATCGGGCCAATAAAGTTTTTGTGTATTGGTCACAGGCACGTTAATGTTTCCCGCTTTTATTTGTTCCATTGGTTTCTTTTCTTTTTTGATTTTTTCAGCCACTTGCTTTTTAACGGGCACAGCCGCAACAGCCAGCGACATCTTATCATCCCTTATCCGCTGAAAGGAAGGATGGCGAAAGATCCCATCCTTCGTTACCTCCGTAAAAGAAATTTCTGCAACCACTTCCGGCTTTACCCAAGTGGGCGTATCATTCACCGGAATTTTTTTATCAAAAGGATTTTTATCTGTTACAAGTGGCATCAATAGTTCATGTATTTCATGCAGTCTTGCTGTATTAAAACCGGTACCCACATGCCCCGCATACTGCCATTCATTTCCCTTTTTTGTTGCCAATATCAGCGAGCCGAATTTACTTCTCGATCCTCGCGGTGCTGTAAACCCCGCGATGTAAACTTCTTCTGTTTGGTTGTTCTTTATTTTCAACCAAGCCTTGCTGCGTACACCGGGTGAATAGGTGCTATTTGCTTTTTTCGCCATGATGCCTTCAAGCCCAAGCTTACTTGTTTCCTCAAAAAAATCTGTTCCTTTTCCAACTATATGCGGTGTGTAGCGAACGCTTTTATTACGACCCAGCAATTTTTTTAATAGCGCCTTTCTTTCCAGCAATGGCAGGTGAGTGATATCATGCCCGTCCAATGATAAAAGATCGAAAGCCTGGAACACGAGACTTCCTTTTATAGAGGTATCTAAATGTTGCACCTGCTGAAAATTGGCTTTTCCATTTTCATCCAGCCATACCACTTCCCCATCTATTACACAATCAACTTTGATGTTTTCAAATGCTTTCAATAACGAAGGAAAACGGTCGCTAAAATTGAGGCCATTGCGGGAGTAAAATTTTATGTGCTTACCAAGCTCAACAATGGCCCGATAGCCATCCCATTTAAGTTCATAGACCCAATCTTTATCGCTGAAAGGCTTATCGGTGATATGCGCCAGCATGGGTTGCAGGTATTTGCTAAGCTTCCTAACGGTCTTAGGTGTGGGCTGCAATTCTTTCTTTTGAGTGGCAGATCCGTTTATCTTTTTTGCCGGTATGCCGGTATCGCTTTTATGCTTGATCAGGAGCCAGTTTTTTTCCTGGCCTTTCAATCTCACCAACACATAACTTCCTTTTAATTTTTTTCCTTTTATTAAAAATTTCAGTTCACCATTTGCAAGGTTAGTGATCGCTTCTTTTTCTGTGATCACAGCGCCGGTTTCATCAACAGGTGTGTAGGCGCCGCTATCCCATATCTTAACTTTGCCTGCACCATAATTTCCTTCGGGTATAGTTCCTTTAAAGCCGATATAACTTACGGGATGATCTTCCACCATCACCGCCAATCTTTTTTCTCCGGCGGTTTCCGAAGGCCCCTTTGGTACTGCCCAGCTTTTTAACACGCCTTCTAATTGCAGGCGAAAATCATAATGAAGTCTTGAGGCATGATGCTCCTGCACCACGAAATTAAAAGCGGCTTGTTTTTCGATTGTTCCCTCCGGTTCGGCGGTAATTGTAAAGTCACGTTTTTTATTATACTGTGCCAGCTTACTCATGATGCCTTACGTTTTGTAGCTGACAAACTGGCCTGCAGTTGTTCCATCAGATCTTTTGACTTTGAATGCACTACTTTCAATGGTTTAAATGGAACGGCTTTACCCTTAGATTTTGCCTTGATAATGGTAAGCAGCTTATCCGTATAATCATCTTTGAATAGTTTTGGATTAAACGGTTTGGTTAACTGATCAATAAGCGAAACAGCCATCTTTACTTCCTCTGGTTTGCTTTTGGCTTTAGGTATTTCCAGCTCATCCGGTTTCCTTATTTCTTCGGGAAACCTCATTCGGTTTAGTATCAGCAGATCATTCAGCGCCATTATCATACACAAGTGCTCCCGGTCTCTCATTACAAAAGTACCAAGACCCACTTTACCGGTTTTAGCAAGCGCTTCTTTCAATAAAACGTACGCCCTTGATCCGGTTTTTTCCGGCTGCAGGTAATAAGGCGTTTCATAATAAAGACTATCAATTTCTGACTCATCAACAAACTGTATGATTTCAATATGAGAAGTTTTTTCAGGCGCCGCCTTCTTGAAATCCTTATCGTCCAGCACCACGTATTTATCATTCAGCAAATAGCCTTTTACAATATTTTCCCACGCAACTTCCTTTTGAGTATGTTCATTAACCCGCTTGAATTTTATATTAGCAAGATCTTTTTTATCGAGCATATCCAAACTGATCTTACTGCTTTCCGTAGCGGTGTATAATTTGATGGGAATGTTTACGAGGCCAAAACCAATTGACCCGGTCCAGATCGATCTCATAAATTTATTTTTATTTGATAAAAAAATGCGGCAAGCTAAACCAACAAAGAATATTTCTTTTGAGCAATCTATATCGTAAGAAGATCGTCTCACACCTTGATTCAAATAATCCATTTGCGGTGAAGGGCAGATAATCCAGCAGACGCACAGATTTGCCTTTAAGAGAAGGAGAAAATATTATACCATAAAGTAATAGACAGTTAGCCAAATTTCTTTAGTGCCGAAATAGAAGCAGTTGTGCAATAATTTCTACAAAGAACAACCTGAAATTATTATACAGCGCAAGGGAAAATTAGTGACGGTATTTTGCCCCTCATTGATAAAATGTACAAGAGTGCGACGCCAATGAAGCTTAATTGAAAAACTTCTGCTGGGTTCAAAAAAAAATTATTTATTATTTAATCCCTTGCTTACTATAACATTTGAGCCCGATCATTTGGATGTTTGAGCAGGCTCATTAATATCCACTTTCTGAAGATCTTTTTGTGCAGGCGCTGTCAATACCTCACCATCATAGCTAAACCGTGATCCATGACAAGGGCAATCCCAGGATCCTTCAGCCGCATTCCATCCTACAGTACATTTTATGTGAGTGCAGGCCGAGTTTACCGCGTGCAATACGCCACTTTCATCTTTATACAAACCCATCGTGTGACCTTCGTATTTTACAACCTTTGCCTCACCGGCAGCCATACCCGAAATCTCTTTTAACTGTTCACCGGAGAAAATACTTTTAACAAGAAGCTTCACTACATCGGCGCCTTCTTTTACAAAATTGGAAAATCCTGCCATAGGTTTCAACCTGTTTGGATCAAGTAATTTTTCAAATATACTTTCGCCGTTTACCAGCATATTTGATAATACCAGTCCGGCTAAAGTTCCATAGATCATTCCATTTCCACCATACCCTGTCGCTACATATATATTCGTTCCGTTACCGGGTAAATGACCGATATAGGGCAGACCATCTGTAGGCTCAAAATATTGCGACGACCATCGGAATGCTACTTCTTTCACCCGAAAGCAAGAGCGCAAGTGGCTTTCAAGTCTTCGAAAACAGGCGTCTGTATTTTCCTCGTGCCCGGTCTTATGATCTTCTCCACCCGCTATCAAATATTTTTCCCCATCCACTTCCTGCGTACGGTAATAATGATAGGGGTCATTCATATCATAGCCCAATGCATTGGGATATTCATCGTCTTTTAATTTTACACCAATCACATAACTTCGATAAGGAGCACACCTGAAATGCAGCAGGTTAACACCCGGAGGGATATGGGTAGCGTAAATTGCATTACGTGCCTTAATATCGCCAAGAGAAGTGTGCACCTGCAACACATCGCCTTCTTCAATATCCATCACGCGGCAATTCTGTATGAGTGCACCGCCCTCAGCCTCAAAAGCCTGCAACATTCCGTACAGGTAACGCATCGGATCAAACTGGGCCTGGCCTGGTATTTTTGCTATTTTAAGATGTGGTATGGGGAACGGATTTGTATTGGTAAAGTCCATTTCTATTCCTACCTGGTTAGCAGCCTCTACAATGTCTGCCAGCTCCTTATTTTGTTTTTCATTCAGAGAAAAAAGGTATCCATCCTTTTCTTCAAAGCCGCATTCAATATGATGTGTTTCTATATTATTTTTTATTAAGCCAATGGCTGACCTGGCGCCTTGCGCAATAAGCTTTGCATTCTCCTCACCAAAATCTTTTATGATTTTGAAATAAGGTGTATCGTAAAATGTATTCAAATGTGCGGTGGTACCGCCAGTGGTACCAAATCCTGGATTTTGAGCCTCAACCAGTATCACAGATTTACCAGCTTGCTGAAGGAGCAGCGCTGTTGTAACACCAGTGATGCCTGCGCCAATTACTACTACATCATATTCTTTGGTGTCTATAATACCTGTAATGTCGTATGCGCCCACGCTTCGCTGCCAAAGGCTTGTGCTGGCCCCATCTCTTTTCATAAAATCTATTTAAATGTAAATGCAATTAATAATGACAAAACTGTGCCAGATAAGGTAAGGTGCAGCCGTTGGCGTGTGTGGAATTTGATATACAATTATTTCTATCCCCGTAAATGAACCGGAAACTAACTGGTGGCACGGAATTATTATTTGTAGTAAAAAACATATTTATGGAAGATAAAAAAAAGGAAATAAATCCGGCAGACCTTCCGCAAAGCGAAGTCTTTAAAAGAAAAGAAGTATACCAGCATCCTCAGCCGGCCGATTCGGGAAAACCCTTAGACGTTCCCGAAAACAAAGACGAAAGCCACGCAACGAACAAGGGTAAGGAAAGCGAAAAAACAAGCAAAGAAGAAGGCTTGAATGAAGGTAGATCCCAGGGTGATGCCGGTCCACATGAAGGTTTCGAAAACCCCACCAATGAATAATGTAATGATATTCGGGGTCGATGTTTTTTGTTAAGAGTTTAAGCAAATACTCATTGCTGAAATACGTACTGCGATATAAATTAATGCGGGAAAATAATTGATCAGTTAATAAATCTATCTTTAAAAAGAAAGGAAATACGCAGATGAAAAAATTTTTCCGGAACAACGGTCTTTCAGTTGTGTTTATTTTATTGTTTGCAGTTTCCTTAGTTGGCCAGGTGATCAGTGGTATGAACGAATACAACAAAACAACTGTTGAAGAAGGCGGTTCAACGGTTTCCCTTTCGGAATATCTTCACTCTGGTCACTTCCTGCAGGCTACGTTTGAGAACTGGGAAAGTGAGTTTTTGCAGATGGCGTTGTTCGTGATTTTAACGGTTTCATTGCGTCAAAAAGGTTCATCGGAATCTAAGTCGATGGATGAAGAAGAGGAAGTGGACCGGGAACCATCTGCCCGAAGAAAGGGTGCTCCATGGCCGGTAAAAAAAGGTGGATTTATTTTAGGAGTCTACAAACATTCGTTAAGCCTCGTTCTTATTATTTTATTCCTTCTTTCTTTTGTGTTGCATTTTTATGGCAGTCTTAAAGATGAGAACCATGAATTACTATTGAAGCACATGCCACCCGAAACAGCGGCACAATACCTGGGCAGCCCAAGGTTTTGGTTTGAATCTTTTCAAAATTGGCAGAGCGAGTTCCTGTCAATATTCGCCATTGTAATTCTTTCGATATACCTGCGTGAGAAAGGCTCTCCGCAATCAAAGCCTGTTGATGCGCCGAATGATGAAACTGGTGAATAAGCATACAATGCACGGCTATACTCTATTCCGTTACACGAACACTGATTGGCTGCTTTTTGAAATTAATCGCTGTGCCAATCTCCAAAATAATGTCTGCCTCTACAAGTAAAGGCGCATCTTTCGAGAACCAAACACCAGTTGCAATTTCTTGCTGGATGGTAAAATGGCAACTCCCTTTCTGCGGATGTAACAGGTAAACAAAATAATGACCTGTAGGCGCCAGCTCATGTTTGTCATAAACCATTTCAGCATTCACAGAAGCATAGGTGCGAATATGGTTTCGCTGTATAGGAAGAATAAATCCTTCCTCCTTGTAATCTAAAAGGTCATTCATAAATTATAGTATTTTTAGGAGCAGTTGTATAAATGATAACTCCTAACAAATTCATGCCAGAGTATTTCAACTGTTTTATTACACGAATTATAAAAGGCGAATCACATGAATTAATACGGTGCTTTTTTCTTAATTCGTGTAATCCATGCATTTTAATTCGTGTAATTCGTGCATCTAATTCGTGCAATTACAACCTAAAAAGATTTTAACTAAGCTTTACGCAGCCACATTAAATCAAAACCATCAGAATAAAAAACTTTAAAGACCTTTGAAACATGAAATATATAGGCAGCATTTTTATCATCGTGATCTCCTTTGTCATTTGCATATCTTTTTTTCCATTAGCAGCATGCAGCGGCCATATAAATAATCAACAGCATGAACATTTAAAAACGGGACCGGCCCTGTTGGATTCTGCCGTTATACCAGGCGCAGAAAGGATACAAGTGTACCTCCCTTATTTGAAAGGAAAATCCGTGGCTGTATTTGCCAACCCCACCAGCATGGTCAGGAATACCCATCTTGTAGATACATTGATAAGATCAGGAATTAAGGTCGTGAAAATATTTGGACCCGAACATGGTTTCCGCGGCAATGCAAGTGCCGGCGAACATGTAAGTGATGCAAAAGATAAAGCCACGGGTATCCCAATCATCAGCATTTATGGCAATCATCAAAAACCAACTCCTGAAGACTTGGCCGGTGTGGACGTGATTGTGTTTGACATACAGGATGTGGGCGTCAGGTTCTATACTTATATTTCATCCCTTCAATATTTGCTGGAAGCTGCACTCGAAAATCATAAGCCGTTGTTGATATTGGATCGCCCTAATCCAAATGGCTTTTATGTAGATGGACCGGTGCTTGATATGAAGTTCAAAAGCTTTATTGGGATGCAGCCGGTACCGGCCGTGTATGGTATGACCATTGGTGAATATGCACTGATGCTTGCTGGTGAAAAATGGTTGTCACCCGCTGCAAATGCGATCAATGATTACAATCTAACTACCAGGCCAACGGCTGATACACCGTTTCATGTTACGGTTATAAAATGTAAAAATTATGACCACAACAGTAAGTATCTTTTACCGGTTAATCCTTCCCCTAATTTAAAGTCGATGCAGGCTATTTATTTGTATCCTTCCACCTGCTTTATTGAAGGCACCGTTTTGAGTGAAGGAAGAGGCACCGATGCTCCCTTTCAAAAATTTGGTCACCCCATGTTGCCAAAGAATTTATATGCCTTTACTCCTAAACCGAATGAAGGCGCCAAAAGCAGTAAATGCTACAACCAAAAATGTTATGGCTGGTATATAAATGGCTCCAACGAGCAGATACTAAAAACGCTTGATGGCAGGATACAGTTAAAATATTTACTGGATGCGTACAAATTATTTCCGGGCAAGGATAGCTTTTTCTTAAAAAATAATTTCATTAATACACTTGCAGGAAACGATGACTTGATGGTGCAGGTAAAGCAAGGAAAAACAGAAACTGAAATAAGAAAAAGCTGGGAGCCGAAGTTGAATAATTTTAAAAAGATCCGGCAAAAATATTTGTATAAAGATTTTACTTCTCCTACTCATCAATAAACCCTGTTCTTAAAACTGCCGCATGATCGAACAGAAAATAAAAACACCCAACCAATTTACTACTGCAGATTTTCCATTAAAATCCCGTGTTCCATTACGGATCGTGTTTATGGGTACACCAGAATTTGCCGTGGCCTCATTGGACAAAATACTGCAGGCCGGGATGAATATTGTGGGTGTGATAACCGCGCCGGATAAACCCGCAGGACGTGGAATGGAGATGCAGGAAAGCGCTGTGAAAAAATATGCAAAGGAAAAGTCGCTCCATATTTTACAGCCCGAAAAATTAAAGAACCCCGAGTTTTTAGAACAAATGAAAAATTTGGATGTTGACCTCCAGGTAGTAGTAGCATTCAGGATGTTGCCGGAAATATTATGGAATATGCCGCCCATGGGAACGATCAATCTGCATGGCTCTTTGTTGCCGCAATATCGTGGTGCTGCTCCCATTAACTGGGCCATCATCCATGGTGAAAAAGAAACGGGCGTTACTACTTTTAAATTGCAGCATGCAATAGATACGGGCAATATATTATTAGCCGAATCCATTTCGATCAGAGATGATGAAACCGCCGGCGAGCTACACGATGAAATGAAAGAGTTAGGAGCGGAACTGTTATTAAAAACAGTGC
>JBDSAP010000336.1:0-3838 GCA_039922055.1 Ferruginibacter sp.
GTTACGATAGTTTAATTATGGAACGAAAAAGATGCCATGAAAAAATACAGTACAAGTGAGTTCCGATAGATCGGAATTAGAATAACACAACGATGCCGCCATAAAAAACATCTGCTGGTCAACAAAAAAACACAAAGGTTTGACTTGTCAAAGTAGAATTACATAAGACATTTTTTTGTCCAGACATTTGTTTTTCATTGCATCATCGTTGCATCGCCCTCGTATACTTTTGAAGCTTTGGGCAACAGGTAAACACCTAGCCCTAAGGAGATGACATTGCATTATAAAAATAATAAGGCCGCACTCTAAACAAAATGATTATTCTACTAAGGTTTAAGGGCAGGTCTAAAAAAATTTAAAATTTTTTGCCGCAACACTACCAAAAAGCAAATGATTTTTCCAGCGCTCAAATAAGACTAAGGATTGAACTATTACAGAGACCATCAATTACAGTAACTTACAATTCCACTAAAATGGCAAGTTCAACGAGCATGATTACAAAAGAAGAAGCTTACAAAAAAATATCATCCTTAGTAGACAGGTTTGATGAGCAAAAAGAATCGTACAAACAGGCAACTTACAATGAGACGCTTACAAGGAGGGACTTTATAGACCCATTTTTTAAAGCGTTAGGCTGGGATATTGACAACGAACAAGATTATGCAGAAAGTTACCGGGAAGTAATTCACGAAGACAAAATAAAAATTGGCGGCGCCACAAAAGCTCCGGATTATTCATTTCGGTTAAGTGGCGGCAAGAGACTGTTTTTTGTAGAGGCAAAAAAGCCAAGTGTTTTAATCAGGGAGGAAATTACCCCAGCTTACCAGGTTCGGCGCTATGGCTGGAGTGCCAAATTGTCCATCAGTATTATAACGGACTTTGAAGAGTTTGCTATTTACGACTGTACTAAAAAACCTTTGTTAACGGACAAAGCAAGCAATGCACGGATCAAGTACCTGCGATACACTGACTATTTAAACGAATTCGATTTTATCTGGAACACCTTCAGTAAAGAAAAAGTGCTGAAAGGCAGCTTTGATAAATTTATCCAGGGCGATAAACAAAAAAAAGGAACAACCACCGTAGACCATGAATTTCTTAATTCATTGGACACATGGCGAACCTATCTTGCCACGAATATTGCCTTGCGCAACAACATTGATGAAGACGAACTGAACTTTGTGGTGCAGCATATTATTGACCGGATCATTTTCCTTCGTATTGCAGAAGATCGAAGCGTAGAAACTTACGGAAATTTGCAAGAGACTTTGAAAACCGGTGATTATTATCAAAATCTTTTACGCCAGTTTTACACAGCAGATCAAAAATATAATTCAGGCATATTCGATTTTAAAAAAGATAAAACCAGCGGCAACATTGCAATTGATAACAAAGTCATTAAATCGATTATCAACGATCTGTATTATCCAATTAGCCCTTACGAATTTTCTGTTTTGTCAGTTGAACTTTTAGGCAGCGCTTATGAGCAATTTTTAGGAAAACAAATAACGCTTACCAAAAGCGGCAAAGCTATAATTGAAGAAAAACCTGAAGTAAGAAAGGCTGGCGGTGTTTATTACACACCACAATACATTGTGGATTATATTGTAAAAAACACCGTTGGCAAACTGGTAGAAAACAAAACCCCTGATGAAATAAGCAAAATTAAAATAGTAGACCCTGCTTGCGGCAGTGGAAGTTTTTTAATTGGCGCATACCAATTCCTTCTCGACTTTCATATAAAATATTACACCAAAAATTGCAAGCCCAGTAAAGGAAGCAAGGGCAATCCTGCAAGACCGGATGGCAATCTTACAACAGCAGAAAAGAAACGTATTTTATTAAACAACATTTTTGGCGTTGACCTTGATGCCAATGCGGTTGAGGTAACTAAACTTTCATTGTTGCTGAAATGTATGGAAGGCGAAACGGCCGTGAGCCTTGAAACTCAAATGCGTCTTTTCCATGACCGTATATTACCCACACTTGACGACAATATCAAGAGCGGAAATAGTTTGATTGATACAGATTTTTATGATGGGGAATTGGAGTTTGCGGAAGAAAGAAAAATCAAACCGTTCAATTGGAGAAAAGCATTTCCGAAAGTATTTAATATTAAAAAACCGACTTTCAACCAGGACTTCATAAGGCAATATCAAAAGATTAAAAGGCTGGATAAGGACGTTGATGACTTGATAGATAAATACACAGTTAATGAACCGGATACTAAATATGATAATCCCGAAGGCTTTGATATAGTTATAGGTAATCCGCCTTATGGGGCGTTATTTTCTGACAAAGAGTTAAAGTATTTCAAACATCGCTATCAAACCGCGGTTTGGAGAGTAGAAAGCTATTCGGTATTTATTGAGCAAGGTTTAAAACTTCTAAAACCCTGGGGATTTTTAGGATACATCATTCCCGACACCATTCTGAACTTAGGATTTACTCAACCAACGAGAGAATTGCTTTTGAGAAATTCCAAGCTGCAAGAGGTGGTAGGGCTTCCTTCAAATGTGTTTTCCGGCGCAACAGTTGACACAATTATTTTAATGACAGAAAAGGCAGATTACACCAATACGTTCCATCCATCAAATGTTATTATTAAAACGTTTGGGAAGAAACAATCTATTGGCGCAGTTGAAAATGCTGCAAGAGAATTTTTTATAAAAACTAAGGAATGGTTTGAACAAAACGCATTCAACCTAAAGACAGATATTACAGAGAAGGGCTTACTTGATAAGATTGAACAAGGTAAGATTAGAGTAGCTGACATTTCTGAAATGTATTCGGGAATTAAGACGTACGAGGTTGGAAAAGGCAAACCCGCTCAATCAGAAAAAATTAGAATTGAAAAGCCTTTCACATCTGTGAAAAAAAGTGATAATAGCTGGCAGCCATTCTTTGACGGGAAGCATATCGGAAGATATCAATTGCACTGGAAAAGCGATAATTGGATTCGTTACGGAGCATGGCTGGCTGCTCCCAGAAATCCAGAAAACTTTGAAGGCGAAAAAATATTGATCAGGAAAATTACAGGAAAGACACTTATTGCCACCTATATTCCCGAAACATCTTATTGCAACACACTTCTTTTTGTGCTTAAATTAAAGAGTGAAGCATACTCATACAAAAGTGTTTTAGCTGTGCTTAATTCAACCCTGATCGGCTGGTATTTTAGAACTAAGTTTCAAATAGATGATGAGGATACTTTTCCGCAGATAATGATCAGGGATATTTTACAGTTCCCCATTCCTGCTATTAATAAAAAAATCGATGCTGAACTGAATAAACTCACCAGTCAATTTTTAGAATTAAACGAAGAAAAGCAAACTCAAACCTTGCAAAGTAAAATAGACCAAATCCGCAGCCGTATCGACTATTGTGAACAACGCATCAATGAGCTTGTGTACCAGCTTTATGAATTGACGCCTGAAGAAATAAAAATTATTGAAGGATAATAAAAACAGTAAGCACAAAACAGTTCCATCAAATAAAGAATAATCGCAGCGTTCTCATACGTTCCCCAAAGCTGTAAAAGTACAAGAGGGCGATGCAAGAATGATCACATGGAAAACAAATGTTCGGACAAAAAATTTTTTCTTTTCAAGACACTTCAATGAAAAATATTTTACGAAATGTTATTGATAATTAACGCCCACTCTCAACGCCTTCAATCCGCTCACCCCCTGCAATTCTTCCAATTCAAGGTGTTCAAGGTCGTCGAGCAACACACCTGTTTCCTGTAGTTGTTTAATGTAGATCTGGTACTCCATTGCATCCTTTTCATTGTAATAAACCAGCGCAATTTTACCAACCTGTGTAAGCCGTTCGTTAG
>JBDSAP010000337.1:0-3239 GCA_039922055.1 Ferruginibacter sp.
TTTTTAGCAGTTGTATCCATCTTCATCATTGTTGTGTCGGGCATAGTTTTCATTGTTGTATCCGGAGTAGCCTGGATAGCGGCCAATGAATCCCTTGTAGCAGCGGCTGCTAATGAATCAGAATCACTGGAAGATGTAGTGGCGGTGTCATTACAGGCAAACAATGTAGCTGCGATAGTAAGAATAGCGAATACTTTTTTCATTTGTTAACGTTTTGGGTTTAAAAATTTCGTTGCAAACCTAATGTCTTTTTTTATTTAAACAATAAAAAATTTGCATATTTAAAATACTGCCACAAAGATGGCAAAAATGATACCGGAACTACTTTTTTCTGAAAAATATACGGATGGGCACCCCGGTTAATTTAAATTTTAGCCTCATTTGATTTTCGAGATAATTTTTATAAGGAGCTTTTACATCATCGGGGTAATTACAAAAGAATGCGAAAGAGGGTACCACTACCGGTAATTGTGTTACATATTTTATCTTCACCTGGTTACCTCTTACAACCGGTGGATGATAAGCTTCCACGGCTTTAAGCATAATATCATTGAGCTTCGAAGTAGGTATTTTGCCTTTACGGTTATCATACACTTCCAAAGCAACTTCCATGGCTTTAAATATCCTGGTTTTTTCAGTCGCGGAAATAAATATTATGGGTAAATCCGAAAATGGGGCAAACCGCTTTTTTAGTTCCGCTTCATAATCACGGGCTGTGTTAGTTTCTTTGGGCATAAGGTCCCATTTGTTTACCAATACCACGATGCCTTTACCTTTCTTAACCGCCATGGCGAAAATGGAGAGATCCTGCGCCGAGATGCCTTTTTCAGCATCTAACAATAACATACATACATCCGCTTCATCAACAGCTTTAATGGCACGGATCACAGAATAAAACTCAAGGTCCTCATTCACCTTCGCCTTCCTCCTGATACCCGCAGTGTCGATCAGGATAAATTCTTTATTAAACAGGTTATAATGCGTGTGAATAGTATCTCTTGTAGTTCCTGCAATATCGCTTACTATGGTGCGCTCCTGCCCTGTTAACGCGTTCAGCAATGATGATTTTCCCACATTTGGTTGGCCGATAATTGCAAATTTCGGAAGCTGCGAATGGTCTTCTTCTTCATTATCTTCTTCGATCAACGCTGTAATATCATCTAATAGGTCGCCGGTACCAGTACCGCTGATGGACGAAAGAAAATGTATCTTCTCAAAACCAAGGCTATAAAATTCTGAGGCTTCGAGCAACCGGTCGTGATTGTCTACCTTATTTACTACCAAAAAAACCGGCTTTGTAGTTCGCCTCAGCAGCTCGGTCATTGATTGATCAAGATCTGTTATACCGGTTGCCACATCAACCAAAAATATAATGGCATCCGCTTCTTCCAGCGCTATTAATACCTGCTTACGAATTTCTCTTTCAAAAATATCTTCACTCTTAGGTACAAAACCACCTGTATCGATCACGTTGAAAGATTTGCCATTCCATTCCGCAGTTCCATATTGCCGATCTCTGGTCACACCACTTATATCATCCACAATGGCTTTGCGCTGCTCCAGCATCCTGTTGAAAAAGGTGCTTTTACCAACATTTGGCCTGCCTACTATTGCTACTGTAAAACTCATATACTTTAATTGATAAATTTTTAATGGATAATTTTTTAATGGATAATTAAATCATTCCAAATTGATAATTTGCGATCACATTGTTTGCATGAGAAACAAAGTTGTCCAAACATTTGTTTTCCATTGCATCATCCTTGCGTCGCCCTCTTGTACTAAGGAAGCTTTGGGCAACAATCAAATCTGACCACTAAGCAAATAATATTTCATTCCTACTCTCCAACGGGTAATGGGTATTTCATTTTTTATTGCTGATACTTTAGCAAATGACATTTAGTTGAACCCCGGAGTTATCAGAACCATTATCGAAAAAAATCCTATTTTTCCTCTCCCTCACATTCGTTTAATATTCAACCGGAGAGCGTCCAGCATCCAGCATCCAGCATCCAGCATCCAGTATCCAGTATCCAGTATCCAGTATCAACCATCCACTCCCCCATTATCAGTATCCGTACTCTTTCAATTGCAATTCATTATCTCTCCACTTCGGTCTCACTTTTACAAACAACTCTAAAAAAACTTTGCTGCTCAAAAACTCCTCAATGTCTTTCCTGGCGAGTGTTCCTAATTGCTTGATCATTTTTCCCCCTTCTCCTAAAATGATCCCCTTCTGTGTATCTCTCTGAACAATGATATCTGCGCCAATTTTTATCAACGTACTTTTTTCTTTAAACTCATGTACCAATACCGTAGAATGATAGGGTATTTCTTCACCGTACAAAAAGAATATTTTTTCCCTGATCAATTCACTAACAAAGAATTTGGTAGGAAGATCGCTGATGTCATCACCCTCATAAAAAGGAGCGCCTTCCGGTAGTAAAAGAAGTATAGCTTCCAGCAACTCCTCCAGGCCTTTTTTCTTGAGCGCAGAAATAACGATCACCTGCTTGCAGTAAGACTGCTCTTTAAAAAAATTAGTGGATTTTATCAATGACTCTTCGCTCACCGCATCAGCTTTGTTCAATATAACTATTGCAGGCGCTTTCAGTTTTAAGAAAGTAAAAATAGCATTGCTTTCATCCGGATCTTCCCTTGCATCTGTGATCAACAATGCCACGTCTGCATCTTCCAGGCTTCCCTTTACAGCCTGCATCATTTTTTCGTGCAGTTTGTATTTAGGCTCAATTATGCCGGGTGTATCGGAAAGAATGACCTGGTATTCAGGAGACGTTAAAATGGCTTTGATGCGATGCCTCGTTGTTTGCACCTTGTGAGAAACGATTGCCAATTTTTCCCCCATCAATGCATTTAAAAGCGTGCTTTTACCAGCGTTAGGTTTACCGAATATATTTACGAAGCCAGATTTCATGTAAGTAATCTTTAAAGCAAGTCCGGGAAATGACGCTGATTACCGCATACAAGTTGAAGAAGGAGGAGGTGATCAGATTCATTAGCAGTAAAACTCGCTAAGAATAAAATTTTTAATATCGGATAGCTTTCTTGTGAAATACCTATCCAAATGAACATAAAAAAAGGCCCAGGTTAAAGAGCCATTTTTGTTGCGAAGAGAGGGATCGAACCTCTGACCTTCGGGTTATGAGCCCGACGAGCTACCGCTGCTCTACTTCGCGGTGCAAAAGTAACTGTTTACAGTATTGGAGCCAAATAATATA
>JBDSAP010000338.1:0-9130 GCA_039922055.1 Ferruginibacter sp.
CGAAATGAAAATTGATATGATTGTGATGAAGAGTCTCATAAAATTACCGCTAATGGAAACGGCTTGGCGATGTGGCGGTATTTGAAAATCATCAGCCCGTAACCGAAGCTAAATTTATAAATAAAAGTTCATTGTTTATTCAATTGCTCGGCGTTATTCGTCGGCTGGAACTGAAGCCGAATAGCGAACAAAAAGTTGAGAATATATTCGTCGCCCCGCCATATTGCCAAGCCGAATGTTAGCGGTTCGGCGATTTTGTAGTCTACTTTCCTTGTTTATTATAATAAGGTATAAATTGTTGTGTATAACAAACATTGTCTGATTTAAATATACCTTTCTCAAATGCTTCTTTATGCAATTCTGGTAGTTTCTTAAATTCTTTCTTTCGAAGTCTATCTACTTTCTTGAGAGTTATAAAATCATAAGTACTGCTTAACATCATTATAATCTCTACCTCATCACAATTGTTGCCAAGTATAATAATTGCTTGTTCTATTCCAACAGACCTAAATAATAGTTTATTCATAGAAATAGGGATGTCTATTTGGAAAAAACCACTTATATCTGTTCTGCCAACTTCAACTGTGTCATTGGTAACAATTGCCACGTATCCTAAATTTCCCAATTGATGATTATCAATCACTCTT
Source organism: Ferruginibacter sp. (assembly GCA_039922055.1). Classification (GTDB taxonomy): domain Bacteria; phylum Bacteroidota; class Bacteroidia; order Chitinophagales; family Chitinophagaceae; genus Ferruginibacter. The sequence goes on from JBDSAP010000338.1 coordinate 648, forward strand.
CCTTTAATAGTTTTATTCTGAGAATAAAGACTATATGTTGAAATACTGAGCACAATAAATAGAATTACTAATTTCTTCATCTCAATATTTTTGTTTCTGTCTACATCTACCCCATGTTGTCGATATTGCGCGACCGCTAACGGTTTGGCTTGGCCATGGTGTGACATTTGAAAACGTCCCCCCGCAACCAAAGGCCAAAAATGATTTATAAGTACAAGATAAAAACAAAAGTCGAATACCAATTCGTCCGCCGGAACTACCGCTGATGCAGAACCAAAGCCGATGTATTGATGTCCAGCCCCTGCTTTTGGCAATGGATTGTTATACGCCGGCTTTGCATTTCCTGGAGTATCTACGCTTTAATAGCTAAACTAATAACGTTGATTTTAGTTCGTTAGCGTCCGCAGAAGAGCAGCCTGGTACTTTATAATGAAATCTGCAATATTGCCCATTTGTTCAATTTGTCTTCCAGCACAGATAAAGGAAGGCTTCCACTACTTAGCAATTGTTTATGAAACTCTGCAATGTTAAATTTTGTATTTATTTGTTTGCTGTATTTATCTCTAAGCTCTTTGATTTTTAAGGCCCCAATTTTATAAGCCAATGCCTGTCCGGGTATTGCCATATAGCGCTCTGTTTCTGCAACAGCACTTTCTTCGGTTGTAGGTTCATTTTCCATCATGTAATCAATTGCCTGTTCACGGGTCATGCCTTTGCTGTGTATGCCCACATCTACTACTAACCGTATAGCTCTGTGTATTTCATCGAATAATGCACCCATGTGTTGATAAGCGTTGGTATAAAGCCCTAATTCTTTTCCAAGGCTTTCACAATACAATGCCCATCCTTCATCATAAGCACCATACGATTTATAACGGCGAAAGGTTGGCAACAGGGTATCTTCCATTTGAAGTGAAGTTTGATAATGATGCCCTGGAATAGCTTCATGTAAAAAAGTGCTTTCCATTCCTGATGTAATATTAAAAGTTGCAGGATTCAATACGGGTACATAAAATATACCCGGTCTTGAACCATCACTTGTTCCCTGGAAATATTCAATACTTGCACTGGCAGCCCTAAAGGCTTCAGTTTGCCGTATTTCAAATTTACTTTTTGGAAACACTATAAAATATTTATCCAGGTTTGGCTTTATTATGTTATAGATATGACGGAAAGAATCCAATACCTGTTCGGGAGTTTTAAAAGGCATAAATTGTTTATCAGTTCTCATAAAATCAAAGAAAGCATTCAGGTCGCCTTTAAAACCAGTGCTATTCTTTATATTTTCCATTTCGATGCGGATACGTTTTACTTCACTTAACCCAATGTTATATATTTCATCCAATGACTTATCGGTAGTAGTCCATTGTTTTACACAAAGTTTATAATATTCTGCTCCATCGGGAAGTTGCCCAACTCCTGATGTAGCACGGGCTTTTGATATATATTCATTTTTTAGAAAAGCAGCCATTTTGCTGTTTGCAACATTCAGATCGTTTTTGATAGCTGCTTTATAGGCTGCGGTTATATTTTCTTTATCGGCAACACTAAAACTGTCAGGAAGTTTTTTAATAGGGCCATAAAAAATACTTTTTGTTACATCTTCACTTACCAATCCACTACATATATCTATCATTTTTATCACTAATGCTTTTGGCAACACATAATTTGTAGCCATACCGTCCCTGAAATTTTCGATAGCGCTATCGCACCAGGTAGTATAGCCATGCACACGCTGCAACCAGTTACTATAATCTTTTACTGTTTTAAAAGGCTGGACAGATTCTCCCGAACCATACTGCCCAATAGCTAAAACCATATTTCCTGAAAGCTTATTAGTAGGGTCGCCAAATTGTGTAAACGGAATTTTCCATGTATCATATTTTGTTTTCTCAAGTGCAATTTCCACATCAAATTTTAAAACACTATAACTAAGTGCATCGTCTTCACTCATGTTTTCAATAGAATAATTTTTCAAATTATCCTGGTAACCGAGATAAAATTTTTTAACTTCATTTCTATATTCTAATGTGCAGGTATTTCTGAACTGGTCGTTCAAACTACTATCTCCAAAGTGCATCGCATCTAATGGCTGAAGTTTCAGCAAACCTTTCCAGTAATCATCAAGCATTAAATGAAACCGATTGGCATCGTATTCTTTTTTTTGAGGCTGGTTACAGCCAATAGCTATTATCATAACAGCTATAAAAAAAATATATGAAGGTTTTTTAGTCATCTCTCCTGGTATGTTTTGATAGTTTGAATATTAATGATGTTCAGTCGGGTGACGCACAACGACCGAGTATTCTGGCAGATGGGAAACTAGAATTCCGTCTGCCATAACCGGTGCTGAAAAAAGTTATTTTGTTGAAGTTAACATATGAAGTTGAAAGTTGCTTGTCCAGCTCTAACCAATGCCTGGAGTTGTAAAACTGCTGATTGTAATTCCGTAAGGCCCCACTTGTAGGAATAATTTTTGTTGTGGGTAGTTATTTGTCCTGATGCAATTACTAATCTCGTCTAATAACCTTGCCTTCTTTCATCACAAACTGAACGGTCTTTATTGCATCAATGTCGTCAAGCGGATTATTTTTAAGTGCAATAATGTCTGCATAATAAGATTTTTCTAAAACACCTCTTGAGTTTTCTACACCTAATAATTCAGCAGCGTTTGTCGTCATGCACTGCAAAATATAGGATGGCGGAATACCGGCTAACTTCCAATTTTCTAAAATTTTAAGATTTGACTGAACACGATTTAAGCCTGGAAGGTCAATAACTATATCGGTGCCAAAAGCCATTTTGGTGCCTATTGCATAGGCTCTTTTAAGCCTGTCTATATCTATGTTCACCCATGATTTAGCTTTAGTGGAATCAAACCCGTAGGCGTACCAATTGTCAAAAGAAAAGTCTGTACCTACTAAGAAAGTTCCTTTGTCTTTCATTAGTTGAAGTTGGGTATTGTCTAATCCAAACCCATGTTCAATAGCAGCAGCACCGCCTAAAATTACATTAGTAGCTTCTTGTCCACCCATCTTTACATGAACGGTAACTTTTAATCCAAATTTTTTTGCTTCAGTTACTGCCACTTTTATATCTTCTGCATCATATATTCCATTGTCGCCACTTACCATTTTAATAACTGTAGCTCCGTAATAAACGTTTTTTCGAATTGCTTTTATGATTTCTTCGTGAGTGTCTGCATCTATATATTCCCAATCCCAAAAATGTTCATGTTCCGGATTAATTTCCCACGACTGACCACCATAAGGTGCAATAATTTTTCCGGCATAAATTATTGTTGGTCCTTGTATCCATCCATTTTTGATTGCTTTAATTATGTCCGCCGTAGCGTAGTTTGCATCATTACCAATTTCTTTAATGGTTGTAAACCCGTTGTCTAAAAACTGCCTGGCAACAACTGAACCCCTTATTGCACGTAAAGCATTGCTTTCTGTAACATCAACATCATTCCAATTTCGTTTTCGGTATGAAAGATTGCTTGTTATATGAACATGGCAATCCATCAATCCCGGCAATACCCATGAATTAGAAAGGTCAATAACAGTATCTGTTTTATTTATTTTTAGATTTGTTCCTACTTCCTTTATTTTCCCATTCTGAATTATTATCGTCTGGTTATCCACCATCTTACCACTTCTTGCATCAAAAAAATGTCCTGCCTTAATTACAGTATTTTGAGCTTGGCTTACAAAAGTTGAAATGAGAAATATTAAAGCAATTGTGATTTTTGTTGTCATTACGGTATTTTAAAGTTTTGGTTAAACTGACATTGATTGAAGTGTCTCTGTATAATTACACACAACGTTTGAGTATTTGGAAGGCAGGGAATTCATTGAACGTCAAGCCCGGAACAAATGCTGATTGAAAAACTAAAATTGAAGATAACAACTAAAAGCTAAATTATTAACATCCAGCCGAAACTCAAGCTGATAGCGAACTACAGCCGATGATAACAACGTCCAGCCCTGCCTTTTGCAAATACTTTTGTTAGCGGAAATTTTAACGAATCTCTTTGTAATCACTAAAATCTTTCGCACTCCAAATTCCTGGTGTCGCATGGCTTCCTTCGTCAAAGTCAATTTTTACATACTTGATTTTGTCTACGGCGGTAAGGTTGATAATTACCTCTGCAAGATATAGTGCCGCACCACTCGTACCCATTCTTTCGCCCAAATATTCGCTGTCTATAATTTTTGTAAATAAAGTGTCGCCGCTAATTTTTACTTTGTCAAGCTTGATACTTGGGTATAACTCATTAAGCCCTTTTATTAAAGTGTCTACATTTTGATATTCACTTTTAAACTTCGGGTTTCTTTTTTTCGTTTTATTGTCAAGGTCAATAAGCCAAACATATAATGCTGTGCCAGCATTTTTCGAAGTATCAGTGAAGCCAAGCTTCGACGAGGTGTCGAGGCTAATTAGCGGTTTTGTAGTGTCTCTATCAACGGATTTATGGTCAGTTGAACTGTCACTACAAGAAAAAAATAAAAGAGATAATATTAGAATGAATGGTCTCATAAAATTTCCACTAACGTTCGAGTATTTGGAAGGCAGGGGATTAATTGTTTGTCCAGCCGGGAACAAATGCTGATTGAAAAACTGAATTTGAAGATAACAACTAAAAGCCAAATTATTAACGTCAAGCTGGAACTGAAGCTGATATAGAACTACAGCCAAAGTTAACAATGTCCAGCCATGCTTTTGCAAGTACTTTTGTTGGCTGCTGCTTTTATGCAAGCTCTGGAAATACTGTCAATATGATTTCTAAAAACTCTTTGTCTTGTATAGGTTTGTATTTTTCAAAGTCTGATTTCTTTTCTTGAAAAACTCTTTTTTTATCTCTGTCTATAATCTCTTTGTACACTCCGAAATGGTGCATTGCTTTAATCAGAATGTCTCCGTTGTCTCTATAATGTTGAATTGCATTATTTGCAATGCCCAGTAAATTTGGATAGTTTATTCCTACAGGTTTTTTTAATTTGAAAGAAAGGATTGTAAATAGTACCTTTTCATTTCTATAAACTTTTTCAAATTTTTTATGGTCATTCAAGATGTACGCAAACCTTGCTGTACACCAAAGCGTAAAAGCGTCTTTAGAAGGTAAGTCTTTATAAATTTCCTTTAGAAATATCCCGTCACACGCTTTACTTTTATAACCACGTTTGTAAAGTTCTAATATCAGATGTCCAACTGAATAAAAATCGTCTGTTTTTGTAATAAGAAGATTTAATAAAAAAATGAAAGTGCTTTTTCCGTCAAGAATACTATTTATCTCAAGGTCGATATTGTCTGAAACTATTAGGTGTCTTGCAAAGTTGTATTTATCTGGTAGTCGAAGTATTGAGTTTATTAATTGTTCTTTGTCAAAGCCTGTGATGCCTTGCAAGTTTACATTGGAGTTTACATAATTCTTTTCTTCCTGTGTAAGTTCTTGAACCTTATTTGAAAGTCTAAAAGAAGATTTTTCACAGTTATTGTAATAATCTTTTAGGTTATCAAAGTATTCGTCTAAACTTATTTTTTGCCAATGTCCAATCATAGTAGAGTGTCAAATAAAATAGCGCCCAACGTTTGTATTTCCGCAAGCCTAATTTAAAAACCTGGGGCAATACAGCTAAAATAACCCCTATTTGTGAAAGTCTATTACTGTTAGGAAAGTATTTCGAAAGCAGCATTCTTTTCCGGAACATTTGTCTTTTCAGGGAATTGCGCAATAACATGTAGGCGTACTGGAGGTGGCGGGTTCTGCATCCGTAGTTGGTGTACTAATTAAAATTCTCTTCCTGTGGTCATGTTCTTCACCAACCACTGCTTCCACTAGAATACTTCGTCAAAAGTAATTTTAAAGTCATTCATACTTTGTTCATAAAATAAAGCGGATGAATACCTATTGTCTCCTGGCCGGTTGTACAAAACCAAAATAGCCGCAGGTCTATTTGAAGTTTAAGCGCAGGAATGAGGCATAGGCAGGAGTTTAGGTTTCCTATGCCGGGTATTATCAATGTTGTGTTGTAAAAACGGCAAACAAAAGAATTAACGAATGGTGCAGGAACCATTGCTCATTGCTACACGTTCTCCTGCGCCTAATACGGCATCTGAATGACCTGTGGCGCTTTGTGAACCGGCGACTTGAAAAACGGTGCAAGTGGAATACACGGATGAATTTGCGCAAGAGCCGTCAATGGCTCCATACATTGTACAAAATGCAACCAGGTTTATTTGCCCATTGGAGCGTATGCTCATGCTACTAATTGCCACCATCATCTAGAAGAGATGTATGAATCAATAGCTATCGGATCGAGAGGTTCACGTACAGTTGTGTGAGGAGCAGGGGTGCAATCCCCCTTGCTTACCCGACTAGCGGCTTGGCTTTTCTACACTCCGGGTAGGAATCATTTTAATAGTGCATAGCCAACGTTCAACTAATTGCTCCCAATCTGCAATAGGAAGTTTGTTCCAAATAGGATTGTCAAGTGCGGTTTTATTTAAACCAAAGGCATGCCCACCTTCTGCATAAACATGATATTCTGCATGCACATTCGCTTTCTTAAGTGCTATATAATACACCAATGAATTTTGAATAGTGTCAATAGGGTCATTCCCTGCCTGCAAAATAAACATAGGTGGTGTATCACTGTCAACAGGAAGTGTTTTGTTTAATCCATAGGGACTATTAGTATGAACTGTCATATGGCCTGGAAAGAAAACTAAACCAAAATCAGGCCTACAACTTACTTTATCTATTTCATCTGTTATTGCATATGACCTTTTTCGGTAGTTAGTGCTTACATCAGCGACTAAATGACCTCCTGCCGAAAAACCCATAACGCCGATCTTATTTGGGTGAATATTCAATTCTTTGGCTCTGGAACGAACCAACCCTATTGCTCTTTGTGCGTCTTGCAATGCAAGTGGTTTTATTGGGTCTTTTCCGCAATCGCAATTTTTGTCATAATGATGTCCTGAAGCTGGTACACGATATTTTAGTAGAATTCCTGTAACGCCGATAGAAGCAAGCCATTCACATATTTCGGAACCTTCAAGCTCAACAGCAAGTTTATTGTAGCCACCTCCGGGAAATACAATTATTGCCGCACCACTAGTGTTTTTTTTGGGTTGGTAAACGGTTATCGTAGGTTTAGAAACGTTGAATAACATACCGTCTTTATATGTTTCTGTCCCCTTAATCAAATCAGAATCGGGAATAGAAGTTGTCCAGACTGGTAACTGTGTTTGTTCAAGCCAGGGTTTGTGAAAGGTCGTTTGCTGTGGTTGTTTTTCTTTGTCTGATTTTTTGCCCTGATTGCAAGAAAATATTAAACAAACTACTATAGCCAAAAATAACAGGCCAATGAGAATTTTTATTACCGGGTGTTTCATTTTTTGTGATTCAAAATTTTGCTTGGTTCTTGAATTTGCGGAGTCTTCGATAAGCTGATCGTTAACGGTTTGGCTTGGCCATAGTGTAATATTTAAAAAACGTCTCCCCACAACCAAATCCTAAAAATGATTTACAAGTACAAGATAAAAACAAAAGGCCGGATACCAATTTGTCTGCCTGAACTAATAGTGACAGTGAACTACAGCCGATGTTGGTAATGTCATGACCCGCTATTGTCAAACCGGTATAAGGTGCAGGCGGCAAACTTAAAAGAGCTGCAAATAAAACACAGGCAGCTTTGAATTTAAATCCGCAGAGGCGAATGCAAACATAAAAATTGTTTGCATAAAAAGAAGTTGCCGTGTCCAACCCGAAAAATGTTTGCTGACAAATAAACGCAGTATGTCCAACAAAAGCCGAAACAAAACATAGCATGCCCGCAAAGCCAGGAATGATTTTAAAAACTGTAACAAAAAAAACAAACTGTCAATCGTCAACCAGTAGCGGCAACAAAAAGCAGAAGCACTTAGCGCCACCTAATGAAATGAAAATTGCTTTGCAAAAAATATGAGCCGCTGCCGCCGAAAAAATTAAAAGCTTTAATAATTGTCCGGGCCTATTGTAGCAAAAGTGAATGAACTACAAACCAAAAAGAAGTAACTGCAACAAAACTTAAAAGCGATTTTGATAATGCAGAAAGTTACTTTGCCCTGCCGCAACCATGCAGCAAAAATAAAGGCGGTAACAAAACCTGCCGTGCACAAAACGGAGTGTCCAACCAAAAAGCTTTGCGAACAAACGACTTGAAAAATGGTGCAAATGGAATAAACGGATGAATCTTTACAAGAGCTGTCAATGACTCCATACTCTGTACAAGATGCAACCCGGCCTGTTTGTACATTAGGAGTGTATGCCCGGCTTACTAATTGCCAACCTCATCTTGAAGAGCTTCCGAACAGCGGGATAGATTGTATGAATCGAGCCGCTCACATACGGCTCTGTGAGGAGCAGTGGCCCCTTGCTTACTCGAGTGTGTCACGAATGAAAAGGATTAAAGTTCTTTTCAATGCTTTATAAG
>JBDSAP010000339.1:0-11184 GCA_039922055.1 Ferruginibacter sp.
GGCCGGAACAAACGGGCGGAGCCCATCGTTTGTTCTTGACTTTTTTTGCGGTACGTCCCGACCGGGCTTGCAGCGTAGAAATCGGGATTCTTTTTTTTGTCAAGAAAAAAAAGAAAGAACCTTGACAATGAATGATGATTTGATATTTGAATGCCGCATAGTGCAAAAATATTTCACAACATCAATCAAACAACGGCGAGCCCTGCTTCAAATAGCTTTTGTATTCGAAAAGGTCCCTGACAGAGACTCGCCTGGGAATTAGATTTCCTAGCACCTTGTCATTCGAATCGTTACGCTAGCACCAAGCGCCTCATCGTCAAAAAAACCATGGCACCATCTTTGAATATTAAGGTTGGGGACCAGATGAAATTGGAAACATATCGATCACAAAAGAAAAAATCATTATGAAAAAGATCATTATTATTTTACTGCTGTTCGCTTTTAGCGGCCTCAGCACATTTGCTAACATAGGTGTCACTACTGATACCGGGCAAATACAAAAGAAGAAAAAAAAATACAAGCACCGCAAACATCTTAAACATCGCAAGCATGGGCTTCATAGACATCCGCCACGTCCACCATTACCGCCTCACCCGCCTTTGCCACCGCATCCGCCATTACCACCAAGACCTTAGGAGTAAGCAATTTTATATAATTATTTTTGAAAAGATAACCTTCCATTCACTAATGTGCAGGTTATCTTTTTTTTATTAATTTTCCGGCCCGGAGCCTCGCATTCTTTTCACTTAATTCTTTCTTTTCTATTTCTTTTTGTACTTTACCGCAAAGGTTCATCAAATGAAAACGCTTGTTTCTTTTCTCATCCTGGTGAATTGTATTTGCCCCGCCAGCGCCCAGGATATGCGGGTGCTGTTACAGACTCAAATGATTGAATCTCCCGATGGTTCCGTGATCGATATTCCTGCCGGTACATTTCAAATGAATATGGGTTTGTGGATGGATGGAAAGAAGCATATCACCATCCGCGGACAGGGAATGGACAAAACAATTTTATCCTTTAAAGACCAGGTGGCAGGCGCCGAAGGAGTGAAGATCACGAATTCAACCAATATTACACTACAGGATATAACGCTACAAGATTCAAAAGGTGACCTTGTAAAAATTCAATTGGTAGATGGTATTACAATGAAAAACGTTAAAGCCGAATGGAAAGGTAAGCCTTCGAAAAATAACGGCGCTTATGCCTTGTATCCTGTGCAATGTAAGAACGTGCTGATCGATAGTTGCGTAGCCATCGGCGCATCTGATGCAGGTATTTATGTTGGCCAGTCACGGTTTGTAATTGTGCGAAATAGTAAGGCCTTTAACAATGTAGCAGGAATAGAAATTGAAAATACTTTACATGCCGATGTGTATAATAATGAAGCCACCGAAAATACCGGTGGTATTCTAATTTTTGATCTTCCAAACCTGGTGCAGAAAAAAGGCGGGTACATCAGGGTATTCAATAACAATGTGCACGATAATAATTATCCCAATTTTGCACCTAAGGGAAATATCGTGGGCAAGGTGCCACTTGGTACCGGCGTAATGGTGCTTGCCACTAATAACGTGGAGATCTTCGATAACCAGATCATTAACAACCGTACTGCGGGTACCGCACTGGTGAGTTATTTTATTTCTGAAAATCCTATCAGGGATTCGTTGTATTATCCTTATCCGGATAGTATCCTGATTCACCACAATACTTATGAAAGAAAGAACCAGCGAACAACCATGAAGGGAAGGATGGGCCTTATGTTCAGGCTAAAGGTAAAGTTTGGCAAAAATGTACCACACATCATTTACGACGGGATCGAGGATGAAAAAATTGCCAATTCCAATATCTGCATCCGTGATAACAAAAACCAAAGTTTTGCCAACATAAAGGCAGGTAATAAATTCAAAAATATTTCCAGGGATATTTCTCCATATAATTGTGAAGGAACAAAACAGGCTCCAGTATATCTAACTTCATCTAACTAATTGATAATTGATTAATGGATAATGGATAATTTTAAAATAATAATGTTTACCAATATCTTATTGCATTGAGGTAAAAACTAACGGCGGTTCGCTGAGCTAACATAGCACTGTTATCCAGTTAAAATGTTTTAAATGAAAAAGATAGTAGTAATGGGTTTCATGATTGCGGCAGTAACGATCATTCTTGTGTCTTCTGCCTTCACTCATAAGCCTGTATTTGAACTAAAACAAAAATTATCAGCTTATAATTTTTTCGCAGGACCACTTGCGGAACTGAAGCCCGCCGATGGCATTGTGCCTTATGAACTCAACACCGCTTTATTTTCGAACTATGCTGAAAAGCTTCGTTTCGTAAAATTGCCACAAGGGATGAAAGTAAATTTTACTGCGGCAGGTGCATTGGATTTTCCGGTGGGTACTGTGTTCATAAAAAACTTTTATTATCCTAATGATTTCCGGCAGCCGGAAAAAGGAAGAAAGATATTGGAGACCCGTTTGCTGGTGCATGAAGAAACTGGCTGGAATGCATATCCCTATGTTTGGAATAAGGAACAAACAGAAGCCATGTATGATGTGGCTGGCAGCATACAGGATATTTCTTACATCAATAAAGACGGTAAGCGGGTTAAGCTGGCATATATTATTCCCAATAAAAACCAATGCAAAGGCTGCCATATAAGAGATGATAAAATGGTACCCATTGGCCCGACGGCTATGCAATTGAACAGGGATTATTTGTACACATCCGGTAACGAGAACCAGTTGCAATTTTGGCAACAACATAAAATACTGGAAGGTTTGCCGGAAATGAGCACCGTGAAAAAGATGCCGGTATGGAATGATGCGGCTCAACCATTAAATGCAAGAGCGAGAGCTTATCTTGATGTAAATTGCGGTAACTGTCATCATCCGCAGGGGCCGGCAAATACTTCCGGTTTGTTTTTGAATTTTGACCAGGCTCAATCGGTAGAGTTGGGGATTATGAAGAGTCCTGTTGCAGCAGGCAGGGGTGCAGGAAAGAACTCATTTGACATTGTGCCGGGCAAGCCTAACGAATCTATTCTTACCTTTCGCATGCAAACCAATGATCCGGGAATTGCAATGCCGGAACTGGGACGCGAGCAAGTGCATACGGAAGGAGTTGAATTGATCCGGGAATGGATCAGCAAAATGAAGAATTAAGTGCGTATTAAAAAGTCAAACTATTCATCAATCATAAAAACTTTTCATCATGAAAAAGCTATTGTTATTTTCCCTTGTTTTTGTTGCGCTCTCATTTACCACATCTGACCCGGGTGTTTCAAAAAAAGAAAAAAAATCCGCGGCAAAATTTTTAAAAGAAACAGAGGATGGCGTACTGGAATCTGTAAAAGGCTTGAGCATGGCCCAGTTGCAATTTAAACCTGCGCCAGACAAGTGGAGCGTAGAAGAGTGTATGAAACATATCGCTGCATCTGAAATGGCTATTTGGGAAATGACAAAAGGCGCCCTGTCGCAGGCAGCAACGCCGGAAAAAAGAACCGAGATAAAAATGTCGGATGAAGATGTAAAGATGAAAATTCAGGACCGTACCAGTAAGATAAAAACCTTCCCGCCACTGGAGCCACAAAATACTCCTTTTAAAACTATGGACGAGGCCATTACATCATTTAAAGATAACAGGGCAAAGCTGGTGGACTATATAAAAAATACAGATGAAGATCTTAGGAACCATCTCGCTACACTTCCTTTTGGAAGCCTTGATTGTTACCAGATGGTGTTGTTCATCGGTGCTCACAGCGCACGCCACATGAAACAGATTGAAGAAGTAAAGGCAGATCCAAATTTTCCAAAACAGTAGAAAGTGATTACACGAAAAGAGTAGCTAGTGAGTACACGAATTAAGAAAAAAGTATTGTATTAATTCGTGTAATAAAATAAATCATAAATTATGTCGCCGACCGGTTGAGGACTACTGGTTGGCGACATTCTTTTGTTTTTAATTCTACTTTGACAAGTCAAACCTTTGTGTTTTTTTGTTGACCAGCAAATGTTTTTTATGGCGGCATCGTTGTGTTATTTTTTTAATTCCGATTTATCGGAACTCACTTGTACTGTATTTTTTCATGGCATCTTTTTCGTTCCATAATTACACTATCGTAACCGTGAGTTACATTTTTTTAAATATGTCAAAGTAGAATTAAACAGAAAATATTTTAGCCGTTGATTTCTAATATTCTTTTGTAAGGTGTATAGTTGCTGCCCATTGCTGCAAATGTACAAAGGAGTGACACAACGATGCTTAATTGAAATACAAATGCTCGTAAACAAATAATTGTACTAAGTAATAACATTGATGGTACTTTTATAAAATGCCTTTATGGATATAAACGAAATATTGATCGACAATGAATCACTCATTACTTACGTGGGTGAATACACGGTAGTTCCCAACCTGCGGGAGTTGGTACAACAGGCACAGGATGCAAACCCGGAAGTGCAGCCATTGGCCCTGCGGCCCATTAATGTAGAACGTACAGTTGACCAACTTGCGGAACGAGGCATTACAACTATTGGCGCACTTGACGCCAAACTAAACGAGCATAAAGACGAACTCATCAATATGTTTAATACTTATGAAAGTGGTGCGATAGCAGCAAGACACGTTTTTACTCCCATCTATTTGCTACTGGAAATTGAGTAGCATTTAAACCGCTTATCGCTGTTCGTATGGGCTGATGTCGTAATTTCGGCGTCTCTAATGCTCAAAAACATTCTCTCTTTTATTAAGTTCAAACCTGCACTTGCTGTGGGTTTCCTGTTTTCTACATCAAGTCTTGTGTTTGGAACATGGGTTGCGGCAATACCCGGCATCAAAGAAAGACTTGCCTTTACAGATGGAAGTCTTGGCCTGTCATTGCTGCTTTCCCCGCTGGGAGCGATTACCGGCATGTTACTTTCCACGAGGGTATTTAGCAAAGTGCAGGTGGGGCGCTGGATGTGTATGGGGTATATCACCTTATGTTGTTTGATGATCGTACTGATCAATTCGCAGAACCGGCCGATGTTCTGGATTACGATGTATTTTTTTGGCTTGGTGAGCTTTTTAAACGGAGTATCGAGTAATGCCACAGTAAACCTGATGGAGAAAAAATATGGCCGGCTCATGATGAGTACCTGTCATGGTATGTACAGTCTTGGCGGGGCGGTGAGCGCAGGGCTTGCTGTATTGATGTTTTCTATACATATCCCATCCAGGTGGCAGATTGTATTGGTAGCGGCGGCCATCATCACCGTTATTATATCTAACCGCAAACATTTATTGGCCAATAAAGATATCATCCACTCAAGATCAGGTATCAAGCTTCCATCCTTAACCATTCTTGGTATTTCTTTTATTTGTATGGTTACATTTATGGCTGAAGGATGCGTGGCAGACTGGAGCGCCATCTATCTTAAAGAAATATTACACTCGCCAAAAGCATTCATCAGCCTGGGCTATGCAGGTTTTTCTGTGGCAATGACGATTGGACGGTTGAACGGAGATACTCTTATAGCAGCGATCGGTAGTAAAAAAATAGTTATTGGCGGATGCCTGCTTGCTGCTGTTGGTTTCTTAATAGTGGTAGTGGCGCCCTTAATTCCCATTGCTATTATAGGTTATATAGTAGTGGGACTTGGATGTTGCTGTATTGTGCCGGTACTGTTTAGAACATCGGCTAATATTCCCGGGGTAAGTACGGTGGAAGGATTTGCAATGGTTACCACCGGCGGTCTTATTGGTTTTCTAACTGGTCCATCTCTGATCGGTTTTATTTCAGAAAGAACCAATCTTTCACAAGGCTTATCACTATTGATATTGCTGGCACTTACAGGCGCATTTGTTGCCTGGCGAAATAAATTCCTGGTAAATGAAAGACCGATTGCAGAAATATCCGTACCTTATGATGAGCAACTCTATTAATTTTTTTTATACGCATTTTTAAAGAGATCAGGTAAGAATCGATATCAGTGAAACGCCTATTTTCATTATAAACTTGCTTTTCAGAGTATTTGGTGCAAACATAAATACACATACTCATAGCAATGAGTGAGTTCTGTAGTGAAAAACTCCCGGCCCTGCACAATAATGTCGTTATATAGCGTTATTAAAAAATCCATGTTTTTTCAATCCGAGAGATATTACGTTTTTTACAAATAATTCATTATTTTTCGGTCTCAATAAGCCCTTAACTATTTTTTATCCATGCATACTAATGCGCCGCTGTCAAATGACAGGTTTATTCCTGCAAAACGGGATGTGGTCTCGGACCCATTTGCCGTTTATTTTCGCCATAAGGGGGTGCGCATTAAATTTTCAGATATTGAGCAGGTGATATTAGGAGCTTCGGAGGTAAAAAACTGTGCAGTATTGGTTGAAGAAAACGAGGAAGAGAAAAAATTGGTTGCTTATATTATTTCGGATGAATTATTTGTACCGGAAACACTGAGCTCCTATTTAAAGGAACATCTACCCGTTCACATGGTGCCCGCAGTTTATATAAAACTGCAAAATTTTCCATTGACAGCAAGTGGAGAAATAGACAGGGCCGCATTGCAGCAGCCGGCTATGGAGCAACCAGTTGCAGTGGAGTATGTTGCGCCACGCAATGCACTGGAAGCAAGATTGAGTGAAATATTACAGAATTCTTTAGGTCGGGAAATGATTGGGATTAAAGAAAACTTTTTCCGGCTTGGCGGCGATTCATTGCAGGCCCTTAGGGTGATATCTGCAATTCGCAGAGAACTGGAGGTGGCATTGGATATCCGGTATTTTTTTATTTATCCTACGATTGAAGAGCTTGCAGCACATCTTTCAACGCTCTCACGCAAAGATCCATCTGGAGAATCGTATGGTAGTTTCCATGTTGATCAAAAAGGCTCCTTCCATAATAACCCAATTATCCCGATAAAAAAAGCAGTTGGCAAAACGCCGCTTTATATAGTGTGCGGCGGCGGCGGTACAGCGTTTACTTTTGAAAAATTCGCTTACATGCTTGATGAGGATCAGCCTGTGTATGCATTTCAGCATCCTTCCGAGGTGAAATATTTTCAAGATTTTCCCGAGACCATCGAGGCCATTGCTTCTATTTATGTTGCAGAAATTTTCGTACAGGATCCAGTTGGCCCCTATGCATTATCGGGGCATTGTATCGGTGGCACTATAGCATTTGAAATGGCAAAACAAATGCGGGCAATGGGCAAGAAAGTAAAATTGTTGGCGCTTTTTGATACCATCTTGCTGCACAAAGCAAAGGTTGCGCCAAAGACATTTAAAACTCTTTACTATATCCCAAATACATTAAAGAATTCGTTTGCTAAACTGTACCTGAAGATTGATTTTGAAACTTACCTTCTAAGAAAGCATACAAAGCATGCCATTCAATATAAAATAAACAGCATTCGGTCGCTCGTTAAAAAAGTATATCCTCAAAAGAAAAAAGATCATGAGTTAATGGTGTTTAAAAAGTTCGAGCAAAAGTTTGAACTTGCTAATGAATGCTATCCATTAACACGCTATGAGGGAGATATGCTGGTGTTTTATGCAAAGGAGCACTACTATTTTGTTGATAAGGAGCGGGGCATACAATTTAAAAGAATTCGCTTAGATGATGATACCAAAAACCTATGGAAAGAATATGCAAGAAACGCTTCCATCTATGAAGTAGATGGCGGGCATTCCACAATTTTCGACCCTCTTTTTGCAAAAGGGTTTGCCAGGCTGTTGCAGGATCACCTCAATGCAGCCGCGGTGTAATGATTAATAAAACGACTTTCCTAAGAAACTAACCATCCACCCCAAAAAATTAAACTGACTAATAGCAGCGTTCGGGACGCTGTGATGTACAAACATAACTATGCCTGATACAAAAATAGCTTACATCAATTACTACATGCCGTCAAACAAGGTTTCTGTAAAAGATTACCTGGGTACGATCGGTGATGATGATATCCCCAGGGCTTTTCCTGGTAAAGATGCTTATGCCGAATTTATCAAAGAAGAATTAGAAGTGGAAGCCATCAGGGTGGAGGACAAATTGAGGGATCAGGAGATGCTTGTTAATACCGTTGAGCAATTATTTATTGATGGCGCCGCGGACCCTACAGATATTGATCTTATAATATTAGCGCAGGAAGATGACCAGCGTCAAAAGCTCAACCTTGGTCAATTCATTCAATACGAGTTTGAACTTAATAACGCCTATGTACTTACTGTATCTGGTAACCATTGCGCCAATATCGATCATGCAATAAATCTTGCTACGCAGCTTGGTAATAAAAATGACCGGCTCAATAACATACTTATATTAGGCAGTGTAAAAATTGATAATCCTGTACATAGGTTGGTGGGTACTTATGGAATAATATCTGATGGCGCTGGCGTAATGCTTTTAAATAAAGGTGATAAAGGGCTAACACTCCAAGATTGTAAGGCAGTTTCTGCGGGAAGATTTCATGATATAAATCTTGACCGGGATGACTCATTAATACTATTGAAATATTATGTAAAAACGATTAAAGAATTACTCGGACAAGCAAGTGTTACTGATGGAGCAATTGACCACATCATCACACAAAATGCAAATCCTTTATTGATCACCCAAGCGCTGCACATGGCCGGACTTGATGTGGTAAAAATATTCTCCGAAAATAAAAGCAGGTATTCCCATCTCGATTGTCTCGATGTGCTGGTGAATTTAAAAGATCTTATAAAACAATTGGAAGCAAATCATTCACAAGGCCAGGTACTAACTTTTGGAACAGGTTGGGCGGGGTCATTCATTTCGTCTTTATACGCATATAATTATTCATGGAAATTGAACAACTAAATAAGCTGATTGCAAAAATGCAGGTGTGCGAATCGCACATAGAAACCTATAAGGCAGGGAAAAAGTCTGTGCTACAGTTTAAAGAATTGTGGCCCTCTGTCCGGCAGGTAATTGCATTTTTTCATTCCAGGCAACTGAAACCCCATGATAAGATCGGTATCATAGGAACCAATAGTTTAGACTGGGTGGTGATCGATCTTGCTTGCATTGCTGCCGGTATTATTACATTGCCATTTGACCCCGCAATTAAATATAATGTGGAGGAGTTGTTAGCCGAATATGAACTTCCGTTTATACTTACAAATATTGAAGCGTATAAAACCTGTAAAGGGGTACATACTTTTGAAGATGTTTGCCAGGAAAAAGACATTCCGTCTGCGGAAGATTTTACTCCGGTGAAGTATAAACCGGAAGATGTTCTTACTTATAAATTTACCTCCGGTTCTACACAACGCCCAAAGGTAATGGGGGCCATGAAACAGAGTGTAGATGCGGCCATCACTTTCGTGCAGCAGATATTTCAGCACGGCAATAAAGACAAGTTAATGATCTTTTTACCACTGCATACTTACCAGCAGCGGTACTGGATATATTCCGCTATACTGTTCGATTTTGATATTGTAGTTATTCCAAAAGAATATGCTTTTCACGCCATCAAACTTGATAAGCCTACCGTAATAATGGGTATACCATTCTTCTTTGAAACGATGATGAAAAACTTTTTGGCTGATATGGAATTTGAAGAGCCGATGACGGAAGAGCTGACGCGACAAAAATTTCATGAGCAATTTGGAGGAAGGATCAGATACCTGTGGACAGGCTCGGCACCACTCGGTAGCGATACACTCGCCTTTTACGAAAAAATGAAAATGCCGCTCTACCAGGGATATGGTATGAACGAAATATGCATCGTTTCGAAAAATTATTTGGGAAATAATAAGACGGGCAGTGTAGGAAAAATTCTACCCGGCAAAGCAATAAAATTTGACTGGCAGGGTCAGATGCTGGTGAAAAGTGAGTATCCCGTGAACACCTGCTACTACGGAGCTAAAGAAGAAGATAATAAGGCAACTTTTCTCAATGATGGTTTTGTGGCAACTGGCGATCTTGGATATATAGATGATGATGGCTACCTGTTTATCACGGGCCGCATTAAGGAGTTGATTGTATTGGCCAATGCAGTTAAGATACATCCTGCGCCGGTTGAGAAAAAAGTGGAAACATCTGCTATCATAAAGCATTGCGTGGTTTACGGAGATAAACATCCTTACCTGGTTGCATTGATTGTGCCCGAATCAACCGCTATAACCGATAGCGAGATCAAACTGGAGATATCACGCACCAATGAATTATTAAAGCCACAGGAACAGATCTGCAATTTTATTACGCTGCGTAAAGAGTTTACGATGGAGAACAAATCTTTGTCGGGGCAAAATAAAATACTAAGAAACAATGTTATAGAAGAATATCGGCAGGAATTGGAAAATTTATATTCAAACTAAAAATAATTAACGACATGGATGCTGTTGCGACAGAAGTTAAAGAAACAATTTTTGCAGTAAAAAAGATCAGTAGTGCAGCAGGTACAGATTTGCTTAAGGAAGATCTCGGAATTGATTCTTTGCAATTTGTAAGGATCATAACAAGGCTTACCGGCAAACTGGATGTGAACATTTTTGAACTCGACGACCAGGTGCTGGCGAATATTAAAACTGTAGATCAGTTGGTAGAAGTATTCAGGAAGAACTAAGAGATACCAGTTACTTTTTATAGTCCATTTAAAAAGCGACCAGGTGTTGCATCATTACAATGATTTTATTTAACTGTTAATAATAGAGAGCTTTATGAGCGATCCTAAAATAGACAAATTATTTACCGGCGATTTGCATTTTGAAAATAAGCTGGTGGTACTGCGGCCATTAACAGAAGCAGATATTGACGGCTTTCGCAGGGTTGTTTATGATGAAGCTATCTGGAAATATTTTGCAATAGGCGTTGGTAATAACGAAGCATTGGATGGGTTTATAAGGGATGCTGTTCAACATAGGCAGGAAAGGAGCAGGGTTACATTTACAGCCATTGATAAGGCGTCGGGGCAAATTGCTGGCAGCACATCATTTGGAAATTTTTCTTTCAGGGATAAACGGGTAGAAATAGGCTGGACCTGGCTTGCGCCTGGCTTTCAGAAAACCGGCTTAAACCGTAGCAATAAATATTTGTTGCTGAAATATGCCTTTGAAGAACTGGATATGGAAAGAGTGGAATTTAAAACAGATGTATTGAACCAGGCTGCACGAAAGGGATTGCTGGGAATAGGTGCAACAGAAGAGGGTGTTTTGCGAAGCCATAC
>JBDSAP010000340.1:0-12304 GCA_039922055.1 Ferruginibacter sp.
CAAATCATCATTCACGTTCAATGCTCTTTTCTTTTTTTTCTTGACAAAAAAAAGAAACAAAAAAAGTCAAGGTAAAAAAATTGGCTCTCCCGATGCATCGGGACTGGCTGCCTTTTTTACCAGCCCGCCCACGACAGAATAATTGACATATCGTGGATAGCTTAAATTATTGAGAACGGTGATGTGGCAGAATGTGAATTGCAAAGGAATCAAATTACTAATACTATTTTCTTTAAGGCTTCGGTTATAGAGTATGCAATTTATACTAGCACCAAACTACCGATTTGCCTAGTTGAAACGCAGCTCTTTTTTAATCAAAGTGGCTTGCGTTGTCGAGGGGACTATGTATTTCGGTATGACATCTATTCTCTATTCTCAGGCGAGTCTCTGCCAGAAAACTTTTCGAATACAATTGCTGTTCGAAGCAGGACTCGCCGATACTCGATTGATGTTGTGATAAGATGATATTTTTTGCATTGAAACGCATTTGGAAATTAAATCACTAATCATCTTCAAGGTTCTTTTCTTTTTTTTCTTGATAAAAAAAAGAAACAAAAAAAATCAAGGTAAAAAAATTGGCTCCGCCTTTTTTACCGGCCCGCCCACGACAGAATAATTGACATGTCGTGGATAGCTTAAATTATTAAGAACGGTAATGTGGCAGAATGTGAATTGCAGAGGATTGAATTTATTGATACCATTTTGGATGAAGCTTCAGTTATAGAGTATGCTATTTAAACTTATACCCAACTACCGATTTGACGAGTTGAAACGCAGATCTTTTTAATCAAAAGGGCTTTGGTTGTCGAGGGAGCTATGTATTTCGGTATGACATTGCAGAGTGCTCCTACGGCCTCGAATAAAAAGTGCTAGAAAATTTCGGCTGCTGGCGTTAAAAAATCAAAGCTGTCTGAGCCGGCACTAAGTAGGAATTATTATTCTCCTGCGGCGAGTTCTTTGATTTTAGCCGGCAGGCGAAATTTTCAGCCTTTTTATTCGCAGCCTTGATCTTTTTTGTTTCTTTTTTGCATCAAGGCAAAAAAGAAAACAGGGACTGTGATTTTAAATAAAACTCTTTGCAGTTTGAAACTATGAATAGAGAGGATTTTTTAGATCGTGAAAGTATGTTCAATTATCAGCACACGCTATACTGTGCAAGGGGTAAATTAGTGATGTTTTATTTTGTTCTCCAAACAAGTAAAACAGGCTTCATTTAATTTAAAATGTAATTAAAGTTACCCAATGATAATATGCACAAGAGGGCGATGCAACGATGATGCCCATTGCTTCACTGCCCGGACAAAAAATCTTATTCACGTTTTTACCCCTTGTGAAGTATAACAATACCTTTTGCTTAACCAAATCTTTTCTAAAGAAAAAAGATGAATTACACAGAACTCCAAATAACCACCAACTTCAGTTTCCTTAGAGGGGCATCTCATCCCGAAGAGTTAGCCGATCATGCAGCAGGATTGGGTTACAGTGAAATAGCTATAACTGATAGAAACAGTTTTGCAGGAGTTGTACGAGCTTATGCAGCAGCGAAAAAAACAGGCATCCGCATTATCCCGGCCTGCCGGTTAGATCTGCTGGATGGCATGCCTTTATTGGCTTTCCCCACTAATATAAAAGCATATTCACAATTATCTAACCTGCTAACGATTGGCAACCGGAGAGCTGAAAAAGGAGAATGTCATTTATACAAAGCAGACGTTTACAAATATTCAACCGACATAAAATTTGTGGTGTTGCCGCCGCAGTATTTGAACGATCAATTCAACTTTGAACCGGATTTTCAAAAGCAGTTAATAGAATACAAAGATGCATTTGATAACCACCTGTACATCGCAGCAAGCCGCCGTTACCAGGGCGATGACAGCAAATATTTATTCCGGTTAAATCAATTGTCACAGCAATTGAACATACCGATGGTGGCAACCAATGATGTTCATTACCATGTGCCTGAGCGCCGGCAATTACAGGACATTGTAACCTGTGTCAGGGAAAAATGCACCATCTATAACGCAGGTTTTAAGCTGCATGCAAATGCCGAAAGATATCTAAAGCCAAAGGAAGAAATGGAGAGATTGTTCAGGCAGTATCCGGATGCAATCCAAAGAACACAAGAGATTGCACAAGCCTGCCAGTTCTCGCTAAATGAATTAAAATATGAATACCCGGAAGAGATTACAACTGAAGGCCGTACACCACAGGAAGAATTAATCTTCTTAGCCTGGCAAGGGGCCAAAGAAAAATTTGGAGAACCACTTCCTGAAAAAACAATCGCTGCTATTAATTATGAATTAAAGTTTATCGAAGAGATGAACTATGCAGCTTATTTCCTTACCGTGTATGATATTGTGCGCTTTGCAAGAGAACAAAAGATCCTTTGCCAGGGACGTGGCTCCGCTGCTAACTCAACGGTATGTTATTGCCTCGGCATTACTTCTGTTGATCCTACAAAATTTGATTTGTTGTTTGAGCGATTTATTTCTTCAGCAAGGAATGAGCCTCCGGATATTGATGTAGACTTTGAGCATGAGCGCCGGGAAGAAGTGATCCAATACATCTACAATAAATATGGCCGTGACCGTGCAGCTATCATTGCCACGGTTACACAGCAACATCAAAAAGGGGCCATCAGGGACGTGGGAAAAGCAATGGGACTTTCGGTGGATACCATCAATCGTTTGTCGGGTTCTATTTGGGAATTTACCGACGAATGGTTTGAAGGTAAGCGCCTGACAGAACAAGGGATGAACCCCGGTGATCGGCATCTTCATAAAGTGTTGCAACTTACCCGGGAGTTCATGGGCTTTCCCCGACAGCTTGGACAGCATACGGGGGGATTTGTAATTACCCGTGGCAAGCTAAGCGACCTCGTCCCCATTATGAATGCCCGTATGGAAGACCGCACCTGCATTGAATGGAACAAGGATGATATTGATGCACTTGGTTTTATGAAAATTGATGTGCTTGCACTCGGCATGCTCACCTGCATCCGCAAATGCTTTGATATTGCCAAACAGTTTTATGGGCTCGATCTAACGCTGGCGAATATTCCGCAGGATGATGAAGGTGTTTATGATATGATCTGTAAGGCAGATACTATTGGTGTGTTCCAGATCGAGAGCCGGGCACAGCAAACCATGCTTCCAAGATTAAAACCACGCTGCTTTTACGACCTGGTAATTGAAGTGGCAATTGTGCGGCCCGGACCAATACAAGGCGATATGGTGCATCCCTATTTGCGCCGGCGTAATGGAGAAGAAAAAGTGGAATATCCCTCCAAAGAACTGGAAGATATTTTATCCAAAACCCTTGGTGTTCCTTTGTTCCAGGAACAAGCAATGAAGATCGCAATTGTTGCTGCGGGTTTTACACCAACCGAAGCAGATGAACTGCGCCGCAGTATGGCTACTTTTAAAGCAAAGGGACTGGTCACAAAATTTGAAGACAAGCTCGTCAATGGTATGATGGCTAATGGGTATACCCGGGAATATGCCCAGCGTGTTTTCAAGCAACTGGAAGGCTTTGGCAGTTATGGTTTCCCTGAGAGCCATGCCGCCAGTTTTGCCCTGCTGGTATATGTGTCGAGCTGGATAAAATGTTATTATCCCGATGTGTTTGCCTGCGGCTTACTCAATAGTATGCCGATGGGTTTTTACCAACCAGCACAAATTATTATTGATGCAAGAAATCATGACGTAGAAGTAAAGCCCATTGATATAAACTATTCAAAATGGGATAATCAACTGGAAAGCCCCACCTCTCCAAATGATCTTGACGCAACTTCCCTTCTCCTCCCGGAGAAGGCGCCCGAAGGGCGGGTGAAGTTTGCTTTACGCCTCGGTTTCCGCCAGGTAAAAGGCTTACGGCAGGATGATATGGATGTATTGATAAACGCAAGGAAAAAAATGTACACCAGCATTAATGAGCTTCGTGATGTTGCAGTGCCCGAAGCTGCGTTAGAGAAGTTAGCAGATGCAGATGCATTTCGATCCATTGGGCTCGACCGCCGCCAGGCATTGTGGGAAGTGAGTACGAAAGACAGGCCGGTGGCAATGTTCATCGGTCAGCCTGCGGCAGATGCAAATGGAGAAAACATTGTGCTACCCGTTATGGAAACATCCGAACACGTGGTGCATGATTATGCTGCCACAGCACTTTCTTTAAAAGCGCACCCGGTAAGTTTTGTAAGAGAAAAGCTGGAGCAGTTGCACATCTTATCAGCGAAACAATTGGCTGCAGCTAAAGATGGCGATGTAGTAAAAGTGGCCGGACTGGTATTAGTGAGGCAACGCCCCGGCACAGCAGGCGGTATTTGCTTTATGACCATTGAAGACGAAACCGGCTTTGCAAACCTGGTGATCTTTGAAAGCCTCTTTGAAAAGTTCCGTAAAGAAATTTTACAATCCCGTCTCATCATGGTAGAAGGTAAATTACAAATTGAAGGAACAGTGATCCATGTGATCGTAAAGCGTTGTTATAATTTTTCTTCACTCTTGCGCACACTAACGCCAACCAATAACGAAAACCTGCCGCTGTTAACATTGGCCTACCCGGATGAAAAATCAATTCCACCGGGATTGAATAAGCGATCCCAGGTAAGGCAGGAAGCTCCTGATAAAATTTTTCCGGAGGCAAGGAATTTTAAATGATGTTATGAGCAGTAGTTTTGCATGGCGGCATAGTTGTGTGCATTCAAATCCCGATAAAGATTTGTGCGCTGCTTCGGGACTCACTTGTACGGCATACCATTGGGGAGCACTTATTCTATAGGCCGTAAGATATTCACTCATTCAAAAACTAATTAAACCCAGTATCGGCGGGTTCTCACCCATACAGTGAAAACCCAGCCGGGACAGTGATTCAACAATATTTTCTGCGTTAGGGTTTCACGCCGGGGGATAATATTTTAAAGAAATGTAGTGAAAACCAGCGGAGACAAAAAGAAGGAAATTTACAGTCTTATTTTAATCGAATTTAGAAAGAAGAAAGGGTTATAATGACGATCAAAAAAAAGCGTTTATTCCTTGGATTTTTCTTTTTTAACCGTAAATTTACTAAGCAACACCCTTTCACCCTTTAAACAGCTTGTTATGAAAAAAATACTGCTACAAAATATTCATTTAAGATTAGCAACGTCAGCATTATTGCTATTTACAATTCTCCCCGCTGTAAGTAAGGGACAATGTCCGGGTCCAACGATCTCAACGAACTGGATCTCTTCTGCCACTTTCGTCCGATTTTGCGAGGGCCAAACTGTTGATTTTACCGCGATCCCAGGCAACCCTGGCCCAGGAATTTCGTATCTCTGGTCAACCGGCGACACAACCCAAACGATCTCTGTTGGGGTTAGCGGAGACTTATATGTTACCACCACTGATCAGAACGGTTGTTCTGCAACATCAGACTACTGGTACGTGGGTGTCGAACCTACACCTGAGATCGGCGGAATTTATTCTGTTCCCCCGGATTGTAGTGGAACAAATGGGTTTATAGCAATTTCTGCTACGGAGCCAAACAATACTTCCGGTTACACAATCGATGGTTTTGCGACCGTAAGTTCCGGGTCTGATTTTTCCGGCCTTGGCCCGGGCACTTACCTTATCGGCATTCAATCCTTTAGAGGGTGCAGATCTGAGATTACCTCATTTACCCTTGATGCGCCTGCTTACTCCGAAGTGCAGATTGTTTGCCAGCCTGACTTGGAAGTAAATGCAGATCAAGGAGCTAATAGTGCCGATGTTGTTGTTGATCCACCTTCTGCAAGTGGCGGCTGTGGGGAGCTGACAGTTACCAGCTCACATCCCGGTTCCAGTTTTCTTGTTGGCACAACCATTATCGCCTGGACGGCCAGTGACCCATACGGAGGGACAGCTACCTGCCAACAATCCGTAACTGTGCTTGGTCAAATAGCACCGGAATTTACCTGCCGGCCCGATACAATTGTCGCAACCTCACCACGGATTTGTACTGCACCTGTGCAGGGGATTAATCCAGTACTTTCTCCATCGGGCAGCCTGGCTTCGATTAACTATACCCTGGCCGGAGCTACCATTTCAACAGGCACAGGTACCGCCAGTGGCAGCACTTTCAACAAAGGCGTTACGACCGTTACTTATTCCCTCGCCAATGATGCAAGCGTTACCTGCTCCTTTACGGTAACCGTAAGGGATAATGAGCCTCCGGTTATTACTAATCCTCTTGCCCATCCCGATATGCTATGGCCGCCCAATCACCAAATGAAGGATGTTGAAATTCACTATGAGCTATCAGATAATTGCGGCGCTACCGCTGTGCTGAGTGTAACAAGCAATGAGCCGCAAAGCGGTACGGAAGCCGGTGATGTTTCCGGTGACTGGCAGATCATAAATGAGCATTATATTAAGTTAAGAGCCGAAAGAAAAGGTAACGGAACCGGCAGAATTTATACTATAACCATTATAGCAACCGACGCTGCGGGGAACAAGAGCAGCAAGCAGGTATTTGTAAAAGTTCCGCACAACGGCCCGGGCACACAGGAGATCAGCATTAAGGCATTTCCGAATCCTACTACTAATGAGTTTTACCTTTCTTCGCCGGACAAAACCCTGGAAAGGGTAACTATAAAAGTGATGAATAGCTTTGGAAGGATAATAGAAACCTTCTCAAAAGTTTCCTTATCAAATGTTGTTAAATTCGGCGCAAACTATCCACCCGGAATATATGTTGTTGAGATATTTAATAATTCTTTCAGCCGGAAACTTATTCTAACAAAGCTGTCTGTAAATAGGGGCGGCCATTAATAAACTCCAGGCGATGTGTGCATGTTGGTATCTTCTGTTCTGGTACAGTATTCACAAAAACGAATTAACAGTGATTACCTTATGCGTTGAAAACCTTGCATGAACAAAACCGAGAGGCAACCGAAATAAAAAAGATGAAGCACTTACTTCATCTTTTTTATTGTTTAATAAAATAATATTCAGATCGAATTGATCACTATGAAAATGCAGTATTACATGCAGGTGGTTCGGCAGAATAGCATACGAGACCACATCGGTATTATATTCATTTTTCAACACTGTAAACTACTCGTAAACTGTGTCGTAAGCTTCGGTGATTTTAAAAAGTAGAATCCAACCAATACAGGTAAAGGTTATAAAGTAAGTGGAAAAAGTACTGCTGTGTTTGAGCTTTATTGCCATCGTATAAAGCTAAATAATTTGAAAAGTGAGTGCAAGCTATTCAAGATTCTTTTCTGCGTCGGGGTTTCACGCCAGAGTATAATGATTTAATAATATGCTGTGAAAACCCCGCCGGGACAGAAGCTAAATAATTTGAAGAGTGAGTGCAAGCTATTCAAGACTCTTTTCTGCGACGGGGTTTCAGGCCAGAGTATAATAATTTAATAATATGCTGTGAAAACCCCGCCGGAACAGACATTACACTTTAAAGTGAAAGGGTTGCCAATAGAAGTTGCAACTTAATATTGATAAGTCTTGATAACAATACTGCCATCATTAATAAGTGCTTTCTCCGTACTGATCCTGTCACTACTATCAAATGTATAGGTGAAATCGGCACTTCCCACAAAAGAACCATTTGAGGTGAGGGTATGTTTTTTTACCAGGTGAGATTTTTTGTTAGCCGTGCTGTTTGGCGGACCTATAATCACGGGCAATGCATAACTTAAATTTGAAAAATATTCGTAGGTATCTATATTCTTAAAGCTATCAGTTGTTGTTATAAGGTCTCCTTCATTGTTGTATACATAAGAAGTTGAATTGTTCAAAATGGAACCGCTTACAATTGAATAATCATATTCATTCATTTTTATTAACTGCTTATTGGAATTGTAAAAATACTTTTCGGTGCTGGAATCCTGGGTGTCGTTATACTGAAAAGCGCTATCCAAAAAAGAATCACTGGTAAGAAAAAAATCTTCGTGTATTGATAAAGTGTTCATATTATACAGGTCCAGTGTATACTTATTGGCCGCCGGATACGCAAGCAAAAATTTATCACCATTGTTTGTTGCAGATACAATACTTACGACCCTGTTGTTGGCATCATAAGAGATGTTGTAGGTTGTAACACTATGATATCCTCCTGAAACTGATGTAACATCCTCCGTGTAGGAGATCACCTTGTCAGAAACATTACTGACAAATGGATCAGGTTCTTTTTGGCAGGCAGAAAACAAGATAATAACAGCAGCAAGTGAAAAGATGGAAAACTTTTTCATTTTGGATGGGTTTCGAACGTATCGGTTAAAATGGTTACAGCCTCGATCATTTTTAATAAAGAACCAGCTACAAATAAAGGCAATTAATTTAAATAATTTCAATCTTAAATTTAAGCATTTTAAGTATTCTTCTGGATCTCTTTTTGTTCACAGCTACATTTCTCAACGAGCCATGAGCAGAGCGGGAGACGTAAAATCATAATGGAAAAAACTGTGTGTTACACTGTTAGTCCTGTGTTCGGATGGAAGTTCATTGTCAATAAACGTCAACCTCGTTTCCCGAGGCTATGTGAAGATAGTTCCTGTGGATAAAGGAAACT
The DNA here is from genome assembly GCA_039922055.1 of Ferruginibacter sp. Classification (GTDB taxonomy): domain Bacteria; phylum Bacteroidota; class Bacteroidia; order Chitinophagales; family Chitinophagaceae; genus Ferruginibacter. The sequence continues at coordinate 8,554 of JBDSAP010000340.1, forward strand.
TCTAAAAATGCATGACCAACGAGTTGAATTTATACGGAATTATTGAGATTTTTTTTCGGTTGCCCCAATGCGGAATACAAAAGAGGTTCGCTAAAAATGGATTGCATTTACTTTAAATCTTCCTTTCGAAAATTCGAGGCTGGGGGCAGGAAACTTAAAGGCATTGAGGGCAATAAATAATATCCGCAATCCTTTTTTATTAGTCTTTATTTTTGTAAAATCAATATCGGGTGAAAGATACCATTGGCGGTAGCGGCGGATATCGCTCCTGTTAAAAATTATATTTCCATCTTCATCTTTAGCTATGTTATCCCTCGCCCCAAATAATCCTTCGGCCCCATAACCTACTGCAATGGATAACCAGGGTGGCAAATTAGTTTTAGGGAAGAAGGAACTCAAATTGGCGCTTGCCCAAAAAGTTATTGCATTGTAATCTTTCATGAATCGCTCGGCGAATGTTTTGCCGTAGATCTTATCTGCCCGGTTGTTCAGTGCCGGGTCGCCATAATCATTTCTATGAGTAGAAAATTTCAATTTCACCCGTTGATCGTCCCAGGCAAGTTCCTGGCCAATCAATAAACTGCTGCCTAATATATTGGCGCTAAAATCGCCCCAGCTCCAGCCCCATCCCGAACTAAAGCCATCCAGCGTTTCTACGATGGTTTGGTAAACAACCCCACTCAAACCACCATACCAGATTTGTTTATTCCGGCTGACACCGGTCCATCTCCACGCTTCCAGGCCAATGCGGCTTTCAATATACGATCCGTAAAAATGCCCCGATTTATCTACCTGTAGCCATTCCTTGTTATCGTTGAAAAAATGGAATTTGCTCCTGGCATATTTTGAATACCAGGCTGCACTAAAGCCAGTCATTATACCGGAATATACTACCAAATTACCAACCAACACCATACGAACCCTTGTTCGTACCTGGTGCTGCGTTAAAAGCTGAACCGGTGGTGTTGCTATCAATACGGAATCTTTATTTTCAGTATTTATGGTAGTTTGTGCAGGTAACGAAAAGCTAAATAAGAGCAGTAAGGAAAAGCTGAGAAACGATTTCAAAGTACAAGAGCCGATAGCTATCGGCTGCGATCCCGATTCATCGGGACTGGCTGCCAATGAAGTTGATCTATGTAGGAATGTTGGGGACATAAAAAACAAATTTAATGCTATATGCTTTATTATACCCGAAACAATTATTTTTGACCACCTAAACGAAAAATTATGGATACAAACATTCAAAAGAAAATAGACAGTTGGTTAAACGGCAATTTTGAGCAAAGTGTAAAGGATGAGATCAAAAAATTACAACAGGATAACCCGGATGAACTGGCGGATGCATTTTATAAAAATCTTGAGTTTGGTACCGGGGGATTGCGTGGTATAATGGGTATTGGCACTAATCGTATGAATAAGTATACGGTGGGGATCGCAACGCAAGGCTACGCCAATTACCTGAAGAAATCTTTTGGTGATGATGTGAAGGTTGCCATAGCGCACGACTGCCGTAACAACAGTCGCTTTTTTGCTGAAACTACGGCCAATGTATTTGCGGCTAATGGCATTAAAGTTTTTCTTTTTGAAGCGTTGCGTCCTACTCCGGAATTAAGTTATACTATCCGTCACTTGAAATGCCAGGGCGGTGTAGTGTGTACTGCATCGCATAATCCGAAGGAGTATAATGGCTATAAAGCATATTGGGATGATGGAGGGCAAATGGTGCCGCCGCATGATGTGAATACCATCATTGAAGTAGATAAGATCAGTTCGGTTGATGATGTGAAATGGAGTGGTGGCGAAGATAATATTACCATCATTGGTAAGGAAATGGATGATGCGTACATCAATATGGTGGCGGGCCTGAGTGTGTATCCTGAAATATGTAAAGCGCAACATGATTTAAAAATAGTTTACACACCCATACATGGCACCGGCATTATGCTGGCGCCTGCGGTATTGAAAAAATTTGGGTTTGATAATGTGCACATTGTTGAAGAGCAGGCGAAGCCGGATGGGAATTTCCCTACAGTGGTTTATCCAAACCCTGAGGAGAAGGAGGCGATGAACATTGGTTTGAATAAAGCAAAGGAACTGGATGCTGATATTTTGCTGGGTACTGATCCTGATGCGGATCGTGTGGGGATTGGCGTAAAAAATACGGAAGGCGAATGGGTGCTAATGAACGGTAATCAAACAGCGGTACTTGCTTTTAATTATATGATAGAAGCAAGAAAAACGAAGGGGCTTTCTCAGCCCAATGACATGGTGATTAAAACGATCGTTACCACAGAGATGATCGATACGATCGCAAAAGCAAATAACATTAACTGCTACAATGTGCTGACCGGTTTTAAATGGATCGCCGCATTGATAAAGGAAAAGGAAGGAAAAGAAAATTACATTATTGGCGGTGAAGAAAGTTTTGGTTTGATGATAGGTGATGAGCTGAGAGATAAGGATGCGATAAGCGCTGTGGCCCTACTCTGCGAAATGGCTGCCTATGAAAAAAGCAAGGGTAGGAGCTTGTATGCAAAACTGATCGGCCTGTATGTGCAATACGGAATGTATAAAGAATCGTTGATCAGCATTACCAAAAAGGGAATGAACGGCGCTGCTGAAATCGCGGACATGATGAAGGGCTATCGCGATAATCCGCCGAAGACAATCGATGGTGTAGCGGTAACAGAATTACTGGACTACGACCTCCAGGTTGGCAAAAATATTCAGAGTGGTGAAAGCTGGAAGATCGATTTGCCTAAAAGTAATGTGTTGCAATTTGCTTTAAATGATGGCACAAAAATTTCTGCAAGACCAAGCGGTACGGAGCCTAAAATAAAATTTTATTTCAGCGTGAATGAAAAGCTCGACAGTCCCGAAGGCTTTGAAGTGGCTGCTAAGGCTTGTGATGATAAAATTGAGAGAATGGTGAAGGATATGCAGTTGAAATAATATTTTAAGTGCAATATTGAAAATGTCAGGAATATACTCCTGACATTTTTTTATATTGCAATTCTAAAGAGTTGATCAGGCAATTTACCAATCCTGGCTTATGAGATATATCTTATTGTTGCTTCTTGTTACTTATTCATTGCCTGGCCTGGCTCAAGCGAACAATACGGATCCCCTTCGGCAAAAAACAATTACACTTCGGCGTTTCCTGGAACAAAATCATTACCAGCCATTACAATGGAATGACTCAGCTTCTGCAAGATTATACGATCACTGGCTGGAACTGCTGGATGATGATAAACTTATATTTTCCAAAAAAGAAATTACACAATTAACGCCCTACCGGACCGGGCTTGATGAGGAAATGATGGGTAAACAGTGGAGCTTTTTCAATAAGTCGGTACAGTTATATAAAACTGGTTTGTTACGGGCCGATAGCATTGTTAAAGCTATTATGTTGAAGGCACTCGACTTTTCCAAAGCGGATGATCTACGCTGGCCATTGGCGGAATATACTGCTGATAATATTGAAATTTCCCATACCTGGCAGCAATACTTAAAGTGGAAGGTACTGCGAACGATATCCGATGGAGTGATCGGCAAAAGCACTGGTATTGATGAAAAAGAACCGCCCAACTTTGCAGCGCTTGAAATAAAAGCAAGAGAACAAATTAAGAAACAGGAATTACAATGGATACAAAATAAATTGGCGGCCTTGGAACCAGCGGGCAAGGAAATGGAGGATCGTTGGTTATCTGCAATCACCTGGTGTTACGATCCGCATACAGAGTATATG
>JBDSAP010000341.1:0-5210 GCA_039922055.1 Ferruginibacter sp.
CACTTCAATGAACGGGCATTTTTCTTTTTCAAAAAAGCCGTATGGTCTTTTTCAATTTTTGTATAGAACACCCTGTATCCTTGTATTGGCAGACAACTTTTTGATTTTACTCAAGCGGTGCTGCAGGGGCGATTAAACGATAGGGTGTCTGGTAAAGACTTTTTACTGATATACTTAACTATTTTTTAATTTTGTTATTCCGGATCTAAGCGGAAGCAGGCTCTGCTGAGGAGCAACCTGCCAGGAATAAGTCCGGTGGCTGACGAAGTAAATTCGTTCTAAGGGTTTGGGGTTATCCCAAACCTTTTTTACAGAATTACTTTGGAGGCCATTATGCCTAAAAAAAACCTTTTATACGCTATGCTACGCTACTACTCCAGTTACATACGCTTGCTGATTTTTCAATACATAGTTTATTCTTGAAAGCAAATGTTTGGCTATGCGGATAATAGCTTTGTTTTTTTCCATCTTCCTGCAATAACCTTTATACTTCATTAATAATGCAGGGTCTTTGCGGATAACACTCCAGCTACTTTCAACTAAAGCTGTCCTCACATAATTATTTGTACGATTTGTAATGCCTTTAGTTATTTTTTTATCTCCGCTATCACTTGTGTTGGGAACCAGACCTGCATAACTGCACAAATTGTCAAAATGCTTAAACCGGCCTACATCCTGTAACTCAAATAAGATCCAGGCGGCATTGATTTCACCTATGCCTGGTATACTGCGTATTAAAATTATATATTTTTCGTACAGTGGCTGTTTACACAGTTTACGTACACAACGGGTTGCATCCAGCAGCAAGCTTTTGGTTTGCTGATAATCTTTGATGTACAAACTCAAGGTGCTTTTTAATTCTTCGCTGCCACAATCAATAGCCTGTAATTCTTCCACAAAGCGTTTGCTCCAATACTGCCCCGCTTCATAGTTTTTTGGTAAAGCCAATCCACTAAAATGTAACAACTGCCATATCCGGTTTTTACAACGGGTTTGATTACTAACGATCTTGCCCCGTGCTCTTACTAAAGACCGGCTATGCTCCCAATGTAATTCCGGTATGTGGATGCCTTTCATTTTCTTACTTTGTAAATGATCGCACAATTTACGGGCATCTATTTTATCGTTCTTCTGCCGCTTTTCTTTATCGCTTGTAGCTACGTCTGCTGCATTCACTACGCTGCAATCTACACCATGACTGCTTAACCAACGCTGGGCATAAAAACCACTAAAACCTGCTTCGTAGCACACCTTAAAAGTAGCTCCCGGATACTTGCGGTTTAAATGCTTATGTAAAAGAACTGGATCAGCTTCCTGAGAAAAATCTTCTAACTCAAACTCGCTGTCCTGTATGTTCACCCGCCAGCTCTTTTTATGTACATCAACGCCGCAAAAAATTGTGATGCCTGTAAAATCTAATTTCTTAACTTGTACCATGGGTCTCTGTTTTTTAAAGTGATTGAAATATTAGTCAACTTCAATTTACACTTTTACAGGACCCTTTTTTGTTTATAAGGACTCTTTTCTCATACATGAGACCTTGTACGGACGAGCTTTGGGGAGCATTTCTATCCAAAGTCGGAGGACTCACCGCCTCACGGAGAGGAAAGAGTTTTTTGCTGATTAAAAGTAAGATAGCCGCGGTAACTAAAAGTGTCTCGCAAATTGAAAGACTTAAAAAAAAATAGTCAATTATAAAAACTAACTTGAAAAAAATGAACAAATAGGAAAGGCCAGGTCGATATTTTGTCCCCAATAGCAATCTTTACGGCGACATCAGTCAACTCAAAAGTATACCTCAAAGCCCCGATAACAGATTTTTACATCGGGGCTTTTTAAGGAGGCTTTGCGGATACTTTTCTATATGTTAGCGGCAATTTTAACTCTTTTAAATTTTTGAAACATGGCAATAAGTACAAATTCCATAATTCATTACACAGATACTATTGATAAATTAACAAGTATTTTAAGTGAAGGCTTTTCTATAAAATACTGTGCTGAAGAATTACAAATTGAAAATGATATGGGGTCAAATGCTGCTCATCCAATGGTATCTTTTTGTGACATACCGTTGTCGCACTCTGCAAAACATTTTGATGCATATGGCAAATATGGAATTGGCCTTTCAAAGGATTGGGCAAACACAATGGGTGTAAATCCCGTATTATATTTAGAAACCAAATCCTCAATTAGTAAGACGATTGGGAGCCTTTTGGCGGATCGAAGAAAGACATCGACTAATTTAACAAAAGAACAAAAGGAAAATGTTTTGAGAATAAAATGTTTTAGTAAAAATTATTCTGGGCATTTAAAAAGAAAAAAGATTGATGAAAAAAATTATAGATTTTATGATGAAAGGGAATGGCGCCTAGTGCCTGAACTAGAACAATTAAACAGCGCTTCCTTTTCTATTGGCTTAGTCAGCTATGAAACTGACAAGGAGAAATACAATGACAAATTGAAAGATCTGAGATTTATATTTAAGCCTAAAGACATTTCTTATATCATAGTTGATAAGACAAATGAAATCCCCAAAATTATCAATTTATTAAGGTCAAAATATTCAGATAAATGCACAGCTCAAGAGCTCGATATTTTGTTCAGTAAAATTTGTTCAACCCAGCAAATAAAAGATGATTATTAACTTTCTCCGAGGTCGGTGCCCTCACCGAACTGGAACAAAATAAATTACCTGTAGATGAGTTTGGGTTGCTTACACATTTCGGCAAAGTATTCTGAACGAGAACGTAGTGGGTGTGAACACTGGACCACGGAGGAAGATGTTGTGCGTCACTTATGCTAATAAATTAATAAATATGGAAACAATTCAAAAAATTTTCAATTTGTTTAAAGACAATTCAATAATTGCTTTCATTTCGTTTATCATTGGATTTGTTGGAACAACATCTTCTTTTTATTTCTATTATAAGACAGAAGAATTAAAGCGAAAAATTAAACGCTTTGAATGGAATGAAATCGAGCTGCCTCCGTGGTTGGTTTGTTAATCGAATTCTCCCCGTGGCCCGGTGTCCTCACCGGCCACTGCTTACACTAAAACACTTCGCCAAAATGTGTAAGCAATTTAAATCCGATAGCTATCGGATCATCTATATTTTGTTCGTAAAATACAGCGGATGAATACTTATAGTCTGCTGGCCGGCTGCATAAAAGCCAATGAGGCTGCTTCGGATTCAAATGCATATAGTCTAATTTTTACGCTGCCATTTTTTTGTTTAAAATTTGTATTGCTAAAGGACCCCCCAGGCGCAGGAATGAGGCGTGGGTAATGAGCGATGGCCTTCCTGTGCCGGTCGAATTGCCAGGCTATTGTTGTTCAAGTATTAAAAACCATCTAAAATTACAATATCCAGTAACCCTTTTTTATTGGTGAAATAATCTGTTGCACTGCTATACAACCAATACCACGGCTCCTCTACAAAGCCCGCTGTTACCGGGTTCCAGTGCAGGTAGTTTAGCGTTTGGTTGTACATTGACGTCGTTTCCAGCAGCACAGGATGATTTTCATGTTCCCAAAATTTATATTTGGTATTACTGCTGCTTGCTTTGCCTGCTGATTCAAATACATACACCAAATTTTCCTTTCTACTTTCTTTTGCATTGTTCAGGATAGCATTTGTTATTTGTGTGGCAGTAAAGCTTTTTATATTCCGCCAGATAAGGCCCAGGTCTTGCCCTTCTTTACAACTGCAGATGGTATGCAGGTGATTGGTCATTAAAATCCAGGCATGAATTACTAAACCTTGTTTTTGCTGGCAATGCCGGATGCTATCTAATAAAATTGTTTTATACTCTTGTCTTGTAAAAACATCCGTCCAGCCTGTAACTGTACTGGTGGTAAAATACACGGCCGTGTTATCTACAAATTTATATTTCGTACTCATATTAATTTGTTTGTATAAATATAAACATCCAAACTGTAAAGGGTTTGTTGGTACTACAGATTGTTATGCTGTATAAACACTATTTTAAAACCTTTAATAAAAACATGGAGGGTGCAACTCATGCCATGTCTCCTTGTTAGGCAATTAATTATCGCTTTTTATGTCAAAGAACTTACACTGTGTTGCCTACATTGTGTGTCACTAAAAACCTAACCTGTGTTATGCTATTCAGGGCTGTAGTAACTGCCTGGCACAGGAAACCATCGCTCTTTGCCCGCCCCTCATTCCTGCGCCTACATGAGACCTTGCTGGGAAGAAGATTGCTGCAACCGACAATTCAAAATTGCGAATACGAGTTTGTTGATTCATAATTAAATAAAAAACAGATATTGCGTCTGCTACGCTATACAGATGTTAGCTGCTATACTATTTTGACCATATGACTCAACACTACATTTGCAATCAAAAAGATATTCAGTCCAAGCTAAAGAGTTTAAATAAAACCAAGACTTCAGATGACGGGTGGACAATTTTTTATGCCGACATTGAAACACAAGAAAACTGGATATTAACGCAGCATGAATCTGAATATCATGGAGGTGGTATCTCAATTTTAAAACGACTGCCGCAACCGACAATTGAAGAACTCATCGACATTGCAATTACATCACAAGACAAAAACAATATCACAGGTGCATCTTTCGAACTTTCAGAAAGGGAAATATACAACAACGAAAATTTTAGAGAAAACCTAATAAGCAAACTTTTAAATTTTGACATACCTAATTCATCAGAGTTTGACAAGGAGAGGCTAAAAATCGTTATTTATGAAAGTGGCTTGTATGACCAAACAAACCGAAGAGATATAGTTGGTAAACACTTTACGGAAATTGAAAAAGATGCTGACTATTATCAAAACATTTCTATCAAAGCAAAGAACATATTAAGCCAAATAAAAAAGTACAGCAGCTAACAACTTGCCAAATTGGGCTGTACCTTGGTACTCGATCTAGCGGACGAGTGTAGGAATGATTAGCGATAGGAGCAGGAATGAGGCATAGGTAAGTGTTTAGGTTTCCTGTGCCGGGCGTTTACTAAAGCGGCATAATAAAAAAAGAGCTATAACATCAATACAAAAGGTGCTGCATTGTCTTGCTGCCGTGGTCGGTGCCCCCCAGGCGCAGGAATGAGGCGTGGATAATGAGCGATGGCCTTCCTGTGCCGGCCGAATTGCCAGGCTATTGTTGTTCAAGTATTAAAAACCATCTAAAATTACAATATCCAGTAACCCTTTTTTATTGGTGAAAT
>JBDSAP010000342.1:0-2768 GCA_039922055.1 Ferruginibacter sp.
ATTATGGAGAAAAGGCTGGTGTAGCTCACTTGTGGATCTTGGCTGCTAATACCTTCCTCGCTGCATGCACTTCATCATCCGGAAATGCTTCCTTGGGAACAATAAAAAATGATCTTGCATTAAAATATAAATGAAAAAAATGCGGGCTCTCCATTGAAGTACTAAACGAATTCCAGGGCCAGCTCCTGCTCCCCCGCTCATTTTCAATTGTAAATTCTTCTTTTCCAAATGTGGCCTTAAACCTGTCTTTAAAGGTACTGGATCTTCTATAAATGGTAACTGGCAGCAGGTACCAAAACACAATCATAAGTATAAACCATAACACAGAGCTAACTAAAAAAGCCATCGGTGATATCTTTTTCAGAAAGAATAAAACGGCAGAAACTATAGCAAACACATTCACCAATATCATCATCGCTTTGATCTCTGGCCTGGTAATAAAATGATAACGCAGGGCCTGTATTACTTTTCCCTTATTATAAGTAAAAAACTGTGACGTCATGGTGCAAAGATACTGCAATATAGGCACGATTGAAAAGAGGAACTGCCACTTAGAAAGCCGGATTTGCCGGTAAATAAATGCCGGGTAAGGACAGTCGGTAATTTTCTAAATAGCATACATTTGAATTTATGTGGGTGAAAAAAGGGGAAGCTAAAAATATCTATGATCATCGTTTCTATTTACTGTTCCCCATTTTATTGAGCGCTGCTTTTATTCAATGCAACAAGCCTGTAAAAAATGTTCACCGTGCATTTTACCACTGGAAATCTACAGTAAAACTAACCAGCCGGGAAATGCAAGCATTGGATTCACTGCATGTAAACACATTGTATGTAAAACTTTTCGATGTGGATTGGGATGAGGCCACACACCAGCCAATACCGGCAGCTAAATTATCGACCACCAGCAAACCACAGTTAAGTAAATACCAAATTATCCCTGTAGTATTTATTACCAATGAATGCTTGCTGAGAATTGATAGCTCACAAGCAAATACACTGGCGAACAAAATTCATAAGCTTATCAAAGATCTCTGCATGCTCAATCAAATTGACAGCATCATGGAGATACAAATTGACTGCGACTGGACGGCCTCCACCAGGGAAAAATATTTCTCAATCTTACAAAGCATAAAGCGATTAAACACTGGGATCACTTTATCTGCCACCATTCGCCTGCACCAGGTAAAGTTTGTTTCTAAAAGCGGGGTGCCACCGATTGATAAAGGATTGCTGATGTGCTATAATATGGGGAATCTTAAAAATGCCGCAACAAAAAACTCGATCATCGAAACGAAAGAACTAAAAAAATACATCGGCAATTTACAATACTATCCGTTGCCCCTTGATGTAGCGCTGCCATTATTTGAATGGAAGGTTTTATTTCGCAACAATGTGTACATGGGACTGATTGAAGCGCTGCCCGACAAAACGCTTACTCCATCATTTTGCAGGCAAATAGCAAATAGAACGGAGCTGTTGAAGGACACTTTATTGCAGGGATATGAACTGAAAAAAGGCGACGTATTACGCAGTGAAAAAAGCAATATTGAAGATGTACTTGCGACAGCCCGGGAGATAAACATCCAATTGAAAAATACTGAAGTGAGCGTCTCACTCTACCATCTTGATTCTGTAACTTTAAATAAATACACTACACATGAACTGGAAAGCATTTATCGCAGTTTCCATTAGCGGATTTCTTATTTCGTTTCCACAAAATATAATTGGTTGCGGAGACTCGATCGACCCATACGATTATTATACTTCTTTTTTTCATCCCCAGCTACCCGAGACAAATGGTTATAAGCCGTTCTACTATACAGGCTACAATTTTTTGTATGATGAGAACGAACCAGTGGAAGTGAGCGATTTATTGGCAAACGAATGGGCTACCTATTGTGGAAGCCCGGTTACTCCTGTTGATGCAAAACTTTTCATGAACAAGTTTACCCGAAAGGAAGTAAACAACCTTTACCTGAATATTGAAAAAAGCGAGACCAACCAGATTGCCGATTCGATGATGCGAAATACTATGACGGGGTATTTTATAAAGAGCCGCGACCTGGAAGCATTGGGTTATATTTTATATGCAAAGCAGGTGGAGCCGCTCGTGGTTGGGAGCAGCGATAGCTGGGAAGCCATACAGCGTGATACTGTAAAGATGGCCAGGTTGATCAAGAATGGCCAGCAATTGATGAATGCAGCAAAAACCGATCTTTTTAAATTGAAATATGCTTACCAGGCAGAGCGCCTGGCACATTACAGCGGACGCTATGACGATGCGATTCAATATTATGATGATTATATCGCAGCTAATAAAACAGAGAGTGTATTGCAACCACTTAGTCTCGCTTTAAAAGCTGGTGCATTTTTCAGAACGGGCCGGCAAAAGGAAGCAGCGGTGTTATTTAGTAAAGCGTTCAACACCTCCATTGCAAAACGTATATCCAATTACCTGGGATTTAACTGGAGCGTAGATTCAAAATTATCAAGGGAAGATTATTTATCGATGTGTAAAACGAATGAGGAGAAAGCCGGCATGCTTTCATTATTCGCGATGGCCAGCACAAAGAACGAACTAGGAGCGATGAAACAAATATATAAATTGGATCCGGGCGCTGATGCATTGGAAGCATTAGCAGTGCGTGAAATAAACAAACTGGAGGAAAAGTATTTTACCCCCTTGCTCCAAAAAGAAAAAGGTGGCAGGTCTTTTTATTATTACTGGAACGATGAGAATATTGATAGTGTTGTAACTGAGAGCG
>JBDSAP010000343.1:0-6649 GCA_039922055.1 Ferruginibacter sp.
CGCGGCGGACTGGCTGCCAATGAAGCCTAATTGAAAAACTGCTGCTGGGTTCAAAAAAATGTTCATCATTCTATCCCTTGTTAACTATTGCTTGGTCGTTTGTTTATCATTCAAAGAATGCTGTCAGCTCATCAATATTAAACCAGAATATTTACTTGATAGAACCTCATCTTTATGAATCTCCAAAACTTTTACAGAAAAAAAATGGCAGCGGCAATACCACTGCTATTTGCATTCAATTGCTTTGCTCAGTCATCTACCGTAGTTAATGATACGTTGATATCCGTACACGACCCGGTGATAACAAAGCAGGACAGCACCTACTATATCTTTTGCACGGGCATGGGCATAACGGTTTTTTCATCAAGAGATATGAAGCATTGGAAGCAGCAAAGACCTGTATTCGATAAGCCACCAGCCTGGGCTGTAAAAACAATACGTGGCTTCCGGGGCCATATCTGGGCGCCTGATATCAGCTATCATAATGGCCAGTATTTTTTATATTATTCCGTATCTGCATTTGGGAAAAATACCTCCTGTATCGGGCTCGCTACCAACAAAACATTGGATACGGCTTCCAAAGATTTTAAATGGATCGATCACGGAAAGGTTATTCAATCTGTTCCCGGCAGAGATATGTGGAACGCCATAGATCCGAATTTAATGGTGGACGAAAATCAAACACCCTGGCTGGTGTTTGGGTCATTTTGGAATGGGATCAAACTGGTGAAGCTGGATAGCAGTTTATCTGCCGTTGCACAACCGGAAGAATGGTACACGGTAGCCTCCCGTAAAAGAAACGATATACTACCCGATTCGGTTGCCGGCGACGCAGCTATCGAAGCCCCGTTCCTATACAAACACGGCAAATATTATTACCTCTTTGTGTCGTTTGATTATTGTTGTCGCGGCGAAAAAAGTACTTACAAAATGATGGTGGGCAGAAGTGAAAATATTAAAGGCCCGTACATGGATAAGGACGGCGTACCAATGAATGTAGGCGGAGGATCGACTGTGCTGGAAGGCGATAAGAACTGGTACGGGGTAGGGCACAATGCGGTGGCTGCTTTCGGTGGTACAGACTATCTCGTCTTTCACGCTTATGATGGCAATGATCGTGGCCGGTCAAAACTGCGTATCGAAAAGTTATCGTGGTGGAATGATTGGCCTGTGGTGATGATTGGTCGTTGACCATTGACCATTGACGATTGCCCATTGACCATTGCCCATTGACCATTGCCCATTCACCATTCCCAAATCAATAAATCATTTTTACTATTAGCATTTTACTAATTGTTTTTAAATACTTTTGCGAATTAATTTACAAGCCATACATAATTATCTCAACATTGTCACACTTCACTCCGCCGTTATTGGCTAATTCAACTAAAACTATCCAAATATGAAAGTAGTAACACAGCTTAGCGTGTGTCTTGCCGCATTGCTTGCTGGCTCAATCACATCTTGTAATGATCAAAAAAGTGAACCAATGGAAGCAACAAAAGGAATTACAAAAGCATCATTCGGTAATGCGGATGGAAAAGAAGTTTCTCTTTATACGCTTACCAATGCAAAAGGTACGCAGGTAAAAATATCAACCTATGGCGGCGTGGTTACTTCATGGGTGTCGCCTGATAAAACTGGTAAAAAATCAAGTATCGTGTTGGGTTTTGATAGCTTGTCGGGTTACCTCGCAAAGCCGCCCTATTTTGGCGCATTGGTTGGCCGTTATGGTAACCGCATCGCAAAAGGCAAATTTAAAATTGACAGCTCCGAATATACATTGGTCACTAATAATGGTGTAAATAGTTTGCACGGTGGCACAAAGGGGTTTGATAAAGTTGTGTGGGAAGCAGCGGTTAAAAATGATTCCATACCTGAGTTAACACTGAGTTATTTAAGTAAAGATGGCGAAGAAGGTTATCCTGGCAATTTACAAACGCAGGTTGTGTACACGTTAACAGATGATGATGAATTGCGGATTGAATATAATGCGCAAACAGACAAACCAACTGTGCTCAATCTTACCAACCATAGCTACTTCAATTTGTCAGGCGATGTGGTAAATAATATTCTCGATCACACATTGCAGATAGACGCGGATAACTATACACCGGTTGACACTACACTCATCCCAACAGGTGAGATCAAATCCGTAAAAGGTACCCCTTTCGATTTTACAACTGCCCACAAGATCGGCTTGCAGATCGACTCAGTAAAAGGAGGCTACGATCATAACTTTGTACTCAATAAAAAAGATTCCAGTCTAACAAAAGTCGTCACTCTATCCGATGAAAAAAGTGGTCGTACATTGGAAGTATCTACAACAGAACCTGGCGTGCAATTTTACACAGGCAACTTCCTGGATGGCACCATAAAAACAAGTGATGGCAAGGCCATCAACAAGCATGCAGCATTGTGTTTGGAAACACAGCATTTCCCTAATTCGCCTAACCAGCCTAGCTTTCCTTCCACAGTTCTTCGTCCGGGCCAACAGTATCACACCGTTACCGTATATAAATTATCTGTAAATAAATAAATCAAAAACGCAAATACAAGTATGAAATTTTTTATCGACACGGTTAACCTTGCAGACATAAGAGAAGCCAACCAATTAGGCATCCTGGACGGCGTAACAACCAACCCTTCGTTGATGGCAAAAGAAAATATCAAGGGAGAAGCTGCAATCGCTGAGCATTACAAAACCATCTGCGAAATTGTTGATGGCGATATCAGTGCCGAAGTGCTTTCTGTGGACTTTGATACCATTGTAGAGGAAGGGAAAAAGCTGGCTGCCATCCATCCAAATATCGTTGTAAAAGTTCCCATGATAAAGGAAGGTGTGAAGGCGATCAAGTGGTTTACTGACAATGGTATTAAAACTAATTGCACGCTGGTGTTTAGTGCCGGACAGGCTATCCTTGCAGCTAAGGCAGGCGCTACTTATGTGTCTCCATTTATAGGACGTATAGATGATAGTGGCTGGGACGGTGTGCAACTGATTGCGCAGATCGCCAACATTTACCAGGTACAAGGTTTTGAAACGGAGATACTCGCTGCGTCTATCCGCAACGCAAATCATATTATAGCCTGTGCCGAAGCAGGCGCCAATGTTTGCACCTGCCCGCTTTCATCTATACTGGCACTGTTAAAGCATCCGTTAACCGATATCGGTTTAAAGACATTTTTAGCAGATGCAGAAAAAATGAAATAGCTACAGCAGTGCTTTGAATAATCGATGTAGAATGTTTGTTGCCGGTGATAATATTTTGTACCAGGCATTAGTATTTCAATTTAGCATCGTTGCGTCGCACACTTGTACTATCGTAGCTTTGTGAAGCAATAAGAACATTCGTTTATAATATTTCATCGCATAAATTTTTTAGTGATCGCTACACAGCGGTCACTTTTTATTTCATCCCACGCACACGATTGCGCAAATAAAGATCTGCCGGTTCATCGATGTCCCTTGTTTACCAATTATCTTTATTCCTCTATTTTTAAAACGCGATTGCAAAATACACGCCATCCAACCGTTAAAATCAAAGAACGTCATCGTAAAAAATCAGCATGTCATTATCATTATTTGATCTAACAGGCAAAAGAGCTTTGATCACAGGCGCTACACATGGTCTCGGAATGGCAATGGCCATGGGGCTTGCAAAAGCCGGCGCCGAAATCATCATTAACGGGCAAAGACAAGAAAGTCTTGACACCGCAATTGCGGAATATGATGCGCATGGAATAAAAGCGCACGGATATATATTCAATGTATCGGATGAACAAAGTGTAGAAAAAAATATTGATATAATAGAGAATGAAGTAGGGCCAATCGATATTTTGGTGAACAATGCCGGCATCATCAAACGCACGCCTGTATTGGATATGCAGCTTGCTGATTGGGAACAGGTATTGAAGGTTGACCTCACCGGCCCTTTCATTATGTCGAAGCATGTTGGAAAATATATGGTAAAGCGAGGCAGTGGAAAGATCATTAATATCTGCTCAATGATGAGCGAAGTTGGCCGGGAGACAGTGAGCGCTTACGCAGCAGCAAAAGGCGGTTTAAAAATGCTTACAAAGAACCTTGCTACGGAATGGGCAAAACACAATATCCAGGTCAACGGAATCGGCCCTGGTTATTTTGCCACCACGCAAACGGCCCCCATCCGGGTAGACGGGCATCCTTTCAACGAATTCATTATACGCCGTACACCGGCAGAGCGCTGGGGCAATCCCGATGATCTGCAGGGAGCAGTGATATTTCTTTCCTCCAAAGCTTCCGATTTTGTAAACGGGCATATACTGTATGTTGATGGAGGCATACTGGCTTCTTTAGGAAAAGCTGCAAACGAATAATGTATCGGTTGATCACATAAAAACATTACCGCTATGGAAATAAGATTTCAAAATAGTCCGGCCGAAACGGCAGCTATGCAAACAGAAGCGATCAGGAAAAACTTCCTGTGTGAATCATTGATGAGGGATGACGAAATCAACCTGGTGTACTCACATTATGACCGTATGATAGTGGGTGGAGCAAAGCCAATAACTGCAACGCTTACCTTAAAAGCGCACGAAGAATTAAAAGCAAACTATTTCCTGGAGCGGAGAGAGATCGGTATCATCAATGTTGGTGGTCCGGGAAAAGTAACAACTGGTATTGAAGCATACGAGCTTGCAAAACTAAGTTGCCTTTATGTTGGCAAAGGCGTGCAGGATATATCTTTCGCATCGAACGATCCAAAAGATCCGGCAATATTTTTTCTATTATCCACGCCTGCGCATGTCAATCATCCCACCAGGGTAATGCATAAAGAGGAAGCATCGCCGGTTGCAATGGGCGCAGCAGAAACATCTAATCAACGCGTCATTTACAAATACATTCACCTGGATGGAATTACAAGTTGCCAGTTGGTAATGGGGCTAACGGTTTTGCAGCATGGCAGTGTATGGAATTCTGTACCACCGCACACCCATACACGCAGAACAGAAGTTTACTTCTACTTCGATCTTGCACCCCAGCAAAGGATCTTTCATTTTATGGGTGAGCCAACAGAAACGAGGCACCTGGTACTATCGAATTACGAGGCAGTTATATCACCGCCATGGTCTATCCATTGTGGTTGTGGTAGTTCTAACTACGCTTTTATCTGGGGTATGGCAGGAGAAAATCTCACCTTCGCGGATATGGACCAGTTGGCCATTGCTGATTTAAAATAATTCTATATAGTTCAGGCGAGGTAACTCGGGATAACCTTTACAGATTAAGATCTGAAAGAGTTGTTTGAGAATATGGATTGAGCGCTTTAGAAGTAGTTATTGAAAATACACTTATTGGGTTTCAAATATCGCCCCGAATTTATACTGTAGTTTGATACCACTGAAGAAGTACCAATCCTTATGCTTGGGATTACCTCTTTGTCTTCCTTCAATAACAGCACTGGTCTGTTGGTAACGGTAGGCAAGCTCCATTGCCTGTGGCCCTCTGGCATTAAGCAGCACTTGTGGTGCTGCATAAGTGGTGCTCACATCATCCAGGTAGTCCGTGAAGAGAACCCGTCCAGCTACTTCGAGGCCAATATCCACCTGGTCGTTTAATTTAAATCTCCAGCCGCCTCCAAATGGTAGACAAACCTGCGTAAGCGAATACATTTTTCTATCAGGGTAGGCCGCTAATCCCTGTCCTTCGGTCCCAAGGTCCCATAGAAATACTTTTTTACCCCCGTTATCCTTTGTATATGGATTAAAATGAAACAGGCCAACGCCGGCGAATAAATATGGATAACCATAAAACTGGTTCGGGTCAAGCAGGTTTACTTCTAAGGAAAGGCTGCCCTCTAATATTTTAGAGGTGAAATTAAGATTACGATCCGACAAAGAGGGACTCTTGTTATTTTTATCGTCGCCGGATATCCAGCCAAATGCAATCCCAGTACGCAGAAAAACAAAGTTGCCATAAACAGGGAATTTGATGCCAACAGCAATTGCCGGTTTTAGAGATTTGAACGTAACCATACTTTTTGTAAGATCACCGTTATAACCGGCAACGCCTAACATTATATCGCCCTGTATCGGCTCCTGGGAAAAACAAACATTTGTTATGAAGATCAATACGATGGAGAATAATTTCATTGCTGATTATATAATTTAGTTTTTTAAAGTGAGTGTGATAGTACAAATAAAGTGCCGTAAAATTACTATCACAATCCTGTGTTTTAACCGCTAATGCGGAAAAAAAATGGGTAAAATAAATATCAATGATAGAAACGGATATGAAATTGAAGGGCAATATATTGTTCACTTCATTCCGTTAATGGTTGCGGTAGCGCATTTTAAATTTCCAACATTGATTCGCTATATGCGATACAATATTAAAATAAAAATTACAAATGCCTAATCATCCGCATTCGGATGTATAATAAAAAAAGCCTGCCCACTCTTTCGTTGAGACGGGCAGGCAGTTAGCAATCCCAAGACCGGCATTGAAAGGTATTCAAATACCAAATCATCATTCATCTTCAACGTTCTTTCTTTTTTTTCTTGACAAAAAAAAGAATCCCGATTTCTACGCTGCAAGCCCGGTCGGGACGTACCGCAAAAAAAGTCAAGAACAAACGATGGGCTCCGCCCGTTTGTTCCGGCCCGC
>JBDSAP010000344.1:0-6821 GCA_039922055.1 Ferruginibacter sp.
TGACAGAACCACTCCGGAATGCGATCACGATTTTAATGATGTGGTGTTTTATTGCACTGTTAAGCCGTAGGCAAAACCAATTTTTCAGTTATTCATAGTCCATATTTTCTTTTTGGCTGATGCAATGAAGCAAAAAAATCAAGGCTCAAACAGCCTTGATTTTTTATTGCCTATAGCCGAAATTTTTTATCACTTTATTCGAAGATGACTATGGTTTGATTTTATGAATGCCCTTCAATGCAAAGAGTATCATCTAACGACACAGCAACCTTTGTATTCGAAAGCTCTCTGGCAGAGATTCGCCTGAGAATAGGTGAACGATCATGCTCACAAACTTGAATCACACATCACACATCACACATCACACATCATACATCACATGCTAACTATTGAATTTTTGATTACCCGCCATACAGGCTATCGCCAACGCAATACCGCTAAATGCCAAAGCCTGAAACACACTGGTAATTTCATTGCCATTATCGCTGGGTGGGGCTACAATTGCCCTTGGAATATGAAGCATTATAAACCATAAAAAAAGCATTAATGCTAACAACCGGCCAACCAGTTCTAATTTTATTTTTAAGATAATAGCAACACCAGATCCGATAAGCGCCACCGCAGCGAAATAAGTCCAGAAGGTATGTCCCGGAATCCATGAAGGCACAAGAGTGGCTACAAATTCCGCGTATAAAAAATGATCGATACCAAATGCGATCATAGTGAGTGCAAAGAAAATTCTGCCAGCAGGTATTAATTTTTCCAGTAAAGAAAGGAAAGTGCTTTTACTGGTAGATGGAATATCTTCTTCACGAAAGAAACCTGCAATTACAAATGCACCGCCTGATAAAGCCAGCTCCTTTAGAGGATTGGTCCATAGCCCTAATTGACGGGGCGAATTTTCATTGATGAAAAGCAAATAGGGTACATGAAAAATTAGGAACATCATCAAAAAAAGCAACCCTAAAAGTAGGGATACCTCCTTTATATTTTTCAGTAACAATATACAAATGCCAGCTATAACCAGCGCTCCACCGGTGACATAGGCGAGCATGCTTGCATGCATCCATAGCGGCCATGGAGGTAATAAAACCGGCCGGAAATCTGAGTAAATAAATTGCTGAAATCCGATACCTGCTACACCAATACCATAGAAGGCGCAGGCAGTGTTGATTAAATTTTTCATAAACAGGCTCAGTTTGGTCAATAGTTAGATAATAATAAAATGAATGGGTAAATATCAGAATTTCTTTTTTTCGTTTGCGAAAAATATTTCCATGTCACTATCGAAAAAATCGGCCGTTGAATCCTGCCACATTTCCAATATAATTTTGGAATTAACTTCTTTGCACTCATACAAATGCCACCCCTTTCAGGACTGCTTGCCAGGTCTTTAAAGCAGGCGTAGTTTAAATGCCAAAATAGTGCGTTCATCCGGGAGGGATAGGGAACAAATTCTGCAACCAGAATAATTTATTTTAAAAAAGTGATTTTTCATTTTCGCTTCATGTTGGGCTTATAAGTTTGTTCCTGTAATCAATCAATAACAACTAAAACCACAGAAATTTTATGAAACAGTCATTATTATTTTCCGCAGCAATTTTATTATCGGTAGCGACATTTGCTCAAACTACCGTAAAGAACGAGCAAACAGTAAAAAGTGCAACTACATTGCAAATTCAGAATGCCAGTAACCAGGCGAATGTTTCAGGCCATACTTCCTCATCAGGTAGCATAAAGTCTGAAGCGGTAAAAACTACTAGTACTGCCGCAGCTACAGGTGTGCAAAAAGGCGAGACCGCTATTATCGCTGAAAAACAAACTGTCCAGGAAAAGGCAGCAATGCAAGAGAAACAAGTAGAAAAAACGCTTTCTAAAGACGCTGAAGTGTCCGTTTCGGCTCAATCAAATACAGGCGTTCATGCATCGGAACAGAACAATAAAACAACGCAAAATGCGTCTTTGAATGGCCACGCAACTATATCGGCAACAGATGCGAAAAACCTGGGAAATGAAGTGAAAGAAAATGTGAATATGACGACCAGCACCGGAACAACAATCGCTGCCGATGCAAGTACCCAAATAAAAACTAAGGTGGATAAAGTAACAGTTAAAACCAGTGAAAAGGTAAATGGAACCGCCGCAGTTGCGATCAAAGCAACTTCATCTACCAGCCATGCAATAAAGCCTGTTGCTGCGGTGAAACTGAACACACATGCAAAAACAGCCACCGGAATTAAAATTATTAAGTAAGCAATCCAAAACAGGTCTTGCATCGTTTTTGCAAGACCTGTTTTTAAATTTTGTCAAATGAAAGCAGTCGCAGTTTTCAGATGTTTAATAGGGCTAATCGCTTTAATGAGTCCACTGTTAACCCTGGCCGATAATGGCAAACCAGTTCATCCTTGTATTCGTACGGCGATGATGCAAACTGATTCCATACCACCGCCCAAAGTACAACCGGTGGAGCCTGTTGAAAAGCCCGTTACTGAAGTGATAAAAGAAGTGCCTAAAGCACGCAAGCAAGCCATACCCGTTCCAGTTACACTAAAGGTGAAGCCTGTAATTAAAGTGATTAAACCCCAGATTGTGAAACCTGTTATCAAAATTCTTCACTAAAAAAATTACCTCATGAAACCACTAATAATTTTTATCTCTATTACATTTTGCGCCGCCATTAGTTTTGGTCAAACGGATACCACCGCTTTGCCAGCCGTTGACAGCACCGTTAGCAAATCTACTTTTACCATTGGCGCTGTTTATGCAAACAACGCCAGCTACTACGGCCAGAAATCCGCAGAGAACACACCGTACGCAGCTTTAGCAGCGACCTATCGCTTAAAGTCAGGTATCTATTTTTCGGGCCTTAGTTACAAATTGCTGCAAGAAAAAACTTCATCCGTTTCGGCGGCCAGCCTTGCTGCCGGTATAAATTTTAAACTGAGCAAAAGACTATCGGCAGACCTGAGCTATAGCCATAATTTTTTTCCGGCATATTCACCTTTGTTGCAAGCGGGCAATGCCGATAATGCAAGCGTTGGCATAGTGTACGAACACGCTATTACTATCAATCTTACCGGCGATTATGCTTTTGGAAAAACAAGTGATCAGTTTGTAACCGGGGGTATTTCAAAGTCGATCAACCTGTTTAGCATCGGCAAAAAAGACATCGTTACCATCAATCCTTCGGCTGATGTGGTGGCAGGTACACAGCATTTTTATCAAACTTATTTGACAGAACAAAAACTGCGGGACAGTGTGCTCGGTATCATTCTTAGCCCCATCACCGGTGAGCCTTCACAGGGTAGCACCACCAAAACGGTTGCATCCACCACTTTCAACATGCTTTCCTATAATTTTAAATTACCGCTTGCTTACAACAGGTCGCATTATGTGCTGGAAGCCGCTTACCAATTATCTGTACTAAGCAAGCAGGCGCAAACAGATCCCGGAAAGGTTAACTCATTTGCCACTATAAGTTTTTATTACCAATTTTGATACCTATACTGCGCAAGGGATAAATTAGTGACCTGGTCTTTCGCTCCTCATTGATAAAATGTACAAGAGTGCGACGCCAATGAAGCTTAATTGAAAAACTACTGCCGGGTTCAAAAAATTGTTCATTATTTTATCCTTGTTTATTATAACTATGAGAGTATTAATCATCGAAGATGAGCAGGCAATGGCCAAAGAAATGTGTACCTTTTTAGAGAAGTCATTTTATCTCTGCGATATTGCCGCTTCCGCAAAAGACGCAGAAAGATTGTTAGATGACAATGAGTATGATTTTATATTGCTTGATCTCGGTTTGCCCGATAAGGATGGCTTGCAGGTGCTTAACGAAACAAAGAAAAGTTGTGGGAATGCCTCTTACATTATTCTTACAGCGAGGGGAGATCTTGAAGACCGGATCAAAGGGCTTGATCTTGGTGCAGATGATTATCTTGCCAAGCCTTTTTCGCTTTTAGAATTACAATCGAGAATGCAAGCCATCAGCAGGCGAAAATCAGGCAACAACGATCCGGTCATTGAATTGGGCGAGTTCAGTCTTGACCTCAACAAACGCTCCGTATGGCACGAGCAAAATGATATAGAATTATCCCGGAAAGAATTTGACCTGCTTAGTTATATGCTGCTGCACAAGAACAGGCCGCTTACCCGTTTCCAGCTCAGCGAACATATCTGGGGCAACTTTTCGGATGATGATTATGACTCCAACTATATCGACGTTCATATAAAAAATATCCGTAAAAAAATGTCTGCGCATGCACCAGTAGATTGGCTGCAAACCCTTAGAGGTATTGGGTATAAAATAAAACTATGATGTCTTAATGAAACTACTAACCAAGCTCACGCTGTTTATCACACTTTCCAAGTTGCTGATTGTAGTGCTCTTTGTATTGCTGCTGCCCATGCTGGTAAGCAAGGTAAGCTTTCAATACACCAATTATTACCTGGGTAAACAACAGGAAAAAGTACTGGCAACGATCAAAAAAAACGGGGCAGATTACTACTTGCAGGGTGACAGTGCTTATGGAAGTTATACCATGCTGAAGGAGGAATATATATCCCTTGTTCCTGCCGGAAATGAGGTGGTGAAAGACACCATCGAAACCTCTCAGCGTATAGTGGAAGATGATACGCTCAACTACCGGGTGCTCACCCACGCATTATTGAATAAAGGGCGTCGTTATCAACTGGAAATTGGTAAAACCACCGCCACTATTGGCCAATACAATAGCCTTTTACAGCGCTTCACCTTATACATTCTTATTGCACTTATAGCCATAAGTATATTGGTTGACCTGGTGTATACAAACTTGCTGCTCCGGCCGCTTGCAAGGATTGTGCGGACGAAACTCGTGGATAGAAAATTTCCATTCAAAGAGTCCCTTACTCCAGTAAGAACCACTACATCCGATTTCAAATACCTTGATAGTTCCCTCATTCACCTGATGGAAAAAATACATGAGGCCTTTGATAAGGAAAGAGAATTTACATCCAATGCTTCGCATGAATTAATGACACCGATCAGCATCCTGCAAACGAATATCGAAAACATGATGGTGGATGAACTCATTGGCGAGCAACAGCAGGAGCGGATATCGGCAATGATGAAGACGCTTAACCGTCTTAAAAAGATCGTTCATTCATTGTTGTACATTTCCCGGATTGAAAATGACCAGTTTGTAAAAACTGACACCGTTAATTTACACAAGGTGGTAACAGAAGTGATGGACGAACTGTCACACCGGCTCGAAATAAATCAGCTAACATTTACCAACAATGTTTCAAAAACTGCAAATGTAAAAAAGGTAAATCATGACCTTATTTTTCAATTGTTATATAACCTTATCAATAATGCCATCCGATACAACAAGCAAAATGGCAGCATCGATATCACAGGTGGTTACGAAGCGGAAGGGGCTTACACGCTAAGGGTAAAAGACACCGGCATTGGGATAAAACCGGAAGAGCTCGCAACAATTTTCAACCGCTTTAAAAAATCGGGCAACACAACCGGTGAAGGGTATGGGCTTGGTTTGTCGATCGTTAAAAGCATTGCACAATACCATGGATTTGAGATAAGGGTGAACGCCGAACTGGGCAAGGGCACGGTGTTTAGCATAATTATTCCGAAGGAGATGCTGGAGATTTAACCACAGAATACACAGCTTTTTTGCAAGCAAAAAAATCAACAATGCGGCAACACCCGATGGAAAGACGATCTATGTATCAGAGCCAGGCAATAAAGTAATTAGAAAAGTTACCATTAAATAGGATATAGGATGTCAAACGATGGTGAGCATTATCCTAAGAATCAAGCTTATAATTTTTTTGAGCCAGGCAATAGATTTTCAATTGAACTTCAGAAATGGGCAGTTTGGTAAATAACCAGCCTCTTCCTTGTGTTGGCGCAATGTGGTATGATCTATTTTTAGGATACCGACGGTGAAATAATCAAAGTCTTAAATTCATCGGGTAATTTATACCCACCTATCCCAATATACGTTGCCCTTTTATTTAAATTATCCCATATTATCGCAACATACCTCCCGGATAACGTGAAATTATAGCAAAGATTTGGTGGCATGGATATTGGCGCAGGGGTGTAAACAAAATCTAATTAATATGCGAACCACCTATTTAATGATTAAAGCGGCTATAGTTATCGCCGGATTTACGGCATGTAACAATACTGCGAAAGATGCAGCTAAACAAGATGCTGCCGTTTTAACCCGGTATGTTGATTCAGTTGAAGGCCTGCATCGGGTATATACTCTGGAAAATTGGACAGCCATTGACAATGGCTACCAGGAGAGAGCCTTAATGGCAGAAAAAAGCCTTGCTACGCTTGAAGAAGCTGACCAGGCGAAAGCCGAAGCAAGTAAAAAGAAGTATGCTGATTTAAAAGCGGTCTATCAGGCTAAACTCCAGGAAAAAGAAGCTGCCGCGAAAGTTGTTGCCAACACACCTGATTACCGGCAAGTACTACGAAACAGGTTATTCGGCGAGGGTAAAATTGGATCTGACATGAAGTTTGGATTTGTAACCGCTAAAAACATTTTAAGTGTTTACAAGAATTTTGTAAACACGGTCTCAGATAATAAAGACAAATACACTAGGGAAGACTGGGATGAAATAAAAGTATTGTATGAGGCGCTGGATGCAAGAAAAAATACGGTTGAAAAGGATCTCGCATCTTCAGACAATATTAAAATCGCCGGGCAAAAAGTGAGGTTCGCTTCAATTAGAGCAACTCACCGCGGTGGTACGAAGGTAACTGAGAATGAAGAAGCGAAGAACTAAGGGGCCACATA
>JBDSAP010000345.1:0-3908 GCA_039922055.1 Ferruginibacter sp.
TTATTTGATGGCCTGATGAAATGGCCGGAGAATTTTAAGCCATTGCGTAAAGTAGAAAAACTAATACAGGATAAAATAAAATTGTACAATGATGAGCAAAAGATAGATTGGGCAACCGGAGAATTAATGGCTTATGGCAGTTTGCTGATCCAGGATAAGGACGTTCGCATGAGTGGGCAGGATGTAAAACGTGGCACTTTTAGCCATCGGCATTCAGTAATTTATGATGAGAATACGAATACGGAATATAACCGCCTCAATCATTTCACGGAGACACAACCGACATTTCGCATTTATAATTCTTTATTAAGTGAATACGCTGTGCTGGGTTTTGAATATGGCTATTCAATGGCAAATCCCAATTCATTGGTAATATGGGAAGCCCAATTTGGCGACTTTGCTAATGGCGCCCAAACCATGATTGACCAGTTTATTGCCGCCGCCGAAACCAAGTGGCAGCGAATGAATGGGGTAGTAATGTTATTGCCTCACGGTTATGAAGGCCAGGGGCCGGAGCACAGCAGTGCAAGGATGGAGCGATTTCTGCAAATGTGTGCCGAAATGAATATGGTAATAGCAAATATTACCACTGCTGCCAATTTTTTCCATGCGTTGCGCCGCCAGGTAACATGGCCATTTAGGAAACCCCTAATTGTTTTTTCCCCTAAGGCTAACCTGCGCCATCCGGGTAGTTATAGTTTGGCCAGTGAGTTTACCAACGGTGGTTTCAAAGAAGTAATAGACGACGCTTTTGTAAAAGATGCCGGGGCAGTAACCAAGGTTTTATTTTGCTCCGGAAAAATGTATTTTGATCTTGCAGAAAGGCAGTTGAAAGATAACCGCACGGATGTCGCTATCGTCCGGGTAGAGCAGCTTTATCCTTTGCCACAAACAAAACTCGATGAACTATATAAAAAGTATAGTAAAGCCATTTGGCACTGGATACAGGAAGAGCCATTGAATATGGGTGCGGCCACTTTTTTGCGGATGAACCTGAAGAATATCAATTTCTATATCACGAGCCGTACGCCAAGTGCCTCAACTGCTACGGGTTATTCTAAAGTGCATGTAAAAGAGCAGGGTGAATTGATCGAAAAAGCATTTTCGATCTGATGTTAGCTCATCTCCTTACAACTATTTTAACCGGTTATTGACCGGTTTTTTTGTCAATACATCTCTCAATAACCCACAATGAAAAACCCCGCCAAATGGCAGGGTTCATTTAAAAAGCGTTACCGGTATGTATTATCTCGTTTTAACTAACGGGATTGTTTTTATCTCAGATCCAGTGCTCACTTTTAGCATATAATTGCCGGAAGCAAGATTACTCATGTTGATTTTTTTAACATTCAATCCTTTAAACAATGTCCATGATATATTTTGAACCTGTTTACCGGAAGCATCATTAATAGTTAATACTACCTCCTCATTTTTTACCAGGTCAATAGAAAGATTAGCGTTGTCCCTTATTGGGTTAGGATATACGTTTATTGCCATTGCCCTGGTGTCTAAACGGAGGTTCCTTACAGGAGTTGAAACAGATTTACCATCTTTATCAATCTGTTTGATACGATAATAAATTACGCCGCCAGAACGAACGGTAAATAAATTGACGTCGTTGAAATCATAGGTGTTTGTGGAGCTGCCATTATTTTTTGCTGGAACAGAACTGATTTTTTTAAAGTCTACCCCGTTCGCACTTTTTTCTATTTCATAATGATCAGTAAGGGAAGTTTCATTTTCTATTTGCCATGTGAGAACTGCATCGTTATTTTTTTTTGTTGCATTGAAGCCGAGGAATTTGACAGGGAGGACAATGTTGCTAAGCGGCACAAATGAAAAGCCTGCATAACCCTGCCCATCATTTGCGGCAGCGACACCAAAGAAAGGCGTTGTTTGATTTGTTGCATCAGCGTTATTATTAAATGCAACAAAGAAATTGGATTGTCCTGTTGATCCCCCATTAGGTATTTGAACCAACTGCAATGTCGTGTTTACGGCACTAGGACTACTAAAGGAGACCTCTGCAATATTATAAACTGTTCCGGCGGCATAAGTTACACTTGCCACACCAGTACCCGCTGAACTAAACGTATATACGTAAGAACTTACTCCACCAACTGATTCAAGTGTTACCGATTGAGCGGAAACTCCCAAAGAGAGACCAGTTATTAAGGGAGTAAAAGTATATGTGGGGGCCGCTCCAAAAGGCGCTGCGGGGATAGCAATTGTAACCTGGAAATCCGTTAATGATCCAGTTAAGTCAGCATCGGGCTTCATCGAAATATAAACCGAACTGGCACTGCTACCATGGAGAACTGTACCTTGTACAGTTTGAGCGATAGCTGAGAAGTTAAACAAGACCGATAAAAAAACGGGTATAAATTTAAGTTGTTTCATATTATTACTTTTATGAGTTAGTTAGGTAAGATCTGGTTAACAATGGCACTCTCGTTAGAACTAAGCGGGGTAACCAATAAAAATGTTTTATCATTCGTGGGACCAGCATATCTCACCACCCTATTCATGTTTAAATCTCCCTGGCTGTAAACGTTGCTTAAAATCAATGACTCGTTCCCTGATAACACGGAAGTAAGCAGATAGGTTTTATCGTTAGATGGTCCGGCATACCTGACATTTGCGTTAAAGTTTGCATTTCCGGAAAACATCATATTAAATCCACCTATTTGAGCGTAATTAACATTCGCAGCACCTAAAATATTAGTAGCAGGGGATGTGAAATTGAGAACCGGGGTTGATGAAGATAGTGTGAGGCTTTTGTATGAACCGGCCGTATTATTCGTTGAAATCGCCGTGTGATTTCTGTGGCGTACGGTTATCGTATAGCTACCGGCATCTACGTTTTTGAAATATAATGGACTTGTACCATCAATATCCACAATATCGCCATCCCTTTGAACTAATGCTGAACGTGTCTGAAGTAGTACACTGCCGGATGTAACATTGTTTCTCACTTCTACAAATACCCAATCTACGATGTTATTAAAATTGCTAAAATCATTAAAGACCGATGCGGCGGCAACTTCACGGACACCACCATTTAAACTGGTAAAGTTATAAGGTGCAGCCCTATACGGTTCTGTAGTTGGAATAACAGAGGGAGCTACACGAAGAGCATCACTCATAATTCCGCCAACAGGATTTGCTCCCTGTAATAAAACTTTTGAGTTCATTAACAAAAACCTGTTCATACCAAAGATCTGTCCTGAATTTGAGGCGAGTTGCGCCGTTATTGTATTTAGTGCGAAATCATGGCCTTCTCCGGTAAGACTCCAATCCGTCCCATTAAAACTCATACCCCTGATATCTGTTTCTGTTCCCGTAAAGCCAGGAGCGCCATCGATAGGATAGGTTCCTGTTCCGCTAAAAGTTCCGCCGGTAACACCGGTTGTTGCAACCGGCCAGTAAATATTAGTATAGGATTCCGTACGTGGATGACTGCTTGGGCTTTTCCCGCTTTTCGCCTGGGCGCCCAGTAATGCGGAAGCATAAGTACCACCGGTATGAGTTAGTGATATCGGGGTATATCTTATTCCGACTCCAACAGGAAGCAATTGTGCACTTGCAGCAGCATTGCCAATATTTCTTTGTACAAAACCTGTTCCGTTGGTTTCTAAAAATTTATTGTCCGCAGCGCCAGTTACAGTAGTAGCTGCATCTAAAACCAGGTTAAAAGCACCGAGCTGTACTTTTCCATTAGTAAACAAAAGAGAAGTGCCGATCGTTGCGCTTCCGGTTAATGTAACATTCGAAGTATTATCAATCTCCAAATTAGGAATGGTAAAGCCACCCATATTTACATTCTGGTTGGCAGAGCCTTTTAATATGAGTTTACCCGTACCCTGGATACTGGCGTTACTGGTTACATCACCCTGCACTGTGACAGA
>JBDSAP010000346.1:0-35358 GCA_039922055.1 Ferruginibacter sp.
CTTATTTTCATTATTACGATTGATGCTTGTTTAGCAAGAGCCTTAAGCACGTGCTGTTCTGATAATATCTGCAAAAACACCGGAGGCGGTAACATCTGCTCCTGCGCCTGCCCCTTTTATAACCAACGGTTGCTCCACGTATCTATCGGTATAAAAAAGTACAATATTATCTTTTCCATACAAGTGATAAAAATCATGCTGAGGATCTATATGCTGTAAACCTACAGATGCTTTACCATTCTCATATTTTGCCACGAACTTTAATTTCTTTCCTGCTTCGTTTGCAGCCAAATATAGTTTTTTAAAATGCTCTTCATGTTCTTCCATGGAGCGATAAAAATCTTCAACTGAACCTTCCATACAAGCTGCCGGCATGAATGAACTATTGGAGATATCTTCCATCTCAATTTTTTCTCCGGCCTCCCTTGAAAGGATCATAATTTTACGCATTACATCTTTCCCACTCAGATCGAGCCTTGGATCAGGCTCGGTATAGCCTTCTGCCTGCGCCTGTTTTACCACAGATGCAAAACTTTTTTTGCCATCGTAATTATTAAACACAAAATTGAGTGTGCCACTCAGCACTGCTTCCATTTTATGAATATTATCGCCGCTGCGCAACAGGTCGTTCAACGATCCTATCACAGGCAGACTTGCACCCACATTGGTCTCAAAAATAAAGTTCGCATTGAACTCCCTTGATAGTTTTTTCAATTTAGTATAGTAATCGAAACTGGAAGAGCAAGCGATCTTATTACAGGCCACTACCGAAATACTTTTTTGTAGCAATTGATCGTAGCAGGATGCTACTAATTCGTTGGCAGTAACATCTGCAAACACGGCATTGCGCAGATTTTTTTGTTCGATGCGATCTATGAATTCCTGCATATTCATGGACTCACCATTTGCAAGCAGCTCCTTCCAGTTGGCCACGGTAATACCTTCATCGTTGAACAACATTCTTTTGCTGTTGGCCAGTCCCACCACATTAATTTTCAAATGCAAATTCTTTAACAGGTATTGTTGTTGCTGCTGTATCTGCGCCAATAATTTTCCCCCAACATTTCCCACACCGGCTATAAACAAATTGATCTCTTTATAAATGGTTTCAAAAAACTCTTCATGCAATACGTTGATTGCTTTTTTTACATCATGGGTAGAGATAACCGCCGAGATATTTCTTTCTGACGACCCCTGTGCAATGGCGCGAACATTTACACCATTACGCCCAAGATTGCCAAACATTTTTCCGCTGATACCCGGATGGCTTTTCATATTATCACCCACTAACGCAACAATGGCTAACTCCTGCTCAACAACAATCGGGTCTACTTTTTTTGTTTCGATTTCATAAGCGAAGGCCTCATCAATTGCATGCTTTGCTTCGCTGGTATTAACGGCATCAATCCCGACACAAATTGAATGTTCCGATGAACTCTGTGTAATGAGAATAACATTTATTTTTTTTGCCGCCAAGGCCTCAAATAATCTTTTTGAAAAACCAGGAATGCCTACCATTCCACTACCCTCAAGGCTAAGTAAAGAAATGCTGTTAATACTCGAAATGCCACGAATAATGCTACCATTTATTCCTGCATCATTCTGTATCAGCGTGCCTTTATCCCCAGGTGCAAACGTGTTCTTTATCCAGGTGGGAATGCCTTTGCTGCTTACTGGTTGTATGGTTGGCGGGTAAATTACTTTTGCGCCAAAATGAGAAAGTTCCATCGCTTCCTGGTAAGATATCTGCGGTATGATCTTTACGTTGCTAACCAGCCTTGGGTCAGCCGTCATCATACCGGAAACATCCGTCCAAATCTCCAGCACGTCTGCGCTCAAAGCGGCAGCAATGATTGCTGCGGTATAATCTGAACCTCCCCTGCCGAGTGTAGTGATAGCGCCTTTTGTATCGGACGAGATAAAACCCGGAAGTATAAATAATTCTGCAGAAGAAACAGAAAAATAATCGTTGATTTTTTTATTGGTGATCACAAATTCAACTGTAGCTGCGCCAAAATTTGAATTGGTGATAATGATCTCCCGTGCATCTTTCCACTCACATCCTTCCACATCAGATCTAAAGGCAGCAGCAATTATTTGTGAAGATATTATTTCACCATAACTCATGATGCGATCGCTGGTACGAGCAGATAACTCCCTTAATAAAAAAATGCCATTGCAGATATCCTCAATTTCGTTACACAATGTTTTTACCAGGCTCAATACAGCGCTTTGCTGTGTGATGGGGATCAACTCTTTTACAGTTTGTAAGTGCCGTTGCTCGGCCTCATGTAATTTTTCTTTGTATAATTCATCACCTTTCGAAGCAAGCCGGCTGCATTCTAATAAAATATCTGTTATACCCCCAAGAGCGGAAACCACTACGATTGTTTTTCCATTCCCCAGCTTTTCCTTTACGATCGTTATTACCTTCCTGATGTTCTCCGCATTCTTAACTGAACTTCCCCCAAACTTTAAAACCTGCATGTCTTTTTGAATTATGTTGTTTGTAAAAATAATGATATTGATATTTTATCTGAAGAATAATAGCGGCGGCCCAATGGTGATATGAAAGATACAACCCTTAGCGGGTTGTGATAGCAGTAACGATGGTAGTCAGCGTTTGTTGTACAGTCGTGTACGAATGAAGGCGAACGATATGTAATTGCACGTGTGGCATTTTGAATTGCGCTAAATTAAGCAAATAAATATAAAACTGTAAAAGCATTTGAAATTTTTAAAGTATTTTCAATTTTTATTTGGAATGCTGCCAGCGTTATTTCGTTTTTATTAAAAATTATTGAATTATGGACCATGTGTCAACCCGGGGGCTGCAACATTTTAAAAATTTGGTAGGCATCAAATTTCAACTATACAATAGCCTCTTTACCTCGCTACCGTTTCACCGAATTGAAAAGACCGGAATTCTATTGTCGCTGTTATTAAATAACTGTGAAGAAGGGTATAAGAAAAAGCTAAGCCCGACCGAGATCATCGAAGAGTTTTTTTCAAAACATACTGCATATAAGCTACCTGAAGAACGCTTGGATCTGCTCTTTAGATTTATACAATATATTGAGCGGCAGGTGGTATTATTTGATGCGTTGGAAGATGCAGGATTCAAAGAAATAAATGATACCAGCGGAGTTGGCACTTTAAAACATTTGGAGAGCGAAGTTATACAGCATAACAAACAGGAAGAACTGAAAGAAAAACTAAAAAGCTTTGCCGTAAGACTTGTACTTACTGCTCACCCCACGCAGTTTTACCCCGGCTCTGTGCTTGGCATTATCAATGATCTGTCGAATGCACTGGCGGAGAATAACGCAGTACAGATAAATATGTACCTGCAACAACTTGGCAAAACAGCTTTCTTTAAAAAACAAAAACCCACACCGTACGATGAGGCGATGAACCTGGTCTGGTATATGGAAAATGTTTTTTATCCAGCCGCCGGACGGATCATTTCGTTTTTGAAAAACCAATTTCCTGAAGCAGTGAATGACGACAGCCCTGTGATCACAATGGGCTTTTGGCCTGGTGGCGACCGCGATGGTAATCCTTTTGTAAAAGCTGCAACTACTTTGCAGGTAGCCGATGCGCTGAGAGGAGGCATCATTAAATCTTATTATTTGGAAATACGGCGCATCAAGCGCAGGCTCACCTTTGATGGCGTTGATGTGATACTGAACGATTTGGAAAAAGAACTATATAACAACATCTTTATTCCGGGGAAACGCACTCCTCTAAGCAAGGAAGGAATATTGCGTTCTCTTAATAAAATAAAAGAGATATTAGTTTACAAGCACAACGGCCTTTTCCTGCATTTGATCACCAACCTGATGAATAAGGTAAACATATTCGGTTTACATTTTGCTTCGCTTGATGTCCGGCAGGAAAGCAGTGTGCACAATCAAGTGCTGGAAGCTATTGCAGAGCGTTCCGCCGCATTGCCGCCTGATTATGCAGCGTTAAATAATGAGGAGAAAATCGCAATACTGACCAGCGTAACGTCAACAGTTAAGGAGGTGATGAGCGGAGATGAAATGGCGGCAGACACCATTGCTACTATTAAAGCCATTAAAACCATACAGGATTTTAATGGCGAATTTGGTTGCAACCGATACATCATCAGCCAGTGTAATAGCGCATTGAACGTGCTCGAAGTTTATGGTCTTTTTTTATTAAGCGGATGGGATAAATTGAACCTCAGTGTTGATATTGTTCCATTGTTTGAAACGGTAGATGACCTGCAAAGGGCAGCAGCTATAATGGATACGCTGTATAGTAATGAGGTATATGCAGAGCACCTTGCCAGGAGAAATCAACAGCAAACCATTATGCTTGGTTTTAGCGATGGCACCAAAGATGGCGGATATTTAATGGCCAATTGGGGCATCTACAAAGCCAAAGAAGAGCTTACCGCTATTTCTGAAAAATATAATGTGGAAGTAATATTCTTTGATGGACGTGGAGGCCCACCATCGAGGGGCGGCGGTAAAACGCACAATTTTTATGCATCAATGGGTAAGAATATTTCCAATAAACAAATACAACTTACCATACAAGGCCAAACAGTGAGCTCTAATTTCGGAACCATTGATGCTGCACAATTCAATATTGAAAAACTATTGCATGCCGGTATATCAAATGAGCTTTTCAATAACCGCCCGACAACACTTGAGCCGGAGGAGGAAATATTATTGGACCAACTTGCCAATGAGAGTTTTATTAAATATTCAGGTCTTAAACAACATCCATACTTTACTGATTACTTATCACAGGTAAGTCCCATCAGGTTTTACAGTGAAACAAATATTGGCAGCAGGCCGGCTAAGCGATCTGGCGGAAGTAAGTTATCTATAAAAGATTTGAGGGCTATACCTTATGTGGGCGCCTGGGCGCAGATAAAACAAAATGTTACCGGCTTTTATGGTGTAGGCGCTGCCCTGATGGAATTAGATAAACAAGGAAAATTCCAGGAGCTAAAAAAGCTATATCAAACTTCCCTGTTTTTTAAAACTTTGCTTGATAATGCCGAGATGTCCATGAAAAAATGCTTTTTTCCTCTTACTGCATTTTTGGCTAAAGATGAAAAGTATGGGGAGATATGGACCATGATCTGCGAGGAATTTAATTTAACCGAACAATACATATTAAAGATCTCCGGCAAAACCGAATTAATGAGTGATTATCCCATTGACCTTTTATCGATCATCATGAGGGAGAAAATTGTATTGCCTTTGCTGACCATACAACAATTTGCTATCATGAACATCCGGGAGATAGAAGATAACCTTGTTAATTCGCCGCTTAAAGAAACCTACGAGAAGCTGGTGATCAGGTCTTCCTTCGGTATTATTAATGCAGGCCGGAATTCTGCGTAATTCAGCCGGATTTTATTTCAACACAGATTGATAAAGTATTTGCCCTGGCGAGAATTCATTGAACACCCAGCCAGAGCAAATACCCATTTCTATAATGAAATTGAGGTTATAAACTAAAGTTCAACATTGAGCATTTGGTCTGAACTGCTGCTGATGCTGATGCTTGCACATTGTGATGTTACATTCCGAGCCCTCCTTTAGCAAAGTTCGTGTTGTACGCTGCCCTATTTTCAACGAACGGTCAACTCAACAGTTTTCCCTAAACCAAACTCAAGAAGTCTATAAAGGGTCGAAAGTTGTATGTCCGTTTTACCATTTTCAATTCTGGAAATAAAACTTTTTTTTGCGCCTATTTTATCAGCTAATTGCTCCTGTGTCAAATTTGCAACACGTCTTTCATCTCTAATAACTTCTCCGATAAGAAACGCTTTTGCTTTTATTTCAAATTCAGTTCTTTTTGAAGTCCCTCGTTTACCGTAACGTTTAGTAAGATGTTCA
The DNA here is from genome assembly GCA_039922055.1 of Ferruginibacter sp. Lineage (GTDB taxonomy): Bacteria > Bacteroidota > Bacteroidia > Chitinophagales > Chitinophagaceae > Ferruginibacter. Next base: position 5,886 of record JBDSAP010000346.1, read on the forward strand.
TCAAACGTTGTAGTGTTTTTTTTATTTGTCGCCATATTGATGTTATTTATTGTCAAAATATTCATTCATTAATTTAATTGCTAATTCTATTTCTCCTTTTGGTGTTTTCTGTGTCTTTTTTTGAAACCCATTGAAAAGCACAACAACTTTTCCTTTGTCAAAGCAACAGAAAATACGAAAGATATTACTACCGACTTCAACTCTTATTTCGTAAAGTTTCCTTTGTCCTTCCATGTGCTTTAAAAATTTCTCTGGCACACGGTCAGCATGCGTCAACACGAAAAGCACATAATCAATTTTCTCTTTTACTTTCGCGGTTTGACGGCCGAAAAATTCGTGAAAGTAATGTCGGTAAAATAGTAGCTCTCTTATCTGTTCCATTTAAACAAGTGTCCTGGCAAAGTTAACTTAAAGTGGAACAAGGTGGGAATAAAAAAATCATACTGAAAAATTAGGGTGTATCCGAAAAGGTTGCTCACAACAATCTTTTAAAAGGTATCAAAGAGGGCCGTTAGATGCAATCCTTACCCTTTTTCGTACAAGGACACAACGATGTGCTATGTTAACCAGGTGCTCTACTCAAAAAGCTCTATGGCAGAGCGTCGCCTGAAAATAAGAGACTTTGCGATGACACTTCATATCATCTTAAATATATAGAGTCTTCGATCAAAAAAGAGCTGCGTTTTCAGTCCGTCAAATCGGTAGTTGGGTGCAAGCATAATAGCATACTCTACAACTGAAGCCTCAAACAAAACAGTATTATTAATTTGATTCCTCTGCAACTCACATTCAGTCACTGTAACAATTAAAGTATTTCTAGCTATCAACGATATGTCAATTATACTGTCGTGGGCGGGCCGGTAAAAAAGGCGGAGCCAATTTTTTTACCTTGACTTTTTTTGTTTCTTTTTTTTGTCAAGAAAAAAAAGAAAGAGCATTAAAGGTTAATGATGATTTGATACCTGAATGCCCTTCAATGCAACAATGCCATTCTAGTCACTACACCAACCGAGTGACGGCGAGTCCTGCTTCGAACGGTTTCTGTAACCGGTTTCTGTAACCGAAGAGTTCTCCGGCAGAGACTCGCCTGAGAATATGAAGTATCAGGAGGCCCGTTAGTTGCTATCCATACCTTTGTCGTACAAGGACACAACGATATGCTATGTTAACCAGGTGCTCTACTCAAAAAGCTCTATGGCAGTGATTCGTCTGAGAATAGAATTTTTAAAAATGCAGTTGTGTCTTCGTGCAGTTGCTGCCCATTGGTTTGCCGTACAAGTGAGTGACACAACAATGTTGCCATGAAAGGCAACTGTTCGTAAAAAAATACCTGGCTATGTTCTGAGCAAATCCAGGTTTTAAAAATACTACCTCAATAAAATTCCTCTTATCTGCGTCTCCTGTAGCGCTACCAGCAGTCGATAATGTGAAAATATTATTAATGGTGCTGATTTAAATTCCGTTTATTGTAGGTTTGTCAAAATTTAACTTCATTATGAAACTTAAGTACCTACTATTCATTTTAATGGCTTTTTCCGCGCTTTTTTATGGTTCAGATATAATGGGCCAAACAGCTTTACCCCTTAACCCCAAGGTGAAAACCGGTAAATTAGAAAATGGCTTGACCTATTTTATTTTGCCGAATAAAAAACCGGAAAATAAGGTGGAGCTACGCCTGGCAGTGAATGCCGGTTCTATCAACGAGGATGATGATCAACAAGGCCTTGCACACATGGCAGAGCACATGGCATTTAATGGCACCACGCATTTTAAAAAGAACGATATCATATCGTTTCTGCAGGATATTGGTGTTGGCTTTGGCAACGATCTGAATGCTTATACAAGTTTTGACGAAACCGTATACATTTTACCAATCCCAACCAGCAAACCTGAGAACCTGGAAAAGGGATTCCAGGTGCTTGAAGATTGGGCCCATAACGTGACCTATAATAACGATGATATAGACGGCGAACGTCCCATCATTCTTGAAGAAAGCCGCCTTGGTAAAGGAGCACAAGACAGAATGTTCAGGAAGATCTATCCAAAGCTTTTTAAAGGTTCCCTTTATGCAAACCGTTTGCCAATTGGTATGGATAGTATCGTTAAGGGCTTCCCGCACGAGACCATCAAACGCTTTTACCAGGATTGGTACCGGCCGGATTTGATGGCTGTTGTAGTGGTTGGTGATATTACCGTTGAAAAGGCTGAAGGGCTTATAAAAAAGCATTTCAGCGGCTTGAAAAGTCCGGCAACGATCAGGGAAAGAAAGTACGCTGAAGTGCTGCCTTATTCATCATCCGACGCAGTTGTGATTACCGATAAAGAAGCTACCAGTTATGCGTTAACTGTGCAATATCCATTTTTTGTAAAGCACAGTTTAAAAACGGATGCCGATTATAAAAACTACATTATCCGTTCACTTTTTTCTACGGTTTTTAACCAGCGTTTGCAGGAAATAACACAAAAAGAAAATGCGCCTTTTGTATATGGATTCGGAAGCTTTGGATCTTATGCGAGAGGGTATGATGGATTTTCGCTGCGGGCCGGATCGGGGACCAATAACCCAAGCACGGCTCTTACAGCAGTAATGACCGAAGTGGAAAGGGCCAAAAAATTCGGATTTACCCAGGCTGAACTGGACAGGGCCAAAAAGAGTTACCTGAATCGCATGGAGAAACAATTTAATGACCGTGATAAAACAGAGTCTTCTTCACTGGTAGATGAGGTGGTAACTTATTATCTGGAACAGGAAGCAATGCCCGGAATTTCGGTGGAATACGATCTTTCGAAGAAGATAGTGCCAACGATCACGCTGGATGAAGTGAATAAAGTACTGGATGTAATTAAAGATAATCCCAACAAACTTGTTTCAATAACAGGACCTGAAGCAAATGACAAAGTAGTGCTTCCGGACAGTCTTCAACTGATGCAAACAATCGCAGCAGTGGAGAAGGCCGATATTAAACCTTATGAGGAAAAAGCAATTTCCGCTAATCTTTTAAGCAAGGCGCCAAAAGCCGGAAAGGTAGTTACGAAAACCAAGAATTTAAAATACGGTACCACAGAATTGAAGCTCTCCAATGGGGTTACAGTTACCTTGAAAAAAACCGACTTTAAAAATGATGAGATCGTTATTTCCGCGGCACGCTATGGTGGCAAAAATGAATACGGACTAAAGGATAAGTACAATGCAGAGTATGCGGTACAGATAGCGTCAACAATGGGGTTTGGAGATTTTTCACCAACAGACCTTAGGAAAGCGCTTGCCGGAAAAACCGCTGGTGTATCTGAAGCATTTACCGATACCAAGGACGGGTTCAATGGAAGCAGTTCAGTTAAAGATGTGGAGACGATGCTACAACTATTGCACCTGCATGTAACGGCGCCTCGTAAGGACACTTCGCTTTTTAATTCTTTTATTCAGAAAAATAAATCGCAGTTGGCGATGCTGAGTGCAAATCCACAGGCTGCATTTGTTGATACATTTTACAAAACAATGTTCGCCAATAATCCGCTTGCTCCGGTTGCTGTACCTCACGCTGAATATTTTGACAAAGTAAAATTGGATAGGGCAATGGAAATTTACAAAGCGCATTTCGGGGATATGAGCGGAATGCAGTTTGCAATTGTTGGCAATATCGATGAGCAAAAAATTATTCCGCTAATAGAAAAATATATTGGTTCATTACCAGCAAGCGGAAAGAAATTCACCTACACTGATAATAAAGTACGCGTCATAAAAGGCAAGCTGAACCTGAATGCTTACCGGGGTAAAGAAGAAAAAAGCCTGATCCTTGCTGTATTTGCGGGTGAAGCCCCATTTAGTGAAGATGATGCATTGAAGGCAAATGCTCTTACTGAGGTGTTGAACATTCGTATTATTGAAGAGCTGCGTGAAAAAGTTCAGGGCATTTATGGTGGTGGTATTTTTGGCGGGTTGGAAAAAGTGCCTTACAGTTCTTATTCCTTTATTGCGCAATTACCCTGCGGCCCCGAAAAAGCTGATACACTTACGAAAGCGCTTCAAAATGAGATTGCTAAGATCAGGACAAATGGTATTGAAGAAAGTTACCTTACAAAAGTGAAGCTGCAATGGAGAGAATCACACAAAGAAACAATTAAAAGTAATGGAGCATGGGCCGGTAACATTATCGACAGCAAGGTGCAGGGCGAAAACCTGGATAGGTTTGTGAACTATGAAACATACATCAACAAACTCACCACCGCTGATATTAAGAAAGTTGCCAACAGTTATCTCAGCGGAAATAATTTATTGATCGCTACTTTAATGCCTGAAAAATATGATCCGGCAAAAGAAAGTTCTACCGGCAACAGGAAAAATGTAGTGTTAAAAAACATCGATATTAAATCTGCGGATATCAAGGTAGAATTGTATGATAACGGCGATGTTGATGGTGATGAAGTAACGGTTTATTTTAATGGTAATGTTGTGAGCAGTAAACAAAAACTTACTGAAAAAGCTATCACGATCAATTTGAAAGCCATTAAAAACGCTACCAACGAACTAGTAATGTATGCTGAGAACCTCGGAACGATTCCGCCAAATACAGCTTTAATGAAAGTATATGTCGATGGTCAAACCTACGAAGCAAGAGTAGAATCCGATGAGAAGAAAAATGGTGTAATCCGGTTTACACTGCAATAGTGCTATCATAAAAAATTTAAAATGCCGCAGTTAAACTGCGGCATTTTTATTGAAAGTAAATACAACATTAAAGCGTCTATTCGGTTGTTAATTTTCGTTGGATGTATTGAACTGTAAGGCTCGCAAAGCATTACCTGATCAATACTTTCATTACATTTTTTATGTTATCGCCACAGCTTATCTCCACCTGGTAACTTCCTGTTTTTAACGAGGCGGGCACATTGATCGTTTGGGTTGCACTTCCACCATTGTGGTCTATTTGCTCTTTCAATACCACCTGACCAATACTATTCGTTACACTTATATTGTAAATTCCTTTCGGCTGATTCACCAGTTGTATGCTCATGTTGTCACCTGTTACCGGGTTGGGATATACCTGTGTACTATTGCCTGAAGCAACTATTTTCACTTTAACTACCTGGCTATAGAGGACGGCGCCATTAGGTCCAATGCTTTTGATCCTGTAGAAATTATCTCCTGCATTTGTATTTTCATCCACCCATGTATAGGCGCTGTTATTATTTTGTTTTGCCTCAACAGAAGTTTTTTTAATGAAGTTGCTGCCATCGGCCGATCTTTCTACTTCGTAGTATTGTATCTTATCCTCATTTTCCACTTTCCAGTTTACAGCAATATCTTTTCTTTGTTGATATGCTTTAATTGAAGAGAACAAAACGGGCAATGTTGAAGACTGTGTGAACACTACTCTAAAGCGATCTATGGCTTGCGAACGCGTATTGGAATTGATCACAAAATTTACTTTAGTAATGCCGGTAAGGCTTAACAAAGTGGGAATGCCTGTGTAACTATCTTCCAGCATAGCCACCAATGATGGATCGCTGAAATTGCCGGGCTTGAATTGAAACTGGTAACTTCTTTGAACTGCCTTGTTTAATCTAAAAAACAATGTATCCCTCTTAATTATAAGTTGTCTTCTTTCGGTAGCGAGGAAAACATTGTTGCGCATAAAACCAAATGTTTCATTCACATTTGAGAATTTAATATTATCATCATCATCAATACCGCTGCTAAACGAAGCATCAAAATCTGCTCTGGTTCCGTCAGCAATTATTGTTGATTGATCAGCCGGATTAAACAGGTACAGGTCCGTAATAAGACTTTGCACAGTTCCTACAGGTCTTCCAAAAATGACGGTGTTGTTTGTAGATGCTTTGTTGGTCTCTTTAATTTCAACTGTAGTAGCACCGGCTGTATTTGTGATAACAAACAACGCCTGGGAAGATTGTATAAAATTGTTTTGCGAACTGGTAGCTGGTGTGGGCACAAAAACTCCCGGAGTAACCACGTCATCCATCGCCACATACCCTCCTACTGAATTCATTCCTGGATCCCATACATAGAATTTTCTTTTTATGTTCGAAGTTCCTGTATTGGCAAGCACTAACTTCCAATCAATCGGCGATGCGTAAGGATTACCAATTAAAGAAAACCCTCCCGCGGTTGCGGATAAGCCGCTATAAGTTTGTGTGCCTGTTTGTAAGTAACCGGTCGCCAGCAAGGTGGTAATGTTTGTGCGGATACCGTTATGATCTATGTTTGGATATTCCCGGTCGCCACGAACAAAAATAAAATACCCGATATTATCTGCGCCTCCATTACTTCCTGGTGAGATAGGAATATTTGTATTCCCGACAGCTCTCAATGCCTGTGATGGAATATGCCATGTTTTTAAGGAAGAATTACCAGCCTCGTCAATGCCAGAACCCCCTCCAGGAGCCGTTACCAGTGTACCTTTCCCAGGCGTATATACGCCTCCGTTTTGCCAGCTCTGGTAAATAGTATTCGAGTTGGTTAATGGGGATGTCATCAATCGCCAGGCTCTCCTTGATGGCATATATCTTTCTACGTTTACATTGCCAATAACATAAGTACCCGATCCCTGCGCCACACGTGCAGTTCCATTCGAATCTGACTTTAAAGTAAGATATCCGAAAGTGGTTAACGCACCTGCTGTAGGTGTATATGTTCCTGTGATATTCAATGCACCACCTAACAAAACACCGGCGCTATTATTTATTGTAAGATTTTTAATTGTGTTTGTGCTAAAAGCATTTGCCGGTATTGTTTGCTGAACAGCGCCCCTCATAGAGATGGCACCATCTGTAGCGGTAAAGGTTCCATTATTGGTGATAGTACCATAAATTTCAAACACGCCTCCATTAGCTACTATAATACTTGCTGATGGGGAAATAGCGATATTTTTAATGGGCGCCGTGGTTGAAATGGTTGGATAGCGGCCACCCGTGGGAGTTGTAGGAATGGTCACATTACTTGTGGAAGTTGGCAGTGCATCTGGCGGAACGCCCCCACAATCCCAGTTAGCGAGCAAACTCCAGTCGGTAGTATTTGTTCCTGCCCATGTGATTGTATTAATTGTTGCCGTTACCGGCACCCTGTTGGCGCTTGCACACTGGGTTGCATCTGTGGACACATAATAGGTGGCTGATGCTGATATTGAAGGAGCATAAGAAGTACCAGTAGCGAGTATTGATCCGCCGGTACTTGCAGCGTACCATGATATTGTGCCCGAAGTGGCTGTTGCGCTCATGCTTACGACGCCGGTACCGCACCTTGATGCTGGCGTAACGGAAGATATGCCCACCACCGTTATAGTAGCGGCCGTGGAAGTTAACCCTCCGCTACATCCGCTTCCGCTTGAAACCAGCAGGCGGTAAGAAATAATATTGGTGGCATTTACAGGAGGAAGATAATTTTTTAATATAGCGCCCGGAATATTAACATAGCTGCCGGAAGCATTGGTCTGCCATTGATAAAATAAATTACTTCCACCTGTTACGGTACCCGCTATGGATACCAGGTTATTTAAACAGGTGGTGGCTGAAGCCGTTATTGACACGGCTGTAGGAGGAGTTGGAGTAATCACTGCAATTGTGAATGGACTACATGTGGCGCTAAAACCTGTACCCGATTCGGTTACAGTGCACTTGTATTTGTAAGTATTTGTTGCCGCTACAATCGATAGCCTGTTGGTAGTGGCACCCGAGTAACTGCCGCCATCGGTAACGGCTGCCCAGGTGCTGCCGCCATCTGTAGATTCCTGCCACATATATGATAGAGTTCCTCCGTACGATGCGCTTGCGATCACTTCCAGATTGGCAGTGCCACCGGCGCAAATAGAGCTGTTACTTCTTTCAACGTTTTGAGCAATATTCGGCGACATTTCAAGCGCATCCGAATAGGCAATAAAAGCATAATCACTGTTTCCGCTTGGAGTAACCTTCAGCGAGGCCACCTGGGTATAATTGGAAGCATTTATTCCAAAATCAGAAAGTTTGAATCCTACAAGCCTGATCTCTTTTACATCAATGGAAAAGGCGCTGAAACAGATAGCCGAATTAAAAGGCGCAGACGGACTAAGATTAAACAGGTCTACATTATAGGAACCCAGCTTGGTTAGCAAGGTCATGTTTTGCGTAATTGTATTACCAACCGTAGCACCTGACGCATCCACAAATTGAAATACATCGTTGCCGCTTGATGGTTGTGCAATTTGGGTGATAATGATGTCCGGCTCGTCATCGATAATCTTTGCGAGGTGAATAAGATGAATATCGAATGTCATTATCGCGGTGGTAGGAAGATTGGTAATTCCAGTACCAAGGTCTAGCCCGTTAACACCGTCAGTCATAACATCTCTAACGGTTATACCAGAAAACGCTGAGGCATTTGCTACAGATACATTGCCGTCTTTTTTAGTGCCCATACTTAGGTAAATACTTCCCCCGGTATTGCTACCTGCAATATTTGCCACAGGCAACGCTTTGAAATTACCTGGTGTATAATTTATACCCTGCCCGGTAAGTAAACTATTATTAACTCCTGTGGAATAAGTTGTGCCATTATAAGTAAATGCAAGAAGGTTGTGCGAATTATCCGGGAGTATTGCATTATTATTTGCTGTAGTTGTGGACCAATAACCTGCATAATCTGTGATTATACCTGATAAAGGAAGATAGTAGAAACCTACTTTAGAACCCGTGCCCCCGGCATTGGTAACCGTAACGGAGCCAGATGTGCCCTGCGGAACTATCGCTGTAATGTTTGTTGATGAGTTAACCACAAATGAACTTGCGGGAGTACCGCCAAAACTCACATCCGTAGCGCCTGTAAAATTAGTACCGGTAATCGTTACAGTATTTCCTTTAGCGGCTGATGTAGGGGTAAATGTGGTGATGGCCGGAGCTTGCGAAGAAACTTGCCGGGCAGATAATATAAAGAACACAAGGACCGAAAAATGCTTTACAATACATTTCACCCTGTTAACAGGCTGGCAATCGCCAAGGCTAATGTTCTTCATAAGGTAGAATATTTATATATTCTTGTATACTGGATTATTTTGTAGAAGCGGATCGTAAAAATTCCTAATCGTCACCCGTAGTAACGTTTGAAAACTTGTTTTATTATATTTAATTGTTTAATGCCTTACTATTCTCGTTGTAAAGTCTAATGAATATTCCTGCAAAAAATAAAATATTGAGGCAGCCCGGTTAATTCACTTTGTTGCAGTTCTTAGTTCTATGTTCATCAATTTATACATGCGCAGTGGATTGGGCCATCCTAAGCCAGTTTTGATTAATTTAGACTTTGGTTTTGGAATTGAGTTCTGACATGGAGGAATATTTGTTCCCTAAATAAGTGTAATACCGTTAGACAATCAACAATTCAAATAAATAAATTCAAGATAATTATGCTAAGAATAAAATGTTCTTTTTTATCTGCTATTATAGCTTCTTTATTTTTTGTGATATTACCGGTTTCAAAAGTACTATCGCAAACTCTTCCTTCGTTTCAGATGCAGCTTGCCAATGGCCAGACTTACACTTCTAAAAACGTACTACCTGCCAAACCTCTTGTGCTTATTTATTTTGCCCCTGACTGTGATCACTGTACAATTTTAATGGACGCCATTTTTAAAAAAATAGATCAGTTTAAAAGTTCTCAAATTGTAATGGTAACTTTTAAGCCCTTAGACGAAGTTGTTGATTTTGAAAAGCATTATCAAACCAGTAAGTATCAGAATATAAAAGTAGGAACCGAGAAACCTATGTTTTATTTTAAAAACTACTACCAGCTCGTGAATACTCCATTTACTGCTCTATATGACAAAAAGGGGAAGTTAATTGCATCTTATAAAAAAGAGACTCCAGTTGATGAATTGATCAGGCAACTGAAGATGATTAAGTAACAGCCGGCTATTTACTTATATTTTTTAAGACAAGAAATGATGGGCCTTTTTTCCAATCCACCTGTGGTTTTATGATAGAGGGTCGCACGGAGAAATTACCCAGCACAATGTCTATTCTTCCATCGCCATCCAAGTCGCCTGCGTCCATTGTAAGCCATCTGCCTGCCCTGCATTCAGGCATTGTCAAGGGATCAAATTTGAAGTCCCCTTTATTTTTAAGGAACACAAAACCCTCATCTGGTTGAGATGCAAAATCAGCAAAAAAAGAAATGGCAGCAATATCTAAATCACCATCCTGGTCATAATCTCTTGCCATCGCTTTGTAGCAGCCATTCATCGGGAAAAAATACTTTTGTGTGAAATGATCATTGCCTTCATTTAAAAAAATATAAATACCATGATATGGTTTTAATACCGTTGAATAGTCTGCATTATCACCACAGGTATATACAATATCCTGCAAGCCATCTTTATTGAAATCAGCAAATTCAAAATAGGTGGAACCGAATATTGCGGGAAAACGTAAAACCTCCTTTTGGCCGAACTCACCATTGCCTTTATTGGTAAAAAGAAAAATACCTTCTTCCCCCTGCGAAAATAATGCCCACACATCCTGCAGGCCATCACCGTTATGATCTTCTACGATAGCCTTAACAGCGCCCGGCTCAGGCCGCAAAACATGACGAACATATTTATCCTCACTTGTATTTTCCATCCACGACAGCGCCCCGGTTTGGTTGCCGAACTCACAAATAAGATGATCTGTTTTTTTATCATTATTCAAATCGCAGGAGGTGATTTGAATAGGTCTTGCAAGGTTTTCAAATAAGGCATTTGAATCGAGATGCATCTTTCTATCTAAACCCGATTTTATTAATTGCGCCTTCCCAAACTTTCCGTTATTTGGGTTTATAACATTTACATTACAGGCAAGCATTTTACCATCAAAAAAATCAACATCTGTAATGGTAGCGTCTGTTTTTACGGAATCAATCAACAACAATTGACTGTTGTACCGAAAAATGTAGTTGCCGGCAAGATCAAAAAGTAACAGTTGGTGGGGAGAGTTAACTGTGTCAATTTCAGTGAGACAAATAGCTGGAGAAGAATAGGTATATCCGGGATATTGCACTTTAAAAATATCAAGCCCCGAAGTGATGGAGTTGGTACGCTGCTGTCCGGGTAAAACGTCTGGCGAAAGAGAGGTGTAGTAATCAATTATATTTTGCCATTGCAGGTTATTTACAACCGGCTTTGAAGGAAAGTAGTTTGGAGGAAGGTTTTTATCCAGCCTGCTGGAAGGGTAGCGGTTGAATCCATAACTAAAAATCCCCAGCCGCGGACCCATTGCCGGCAAAACGCCATTCTCCCAGGTTTGTGCATCAAGCTGAGAGGGATCGGGTAGCTGGTGGCAGGATGCGCAATATGTCGCCGCCAACAGTTTTCCCTTTTCAATATGACTGTCTGGGACATTCTGGTGTGATTTGTTTTTTTTTAATTCGTTACAAGAAAAGAGTAGCGGCAATAGATGGAACAATAAAAGAAAATACGAAAAACTATTAAATCCATATCTTAATAAAAAGCCCCTATCACATTTTCTCATTTAAAATTGTTTATCAATCTGAATAACGAAATCATTGTCATAAGTAATTAAATCACTTCCTCAATTTAGGATGAAATTGGCAATTGAAAATACATGGATTTGTTTTTGTCAACCCTGCACAATGAAATGTTCAAAAATAAAAAGAGGTTGCCCGTTTTCGGGACAACCTCCTTTTAAAATTAGCGATTTATTTACTGGTTAGTATCCAGGATTCTGTTTCAATGTTGGCTTACCATCAACAAGGCTGTTTGAAATAGCGGATTCAGGAATCGGCAGGTACTCATGTTTACCTTTTGTGAAAACTGATCCACCTAAAGCACTTGAACGTCTTTGTGTCTCTTTAGGGAAATAATCGCTATTTAATACAACATCAGCAATCCCCCATCTTACCAGGTCAAAAAAACGGTGTCCTTCCATACCCAGTTCCAGTTTTCTTTCGAAGCGGACTGCCTTTCTTCCAGCATCTTTGTCAACAAAAGGGACAGTATACTGGTTTACGAGGTAATTGGCTGCTGTATTAGCGCCATTCAATACAGGAGAGGCAGCCGCTCTCGCCCTCACCTTGTTAATATATTGCATAGCGGTTGCAAGCGATCCCACTTCAATCTCGGCCTCTGCAGCTAACAATAAAACGTCTGCGAAACGCATAGGTGTATAATTGAGCGCATTGTTTGCGAAACCCCAACCGACAGTGCCAGCTAAAGAGCCGATGTCAGCTTTATAATAAGTATTCTTTTTAGGACTGTAAGGACCGCCATAAGTATAATCACGGATCCATGCTCTACCAGGATGCAACCCCCAATCGTAATAAGGAATACCTCTTCTGCCTACTGTCCAATCGAGTCGTGGATCGAGGTTACCCGCATATGGTACAAAGGCAGGATCTGCCGACGTAAAAGGCTCATCGCTTGTAACATCAGTATTGTTATAGCTATCGGGCATTGGCAACCCGGCTGCATCCGTTCTGAATGAATTAACCAAGTTTTGAGAAGGTTGAAAAAAGCCGCAACATGCACCCGGCTTTTCAGTGGTAGCGCTACCTCCGTGTGGATAATTTAAAGTATTATCATAGTTTCCATTTGTATTCGCACCATCTCCATAAGAAGCTTCAATAGAGAAAACAGTTTCAGCATTATGCTCAGTAAGAGCACGAAAGTTTGAATGATAGTTAGGGGCCAGATCATACTTAACCCCTTTGCTGGTTTTCCCGTTGGCAATGATCAGATCAAACAGGGCCTTTGCCTCGGCAAATTTGTTTTGAAACATATATGCTTTTGCAAGAAAAGCACCGGCTGCCCACTTATTAACCCTTCCCACCTGTGGTCTTACTTCGTCAAGGTTGTCATACGCAAATTTCAAATCAGCTTCTATCTTGGGCCAAATATTTATGTATGCACCTGCTGCATCTGTGTTTGGCACCTTGAAGTCTGTTACAGTTTCATCAATATAGGGAATGTTGCCAAATGCCTTTTTTCCCTCGAACAGCATGAAACCACGAATAAACTTTGCTTCGGCTTCAATTTGCTTAGCATCTGTTGCGGTAACATCTTTTGCTTCCGGTAACACTGTTAAGACCTGGTTAGCCCCACCTACACCGTCCCAAATAGCGTTCCATTTGTTTGGTATCTGGCCGGTACTGGGTAATAGTTCAAATCGCATTACTGGGTTCGCATCGATCATATCGGTGAACTCTGTTCCTTTATACGCGTCACCTCCCCTTATGCTGCCCCAAAGCCAGTTACTAGCTCCGCCGTTCTGCTGATCCTGGATGCCATCGAGGGTGGCATAAGCATTTATAAGCATGCCGTCAACGCCCTTCTTATTAGTTAAGCTACCGAGATCATAAACTCCCTGAGGTGGTTGGTTGAGAAACTCCTCCTTACAAGAATATATTAGTGCCGAAAAGGCTGCTGTTGCTGATAGTATTATTAATTTACTCTTTTTCATAATTTTTATTTCTAGCTGATTAAAATTAAAATGTTACGCTTAAACCGGCTATATATTGTTTTGGGTTAGGGAAGCCTCCAAGGTCAACTCCTATATAATAATCTCTCGCCCCAAACGGATCACGTGAAATCAGTTGTATATCCGGATCAGATCCTGAATAGTTTGTAATTGTAAAGAGATTTTGGGCCTGGATGTAAATCTTTACGTTGGAAAGCTTTGCTTTAACGCTAAGGCTTTTTGGTAAGGTATACGCCAATTGTATTGTTTTGGCCCTTAGGTAAGAACCATCTTCTACATAGTACGAATTAGAAGTACTGCTTGTGAAAGAAGTTAAACCATTTGTTGACTTCACATTTCTGTATGCAGGAAGGCCCAAGGCAGGAAGCTTTGCATTTTGATTGGTTGGCGTCCAGCTGTCGTTTAAAACCCTTGTACTTACACCACCCACAAACACCCTCATATCTGTATAATATTTTGTGTAATTGTATATCTCATTACCCTGGTTCCAAAAGAAGAATGCTGAAAGGCTGAAGTTTTTATAAGTAGCTCCTAAGTTAAGGCCCATTTGAAAGTCTGGATGTGGACTTCCCAAAAATGTTCTATCAGCATCTGTAATTTTCTTATCGCCATTAAGATCTTTATATTTCCAGCTTCCGATGGTAGCTCCGGGCATTATTGCAGCTACAGTATCAGCAGCCGAGTTATAGAAGCCGTCGAGCACAAATCCGTGGAAAGACGAGATTGGTTGTCCTAATTCTGTTCTCAAAGCGCTGTTTAACCTTTCAAGATTGATGATTCTTGGAGAATTCTCGTTGTTCAATTTAGTCATGGTGTTCTTGTAATGAGAGAAAGTAACACCTAGATCGTAACCGAAATCTCTGTTCGGAGTTCCATGGTAGTTAACGGAAAGATCAAAACCAGTATTCCTCATAGTTCCGATATTAATACGTGGTTTGGTTACCTGTGGCTCCAAACCGTTTCTAACTCCATCAACAAGAAGGTCCTTGGTATCTTTTTTATAAACGTCCAAACTAAAGTCAATCTTACCTCCCAACAACGTCATATCTAAACCAATGTTTGTGGTTTCAGTTGTCTCCCATTTCGTATCTGGGTTACCCTGACGATCCTGGCGGTATCCCTGTGCAGACGAAGTATTGTTACCATTAATATCATAGTTAGTGCGGGGAGGATTTGAAGTAAACGTAAAGAACTGGTTAGCAGGATCTACGTTTGACTGGCTACCCATTTGGCCCCATCCGCCACGGATCTTTAAATCTGTAATCCATGAAATAGGCTGCATGAACTTCTCTTCAGAAACCCTCCAGGCTACACCTACAGAAGGGAAATTACCGTAACGGGCATTAGGGCCGAACCTTGAACTCCCATCCCTTCGAAAGGTACCAGTTAAAAGGTATTTTCCCCTATATGCATAATCAAGCCTTGCAAATAAAGAATATAGTGATGATCTGCCAACATTATAATTTGATATAGTACGATCGCTCAAGCTTCCCGCTGTGGCGGTATTTAAGGACACGAAATCAGGTGTTTCGAAATCAAAGTTTTGTCCAAAAGCCCGCACACCCCTGGAACGCTCTTTCACGGCTTCAGAACCTACAAGTACTTTTACATCGTGATCATTTAAGAATGTTTTTTGAAACGTAAGCGTATTTGTCCATGTCCAGTTCAAGTAGTTCCATCCATCTTCAGTAAGTTGTGTTGTTCCCTGGTTTTCAGAACGCTCGTAAGTCTTTCTACCAATGCTCCTTGTAAACTGGCTGCCCTGGTCAATTCCCAGAGAGGTACGAGCCGTAAGATAGGTGGTAAAAGGAATTTCTGCATATACGTTACCAAAAATCTTGGTGAATGAATTTTTATTGTCTTTTGCTCTCGCAAGGTTTGCAATAGGATTACTTCCGTTTCCGGATTCGCTCACACCATTACCGCCAAAACCTCCCTTAATATCGTATACAGGAATATAAGGTACCATGCGGAAAGCCGAAGCCCAGGCATCACCTTCTCCCCTGTTGGTCCCACCTAAACGATCTTCATAACTGATCTGGAAATTTTCACCAACTCGAAGAAAACTTACAGGTTTAAAAGATGTATTTAAACGAACACTATAGCGTTTGTAGTCGGTATAAACAAAGGTACCTTCCTGATCGAAGTAGTTCATACCAAGTGAATAGTTCGCCTTGTCTGTACCTCCACTTGCACTGAGTTGGTGATTACTAAATACAGCCGGCCTGGTTAATTCTTTAAACCAATTAGTGCCAAGGCTGGTTTTTGAAATCTGGTAAAGATTTCCCGCTCCTATATTATATAGATCAGGATTGGCACGAGGATCATTTGCAGATACCCCACCTTTAAAACCAGTGCTTGTAATATAATAGTCAGGAATCGCAAATGCACCGTTTGTTCCAAACACCGGATGCACATAAGCTTTGATTGCTGGATCAGTGCCCGAGGCAGGCACAAAAGGTTGCGTAGTTTTTTGAAGATAGTCTATGTACTGCGTGGTATTTAACATTTCCGGCATCATTTTGTCGGTTACAACCTGATTACCTATATAAAAATCATAACTTAGAACTGATCTTCCTGATTTTCCTTGCCTGGTAGTAATAATAACTACTCCATTGGAGGCTCTTGCCCCGTAAATAGACGCAGATGATGCATCTTTTAATACCTGAAGGGACTCAATGTCATTTGGATTAATCTTGGACGGATCAGTAGTGGGTACACCGTCTATAATATATAATGGATCATTGTTACCTGCTGAGGCGAAACCACGTATCCGCACAACAGCTCCTGCACCAGGCTCTCCTCCTGAACTTACAGTTACCCCAGCAGCTCTACCTTGTAATTGAACTGCAAGGTTTGATGACGGCGTACTTAATAGATCTTTGGTATTTACCACCGATACAGCGCCGATAATATCCTTCTTACGCTGGGTAGAATACCCTGTTACCACAACCTCATTCAGCTTTTGATTTAAAAGCTTCAGGCTTACTTCTACGTTTGTCTTCGCTCCCAAATCGTTAACATTAAACTCTGAGATTTCATAACCAACGGAAGAAAACACCAAGGTGTTTTTTCCTTGTGGAATAGTAAGAGAAAACTCACCCTCGGGAGAAGTGGAAGTAGCCATGGTTGTTCCTTTGATAGAAACTGTAACCCCTGTTACCGGCTTTGAGTTCTCATCGGTTACCTTGCCGGTAATTTTTTTTTGAGCTAAAAGGTTGGAAGAAATTAATACAAACAGGGCAATAGAAAATGATTGTTTTGTCACCCTTGCAAAACAATGCAGGTAATTTATCATATAGCAAGTCAGTTTTTGTTTACGGAAAATTAACATTAATTTATACACCACACAAAAAATATTTTGAAAAATATGGATTTTTTTTATTAAATGTCATGGTGACAATAATTTCATTTTAAGCGATATAGTAAGCTTATCGAAAGTGTAAATCGAACAAAATCGCTACTTCAGGGGCTCATTAATTTCGGAGTTTGTTCAGTATGTGAGTACCGTAATAAAGTCTAAGTAAGCTATCGACTTTAGCATTATTTAGATCAGGAGCAAGTGAAAATTATTATAAATGAGGTGAGCGCCGCAAGTGGATGTTGACTATTGCTTTGCCGATTTATGGCATTGAATCCTTCCCGGCAATATTGTATAAAATAGAGACCCCTCATAGAAATGAGGGGCCTTAACGATTGCTTGCCATATGAAAAAGGTCATCTCTTAACAGTTAGGCCAGAGATTATTATTTTAGTTCTTTAGTAAATGTTTATCGTTCTACATTTATAAACTATAGTATAGTTGTTTGTTTTGCAATTAAAAGCTATACACTGTTGCAAAAATTATACTGAAAGCCGTTTTCGATGGATCTCCATCGCCGCTCTTACTGAAAATTTTATCCTTTGCGTTATCAAGACGTATTTCAGGAATAAAAGTAAATCCGCCTGCTTTTAAATTCCCGGAAAGTGTGGCGGCAAAGACATCAGACCCCACCTTTATTCCATACTTTTTATCACCGAAATATTCTGCTCTTAATGCCAGCCCAAATGCATCTGACGCTGCAACATTTGCATACAAGGCCGAGCCCCACCAGCTTTTTGATTTTGATTTTCCTGTCGAAAGATAATCTTCATCCTGCACAAACTGAACAGTTCCATCATAACCCAGACTGAACTTGTCTGTGACAGTTACTGCGGCAGTTAAACCGATCTGATTAAGTGAGGAAGCGCCAGGGTTATACATTTTCCCTCCGAAGTAGCCCGCATAATTTAAGAATACTGAATATTTAGCTCCCACTTTACTATACTGTGCAATCAATGTTTTTGGATCGCTGCCGTTCGACGGAGCAGTTACATCAATTGGATTAGCAATCCCGATCATTAGTCCGGAACCGCCGCCTAGTGTGAAATCTGCTTTAATACCTGTGTGGGAGAAGGGCCCGTTTGTAAACATATAAGACATACTGTAATTCTTGTTCAACTGGGGATCTAATAATTCATATCCTACATGAGTACCGAACTTGCCAAAAGTAAATTTTACTTTATCTGAAGGCGAATAAAACAGGTATGCCTGTTTTACTGCACGTAAGGTACCTTCATCTGCATAAGAAAATTCTTCAGCCCTTGTCCCGAAACCAAGGTCAATAACAGCACCAACCTTACCAGAAGTATATTGAGCTTTTATTGAAGCCATCCCTAACTGAAATGTATTATTTGAATTAGTAAAACTTGTGAAATTATTTAAATTGTCTGATCCGCTGGCGCCAAATCCAATACGATAATAAGCGTCTACCGAACCAGAGATAGTCAATGGTTTTGTTGAGTCCTGAGCAAATAAAACATTGGTTAGCATTGTAAATATTATTCCCGTTGTTGCTAAAAAAGTTTTCTTCATTTTAAAGATTTAAGTTATAAATAATTGGGTTAGAAGGTATCTATATACCCCGACAAATTTTGGCAGCAACGCAACGTAAAAGATTAGAGCTCGCAATAACTTTAACCAGGTTATCAGGATAAAAGCCTTTTGCGATATAATTGAAAATATACCGGGGTTAAGAGGTTCACCATTAACCCCGGTATAACTATTTTAAATTTTATGTGAAATATTATTTTTGTTTATAAGGCAGCATCAACATCCTTCTCTTCCAGGGATCCGCCATTTTTCACCAGTAAAGTACCTTGCAGGTATTTCTCATCATGCTGTGATGCATCCAGACCTTCTTCTTCGTCTGCCGCACTAACACGTATCGGTAAGATGAAATTGATGAACTTAAATATTAAAAAAGAAACAGTAAAGCTGTAAACAACTACTATCAACATCGCTTTTAACTGGATTAAAAAGAACGAGAAATTTCCATAAGCCCAACCCTGAGGACCGCCGGGAATACCATGTACCAAAGTACTGGCAAATACCCCGGTCATTAACATACCAACCATACCGCCTAGACCATGGCAAGGGAATACATCCAGGGTGTCATCCAATCTTGACTTTTGTTTGATGCCCACTGCAATATTGGAAACCAGGGAACCTACCACACCAATTATGATACTTTGCGGAATTCCAACATAACCTGCAGCAGGAGTAATTGCTACCAGCCCTACAACAGCGCCAATGCAGAAACCGAGCACAGAAGGCTTTTTGCCCTTAATTACATCAAAGAACATCCAGGCAAGTCCACCCGCAGCAGCAGCAGTGTTGGTAGTACCAAAAGCATTAACTGCTAGTGGGTTGGCGCCTAATGCGGATCCTGCGTTAAAACCAAACCATCCAAACCATAGCAGACCAGTACCGATCAAAACGTATGGCACATTAGCTGGTGGAATTTCAGCTCTTTCCTGGTGAGATTTACGACGTTTCAAAACAAGAGCGCCCGCTAAGGCAGCACAACCAGCGGTAATATGTACAACGGTACCACCTGCAAAATCCCAGGCTCCCATTTTAGCAAGAAATCCATCTGGGTGCCAGCTCCAATGGGCTACCGGAGCATACACCAGCAAGCTGAATAATACAATAAATAGTACATAAGAGGTAAAACGAATACGTTCAGCAACAGCACCAACTACAAGGCCTGGTGTGATAATGGCAAACATTAATTGAAACAAAGCAAAAAGCGTAAGCGGCATCGACGGAGCGCCACCCCACGCAGCATGTGATTTTACACCTTTGAAGAATAAGAATGTATTAGGATTTCCAATAAAACCACCGATTGAATCTCCGAAACTTAAACTAAAACCAACTACGATCCATAGGATACCAACTATACCGGCAGCTACTACGCTTTTGATCATGGTTGAAATCACATTTTTACGATTAACCATTCCACCATAAAAGAATGCTAAACCCGGAGTCATTAAAAATACCAGCGCCGTTGAGACTAACACCCAGGCAATGTCGGATGCATTATACGCAGGATCCTTGGGGCCCGGAACATAATCTGCTTCGGGGCTGATAAAGGCTGCCCCGATTGCTAGAACAATCAGAACCGCAAAGGGAATAATTGATTTGGTTGTCACTCTACTCATGCTTATTGTTTTTTAGGATTTAAAAAGTTTTTAATATTTAATTAATTATTATATAAACTTATAAATTGAAATTACATCTTTATTCTTTCCAAAATGCACAATATAACATATATTTATTTTTATTATGTTTATAAAATAATCTTAAGATATGGAGGTTATACCTACAGTTATATTAAAAAATCGTCCATTTTTTTGATAAAACAAACCGTTTGAGGTAAATCAGCAGAAAACATCTAAAGCCCGTTGGAAAAGGCGTGGCGGGGTAAAATCTTGTATTTTTTGATTTTTTTTCGTATATGCCTAATAGTGGGAAAGATAATAAACTAAAATACCACTTAAAAGGTTAGAAGGAATGTGCGTAACTTTTAGGTGGTACTAAAAATTCTATTATAACTAAAAAGGCATTACATGTGTAACGCCTTTTTATTAATCTGATCAAAAAAATTTCTATCAATATAAGTACCGGGAGATGGCATTACCATCTGCGGTTTCTAATAACGATTGTCCCATTAAGAATTCATCAACCTTCTGTGCACAGTCCCTACCTTCTTTTATTGCCCATACCACCAACGACTGACCACGACGCATATCTCCCGCAGTGAATATCCTTGAAATGTTAGATTGATAATTTTTTTCAGAAGCTCTCACATTTCCCCGCTCGTCTAACTCCACTTCCAATTCATTTATCAAACCATCATGCTGCGGATGAACAAACCCCATAGCAAGTAACGCTAATTCACACGGCACTTTCCTTTCGCTTCCTTTGATCTCTACAAATTGGGCTGCTTTATTATCAACAACTTTCCATTCAAGATCCACCATTATGATCGCTTTAAGGTTTCCTTTTTCATCGCCTATAAATTCTTTTGTAGCTACCGCCCATTTCCTATCGCAACCTTCCTCATGCGAGGAAGTTGTTTTCAACACCATAGGATAGGTGGGCCAGGGCATATAATTGGTCCTGTCTTCGGGCGGTTTTGGTAATAGTTCAAACTGGGTGATCGAAGCTGCTTTATGCCGGTTAGATGTACCAACGCAATCGCTTCCAGTATCGCCCCCTCCTATCACCACCACATTTTTTCCCGTTGCCAAAATATTCTCTTCCTTGATTTTTTTCCCAGCTACCCGTTCATTTTGCTGTTTCAAAAATTGCATTGCAAAATATACCCCTTTTAAGCTTCTGCCCGGAATGTTCAAGTTCCTGGGAATAGTTGATCCGCCTGCTAAAACTACGGCCTGGTATTCTCTCAGCAAATCACTGATACTTATATTAACTCCCACATTAGCATTGCATTTAAATATCACGCCTTCCTCTTCCATCAATTTAATTCGCCTGTCTATTACCCACTTCTCCAGTTTAAAATCGGGTATGCCATACCGTAACAGACCACCGGGTGCATCATCTCTTTCAAAAACAGTTACGGTATGTCCCACAATATTCAATTGGGCTGCTGCAGCCAATCCTGCAGGTCCGCTGCCGATTACCGCCACCTTTTTACCGGTTCGGTTGATTTGTTTTTGCGGTTGAACAAATCCCTGGTCGAAGGCTATTTCAATAATATGCTTTTCTATTTCCTCGATGGTGATAGCAGGCTGATTGATGCCCAGCACACACGAGGTTTCACAAGGTGCAGGACAAATTCTACCCGTAAACTCGGGGAAATTATTCGTGGAAGAAAGTATTTCATAAGCTTCTTTCCAGCTTTTACGATATACAGCGTCATTAAACTCTGGTATAACATTTCCCAGGGGACATCCACTGTGGCAAAACGGTATACCGCAATCCATGCACCTGCCGGATTGTTGGTTGAGTTTCTCATCCGTGTAGCGGTTAACAAACTCTTTATAATCGTTTACCCTTTCCTGTGTGGGTCGCTTTGTTGGAAGCTCTCTTGTATGCTCTAAAAATCCTGTTGGTTTACCCATAAAAATTTTCGTATGCCGCACTATGCCTTAGACATAGTTGCTGGTTTTTAATTGAATGTGTGTTTAATATTGTTCGCTTTCCGCTGAATTGCATCTGCATCTACCGTTTAGGATTTAGTTGCCCTTTAGGGATAACAGATGCTTTTGCAAGAACCTTCTTGTAATCCTTGGGAAATACTTTCACAAAGTTCTTTAGCTGATTTTCAAAATCATCCAAAACAAATTTAGCTACCGAACTTTTTGTGTACCGGAAGTGGTTATCGATCATGCGATACAGATCATCCTTATCGGCATCCGCTATTGGATCAAGGTCCACCATTTCTTTATTACAATGCAGGTAAAAAGTGCCCTTTACATCATACACATAGGCAATGCCGCCACTCATGCCTGCGGCAAAATTTCTTCCTGTGTCACCGAGGATTACGACTTTTCCACCAGTCATATATTCACAACCATGATCACCTACTCCTTCCACTACCGCACTTGCCCCTGAGTTGCGTACAGCAAATCTTTCACCTGCTTTGCCCCTGATATAAGCCTCACCTGAAGTAGCGCCATAAAATGCTACGTTGCCAATTATGATATTATCTTCAGGTACGAAGGTTGATTTTGATGAAGGATAAATAATAAGCTTTGCGCCACTTAACCCTTTTCCAAAATAATCATTGGCATCGCCTTCCAATTCAAGTGTTACCCCTTTGGTGTTAAACGCTCCAAAACTTTGCCCTGCGGTACCCGTAAATTTAAAATGAATCGCTTCCTCCGGTAATCCGGCAGATTGATATTTTTTGGATATCTCGTTCGATAATATTGTTCCTGTTGTTCTATCTGTATTTTTGATATCGAAAGATGCGGTAATTTTTTTTCCTTCTTCCAATGCCGGCTTTGCGGCGGCTATTAATTTCCAATCCAATACATTTTCAAGTTCGTGGTCCTGCTTTTCGTTATTAAATAAACCGGTATAGATTGAAGCAGGTTCTTTATAAAGGATTGGTGACAGATCAAGTTTGCCGTATTTCCAATGATTGATACCCTCTCTCATCTCAAGGCAATCTGCCTGGCCCACCATTTCATTTACTGTACGGAAACCCAATTGAGCCATTATCTCTCTCAGTTCATCTGTTAAAAACTTGAACAGGTTAACTATGTGATCTGCATCACCGGTAAAGCGTTCCCTTAGTTGCGGATCCTGGGTGGCAACACCAACAGGACAAGTGTTCAAATGGCATTTGCGCATCATAATACAACCTTCTGTTACCAGGGCCGCAGTGGCAACCCCCCATTCTTCTGCACCGAGCAATGCTGCAATCGCAATATCCTTCCCGGTTTTAAGCTGGCCATCGGTTTGCAATACTACCCTGCTTCTCAGTTTATTTTTTACCAGAGTTTGGTGCGCTTCTGCAAGACCCAATTCCCATGGCAATCCCGCATGCTTGATAGAACTAATAGGTGAAGCTCCTGTTCCTCCATCATTACCAGAAATCAAAACCACATCTGCCTTAGCTTTCGCTACGCCTGCTGCAATAGTACCAACTCCAGCTTTTGATACAAGCTTCACATTTATACGGGCTGCCCTGTTTGAATTTTTCAGGTCAAATATTAATTGCGCAAGATCTTCAATGGAATAAATATCATGATGCGGTGGAGGTGATATTAATCCTACACCCGGTGTGGCATGTCTCGTTCTACCAATCCAGTCATCTACTTTATGACCAGGCAATTGACCACCTTCGCCGGGCTTTGTACCCTGTGCCATTTTTATTTGCAGTTCATCTGCCTGTGTGAGGTAATTGCTTGTAACACCAAACCGTGCAGAAGCTACCTGCTTAATGGCGCTTCGCATAGAATCTCCATTTGGCAGTGGCTGAAAACGCATTTCATCTTCTCCACCCTCGCCGGTATTACTTTTACCGCCAAGCCTGTTCATTGCGATGGCAATTGTACTGTGCGCCTCATGAGAGATAGATCCAAAACTCATGGCCCCTGAAGCGAAACGTTTCCAGATTCCTTCTGCTGGTTCTACTTCATCAATGGAGACAGAAGGGCGATGATAATTGAATTGAAAAAGACTTCTAAGTGTACAAGCTCTTTCGCCCTGCTCATTTACAAGCTTTGAATATTTCTTAAATGTTGCATAGTCATTTAACCGTGTTGAATATTGCAACAGATGAATCGTTTGCGGGTTAAACAAATGGAACTCACCTTTACGTTTCCACTGGTAAATACCACCTACAGGTAAACGATCAACTGGTATTTGTTTTTTAGGAAAGGCAAACGCATGTTTTGCCAAACTTTCTTTTGCAATTTCATCCAGTCCCAATCCTTCTATACGTGAAATGGCGCCGGTAAAATAGGTATCAACAACGGATTTATTTAATCCAATAATTTCAAATATTTGTGCACCCTGGTAAGATTGAAGTGTTGAGATACCCATTTTAGAAAACACTTTCAATAAACCATCATTTACGGCTTTGGTATAATTCTTTTTTAATTGTTCAACATCATAATCCGTTTGCAGTTTTCCGCTCAATTTCATGTCGCGGATACTGGACAAAGCGAGATAAGGATTGATAGCTGTGGCGCCAAACCCAATCAGGCAGGCAAAATGATGCACTTCCCACACATCTCCCGCTTCTACTACCAAACCTACACTTCCTCTTAAACCTTTACGGATAAGATGATGATGCACTGCTGATATAGCCAGCAAAGATGGAATGGGTGCATGCTCCGAATCAATTGATCTGTCAGTTAATATCAGTACCTCAAAACCATCTTCAGCGGCGTCTACTGCATAGCGGCACAGCCTGGCAAGTCCCTTCTTCAATGAATCTGGTTTGCCATCGGCCCGGTAATACATTTGCAAAGTCTTAGCCTGGAAAACACCGGTATCTATACTCCTGATTTTTTCCAATTCGTGGTTGGATAATACAGGATGATTTAAAGCTACAGTATGACAGCTTAAAGGATCTTCCTCCAAAAGGTTTCCATTATTACCAACAAACGTTGCCAGCGACATTACCATTCTTTCCCGGATTGGGTCGATCGGTGGATTTGTTACCTGTGCAAATAATTGTTTGAAATAAGAAGTTAGATGCTGTGGCTCATCGCTCAATACCGCCAGCGGAACATCCGTGCCCATTGAACCAATTGGCTCTTTACCATCCAATGCCATCGGTGCAATTATTTCATCAAGATCTTCAGTGGTATACCCAAATGCTTTCTGATACTTAAATATCTGGTCACTCTCCAAATGCGTGAACATTACTCTTGGTTCAGGCAATTCTTCGAGACGTATTTTATATTTGTTCAGCCAATCACCATAAGGCTTTTGTGAGCAAATGTCACTTTTCAATTCTTCATCGCTGATAATTCTTCCCTGCTCCATATCCACCACAAACATTTTTCCAGCCTGCAATCTCCCATTCTCTTTTATCAGGGCAGGATCAATTGGCAGTGGGCCAGTTTCAGAAGCCATAATTACACGATCATCATGCGTAACACAATAACGGGAAGGACGCAATCCATTTCTATCAAGCGTAGCGCCGATTATTTTTCCATCTGTAAATGATATAGAAGCGGGTCCATCCCATGGCTCCATCATAGATGCATAATATTCATAAAAAGCTTTTCTCGCCGGATCCATTTGCTCATCTTCATCCCATGCTTCGGGTATCAACATCATCATTACATGTGGTAATGAACGACCGGTAAGCGCCAGCAGTTCAATCATATTATCGAGACATGCAGAATCAGATTGCACACCGGTAATAAGCGGCAGTATCATTTCCATTTCTTCCTTGTTGAAGAACGGTGACGCAAAGCCTCTTTCACCTGCCTTTAACCAGTTAAGATTTCCCTGCAATGTATTGATCTCTCCATTGTGAGCGATATAGCGGAAAGGTTGCGCCAGCTTCCAGGAAGGGAAAGTATTTGTGGCAAAACGTGAGTGCACTAATCCAAAAGCCGACACAACTCTTTTATTATTCAGATCAGGAAAATAACTGCGAACCTGCCTGCTCGTTAGCTGGCCTTTGTACACGACCGTTTTAAAAGAAAGTGAAGCGATATAAAATCCAATCGCATCTTTTCGTACTGTATTATTTATAACGTGACTTGCATATTTACGCAGCACAAATAATTTCCGTTCAAAATCCAGTGGATTAGTGATATGATCCGGGCATGCCACAAAAACATGCTCCATTACCGGCTCTACCGATAATGCCGTCGAACCGATATCTGTTGTGTTAACAGGAACACTGCGATAGGTCAATATCTCAAGCCCAAGCTTATCTGCTGCCCTGTTAAAAATGTCGCGGCATTCTTCTCTCAGTTTAATTTCTTTGGGAAAAAAGACAACACCCACACCATACTTTCCAAAAGCTGGTAAATGAACGCCTACCTTAACACATTCATCAAAGAAAAATTCGTGCGGTATCTGGATGAGGATACCTGCGCCATCCCCCGTGTTGGTTTCACAGCCACAGGCGCCCCGGTGTTCCATATTTTCAAGGATGGTAAGCGCATCCGAAATATGCTGGTGCGATTTGTTTCCTTTGATATTGGCAACAAAACCAATACCACATGCGTCATGCTCAAACTGCGGATCGTACAGTCCCGAATTTTCTTTCATAATAATTTGTTTTTTAACCACGATTACACAGATTCACGATCATTTTTTCATTAATACCTCTTCACTGTGATTGCAACAGGTATTAGCATTAGCAAGCTATCAACGCAAATTTAATTATTAAACCAGGTATCCGAATAAATTATCGTTTTTATTCAGCTCTGTAAAATTGATATTATATTTTTTTAAATTGTTCAAAAGCCTTTCGTAATCATCTTTAGATTTCAACTCAATTCCCACCAATGCCGGTCCAGTTTCTTTATTGTGCTTTTGCATGTATTCAAACCTTGTGATATCATCATCGGGCCCGAGCACATGGTTTACAAATTCTTTTAAAGCTCCAGGCCTCTGTGCGAAGCGAATCAAAAAATAATGCTTGAGGCCTTCAAACTGCAAGGAACGTTCTTTAATTTCCTGCATGCGATCAATATCATTATTGCCTCCGCTAACAATACACACTACGTTTTTTCCCCTGATAGCTTCCGCATAATTATCCAGCGCAGCAATTGACAATGCTCCAGCCGGTTCCACTACGATCGCATCTTCGTTGTATAATTTTAAAATAGTAGAACATACTTTTCCTTCCGGCACCAGGTGTACGTCATCTAAAACTTCTTTGCATATTGGGAAGCAAATATCACCCACTCTTTTTACTGCTGCGCCATCCACAAACCGCTCTATTTCTTCAAGGGTAACAGGATGCCCCGCCTGTAAGGCCTTGTACATAGCCGGAGCTCCTTCCGGTTCCAGCCCAACTACTTTGGTGTTGGGTGAGAAAGTTTTAAAATAAGCACCCACGCCAGCGCTTAATCCTCCACCTCCAATAGGAATAAATAAATAATCAACCGAAGGTTCCTGCTGAAGTATCTCTATTCCTACTGTTGCCTGGCCTTCAATGATCTTCAAGTCATCAAAGGGAGGAATAAAGGTCATTCCATTTTCCTCCGTAAATCTCTTTGCGGCAACTGCACAGTCATCGAACGTATCGCCTTCCAATTTCACGGTGATCGAATCCTCACCAAACATTTTCGTTTGGTTGATCTTTTGATTAGGAGTGACCACCGGCATAAAAATCACTCCTTTTAAATTTAGCTTTTTGCAGCTATAAGCAAAACCCTGCGCATGATTACCGGCACTTGCACAAACCACACCGTGCTCTAATTTTTCTTTCGGCAGGCTGCTCATCATATTGTACGCACCCCGTAATTTATATGAACGGACAACCTGCAAGTCTTCTCTTTTTAAAAATATATTACACTGATATTGCCTGCTTAAATTATGACTGTACATGAGCGGAGTCCGTGATACAACATTTTTCAGGCGCTGTGCAGCACCCGAAAAATCAAGCTTATCCGCCCAGGAGGCGGCACTTAAAGCCTGGTTGATATCATTTAATATTGTGCTCATTTAATTAACTGTCTCCAAAAATCAATTCAGTAAATCATTTATTATGACTATGCAACAGTGCTAATCGTTTTCATTTCAGTCATAGCCTGTCTTAATTCAGCGCCTATCAGTTCAATTGGGTGAAAACGGATCACCTCGTTAACCACGATCAATGTTTTATTGTCTATACCTGTATCCTTACCTGTGTTATAATTTTTTCCAATCAGATCTGTGTCCACTTTCTTCATAAAATTTGCGAGCAATGGTTTACACGCATGATCAAACAAATAGCAACCATACTCAGCAGTATCAGAGATCACCCTGTTCATTTCAAACAATTTCTTTCGGGCAATTGTGTTTGCGATCAAAGGCGTTTCGTGCAATGATTCATAATAAGCAGACTCTTCTTTGATACCAGCTTCCACCATTGTTTCGAAAGCAAGTTCAACTCCTGCCCTTACAAACGCTACCATTAATAATCCATTATCAAAATATTCCTGCTCGGTTATTTTCACGTCACCCGCAGGCGTTTTTTCAAATGCGGTCTCTCCGGTTTCTGCTCTCCATTTCAATAAATTTTTATCATCATTTGCCCAGTCTTCCATCATTGTTTTAGAAAACTCTCCACTCATGATATCATCCTGGTGCTTTTGAAACAGCGGCCTCATAATATCTTTTAATTCCTCCGATAATTGAAATGCTTTAATCTTTGCGGGATTAGAAAGCCTGTCCATCATTGCCGTAATTCCACCTTGCTTTAAAGCTTCGGTAACTACTTCCCAGCCATATTGTATCAGTTTGGAAGCATAGCCAGCATCGATTCCTTTCTCAATCATCTTGTCAAAACAAAGTATTGACCCGGTTTGCAACAAGCCACACAATATTGTTTGCTCGCCCATTAGGTCAGACTTTACTTCAGCAACAAACGAAGACCTCAACACACCGGCCTTATGCCCGCCCGTGCCCACACAATAAGCTTTTGCGAAAGTGAGCCCTTTCCCTTCAGGATTATTTTCAGGATGTACTGCTATCAATGTAGGCACACCAAAACCACGTACATATTCTGCCCTTACTTCAGATCCAGGGCATTTTGGAGCTACCATAATTACGGTGA
This sequence comes from Ferruginibacter sp., assembly GCA_039922055.1. GTDB lineage: Bacteria > Bacteroidota > Bacteroidia > Chitinophagales > Chitinophagaceae > Ferruginibacter. The sequence goes on from JBDSAP010000346.1 coordinate 34,922, forward strand.
TATCTTTACGCACCTGCATGCCTTCTTCCACTATATTAAATCCATGTGAATAAGATAATGTAGCGCCTTTTTTCATCAATGGCATCACCGCATTTATTACGGAAGTGTGTTGCTTATCCGGAGTTAAATTAATAACCAAATCAGCAGAAGGAATAAGCTCTTCATAAGTACCCACCTTAAAATTATTCTCCGTTGCACTCTTCCACGACTGGCGTTTCCCTTCAATGGCTTCTTTACGCAGCGCATAAGAAATATCCAGGCCGGAATCTCTCAGGTTCAATCCCTGGTTTAGCCCCTGGGCACCACATCCAACGATCACAATTTTTTTCCCTTTCAATTCATTTACCCCATCTGTAAATTCGCTCTTGTCCATAAATTCACATACGCCCAACTGGCTCAATTTTTCCCGGAGCGATAATGTGTTAAAGTAATTAGCC